>JAYTAM010000398.1:0-28219 GCA_043737505.1 Thermoanaerobaculia bacterium
GCCGGACGCCGAGGCGTCTTGCGCCCCGTGGACTCCGGCCGAGGTGACGGGCACGGTCGGCTACGCCCTGGTCACGATTCAGGGTTACGACAGCCAGGCCGACAACATCGTCGCCGGAGCGGACAGCGACGGCCGACCGACCGCGGGCGTCATCCTCTGGCTCCGGTTCGCCGTCGAGCTGGCGGTGCCGGCCCGGCTGCGCGGCGCGGACAAGATCCTAGAAAACCGGCGCGCGGAGGTCGTGCGGCTCTTTACCGGGCTGACGCTGCTCGAAGCCGGATTGCCGCGCATTGAAGTGCGGCAGCTCGCCGATCGCCCCGTGCGCGGCGACGTCTCCCTTGCAACAGATTCCAGTTGGCTACGCCGCGGCGTCGTCGTGCAGGTTCGCGCGCACGCCCGCATTCTTCAGATCGGAACTCAGGAGGTCTAACCCATGGCGACCCTTGCCCAGAATGACTCCCAGCGACTCACCCGGTTGATCGAGGTGACGCCCGGCGTGGTCGCCACCTCGGCGCGCGGCCGGGTCTACAACACCGGGGCCTCGATGACGGCCGAAGGCGGGGAGAACAAGAGCAACCTCATCTCCGGCGCCGGCTACGACCTGGACGTCCGAGCGGGGCTGCGCGCGGCCGGGGTCGAGATCCCCTCCGAGCTGGTCTACCTGCTCAACGATAAAGAGCTGGAAGACGTGCTGCGCTCCACCTACATCGCCGAGGTCGCTCCGGTGAGCACCACGTTCACCTTCGACCAGACCGGAGCGCACGAGGACGGCTCGGTCGGACCGACGGTCGTCGCCGCGGCTGGCAGTTTCAACGCCATCCTGGCGACCGCCGATTTCAAGGGCATCTTCTTCAACCTGACCGGCGCTGCGCTTCACGCCCAGAACCGCGGCGACCGCGTGATCAAAGACATCGCGGCCGACGGCTCCAAGATCGACGTCGATCCGGCGTACGGGTCGGGAACCGCGGGCCTGTTCGGCGGACCGCTGTTCGACGAGGCCGCCAAGGCGGGCATCCTCTCGGTCGGGCAGTGGGTGCGCAACGGCCCGCCGAGCGCCGGCCGCTCGGTCAACTTCGAGCTCGACGCGATGGATCTCCCGGGCGGCAGCTATTGGATCGTCAACGGCTGCCGGGGGAACACCTACAAGGAGGCGTTCTCCGGCAAGGGCAACGTCACGCGGGACTTCGGCTACATGGGGCTCGACTACACCGATGAAGCCGCGACGACGGTCTCTATCGCCTCCGAGATCGCCAACGCTGCGATCGACAACTCGGTGATCAACGCGGCCAACGATCTGAGCTTCTTCGCGATCGGCGGCGGCTACGTGCTGTCGGGCCTGAACCTGACGCAGTTCTCGCTCGACCTGACCGGCAACGCCTCCGGCGCCGACGACGTCTCCGGCACGCCGACCCGCGTAGAGGTCGGCCTCGGCGACATCTCGGTCTCCGGATCGCTCTCGATCTACCACCGCGCCACGCTCACCGCCGCGCTCGCCGCCTTCGGTCGGCAGGGCACGCTCAAGTCGATCGCGTGGGGCTACGTCGACCCGGCGGGGAACCGCCTCTATCGACACATCCCCTACGCGCTTCTGAACCGCAACGCGCCCAAGGGCGGCGCGAAGAACAGCCGGACCTCTTCGGCCATCAACTTCATGACCCGCGGCACGAGCACCCACAAGACGATCATCTTCCAGCAGATCTCCGCCCCGTAGGGCGCTCCGCTGGTCAGGTTCTTTGCAGAAACAACCAACGCTTCGCGGTCTCCGGGGGGAGGGGGTTCCCTCTCCCCTTTCGCGCGCTCCGGTGCCTACCCCGCTCGACTGGACGGGAGGGCGCTCCCTCTCCCCTGAGGTAGGTGCGCTCCCTGGTCGGCCGCGTAGCTCTCTTGAAGGAAAGGGTAGGCACCCTAGATGAACGACAGCGATACTCCTGACACCACTCCGCAGATCAACCCCGAGCCTCCGCCCGGCAGCGCTCACCTCGCTACGCCGGACAACCCGCTTCCCGCTGGCTTCAACTTCTTCGAGACCGAACTGGCGCAGGGCATGCGCAAGAAGGGTCTTTGGGTTTTCCTCGGCCATCGCTTCGGCGACCTGGAAATCCGCGTTCTGCCGCTGAACGTCAAGGCGGTGCTCGACCGAACCCAGGCCGCGGAGCGCGACGTTAGAATCGAGGAAAGCATCCGCGATGAGGACGGGAAGTACTCCGCCGCGGGACACATCACCGTGAACCGAGAAACCATGGTCGCGGCCACGGTGGGCATGCGCGGCCGGATCAACATTTGCCCGGTCGATCTGAAGCCGTTTCCGCCCGTCGCCGCGCAACTCCTGGAAGCGGCCAAGAAGTCCGGCATCAAGGTTCAGGAGCGCGACGGACGGCACGTGATCGTCCTCACGGGCGCCGAGGACGCCGCGGCTATCCGCCCGATTTGGCGGATCATGCTCGCGCTCTCGATCGAGCTGGTGAACCAGGCGTTCACCGCTGGCTTCAACCTCCAAAAGAAGAGCGACGAGGAGGTCGCTCGCCTGGGGGAAGACTTCGTGCATGGAGTTGCCGGGGAGCTCGACTAGCCCGGCTGAAGGACGCGGATCGTAAAGCGATCGAGGGCTTGATCGCCGAGGGCAAACCGGTCGAGAAGGAGCACGAGCCCGTCCCTCTCGACCGCGAAATGATCGCCTGGATTGAGCTGGATTCGAGGCTCGCCGGGGCGCGCAACGAGAACGGTTTCGTCGCCCCGCGCGAACTCGATTACGTGCTGGAGCGGGAGTACGGGTCGGCCGACAACCCGGACGCCTCGCGGATCGCCGGGGGCGTGCTCGCCATGATGGCGATCGGCCGCAACGAGGGAGCGTTCGAAGGTCTCGACGACGAGTAATGGCGGAAGACCGGCAATACAACCTGCGGATGGGGCTCGACACGGGCGCGGGCGCGGCGGAAGCCGCGCTCTTGCAAAAGCACGTCGACGCCTCGGCCGCCGCCGCCAATCGGGCGCAACGCGAACTCGCCGGCCTCGGCAAGACGTCGAGCACCTACGCCTCGACCACGAAGACCGCCACGTCCTCCGTCGCTGGCCTGGTGCAAGGCTGGACGAAGGGCGGCAGCTCCGCTGCGGCATATTCGACCGGCGCCGGCAAGGCCGCCAAGAGCACCGAGGCGTGGACCGCGGCCGGCCGGGGGGCAGCCGGCCAGCTCGGCGCCGTCAGTACCAGCGCGGACCGAGCGACCGCCTCGGCGCACCAATACAAGAGCGCCACCGAGCAGGTCACCGATGCCTCCAATCGCTCGACCGCGAGCATGGGCAAGCTGGCCTCCGGGGTCATCGCCACGGTCACCGCCTATGTCGGCATGGGGCAAGCGATCGCGATCATCCGTACCGGCTCGCAGGCGGCCGAGGACTGGTCGCGCTCAATGCTTCAAGTGAGCACCCTCGCCGACGTTTCACGTGAAACCGTTCAGGGCTGGGAAGGAGCGCTCAAGAGCCTGGTGACCGAGACCGGCCGGGCGCCGAACGAGCTGTCCGCCTCTATTTTGCGGGTTACCTCGGCGGGGCAGCGAGGCGCCGAGGCCATGGACGTCGTCACGTCTTCGAGCCAAGCCGCAGCGATCGGACTCGGCCGCGTCGACGTGATCGCGCAGGCCGTCACGGCCGCGATGAACGCCTATGGCCCGGAGGTGCTCTCGGCCGGCAAAGCGACCGACATCCTTCTTCAGACCGTGATCGAGGGGGCAGCCGAAGCCGACACCTTGGCGCCCGCCCTCAGTCGCGTCATTCCGATCGCGGCGCAACTCGGCGTTGGCTTTGCTGAGGTTGGTGGTTTCATGGCGACCTTCACTCGGCTCGGGGGTGACGCCAACGAAGCGTCCACGGCGTTGCGGGCCACCCTCAACAGCATGCTTGGCCCTGAGAAACAGCAAACAGAGGCCCTGGCGACGATCGGTCTCTCGATGGCCGACCTCCGCAAGGAGATCACAGAGAAAGGTCTCGCGAAAGGGCTCGTTGACCTCCTGAAGCTGTTCAAGGGGAATGAAGACGCGCTTTCAGCCGTGTTCCCTAACATTCGAGCGCTGACAGGCGTCCTGGCGACCGCCGGCTCGCAGGGCGAGCAGTTTGCGGGAATTCAGGACAACATCACGAACTCGACCGGCGCCATGCACCGGAAGTTCTTGGAGCTGCAAGACAACCCCGCGTTCCGGGCCGAGCAGGCGCGGGCCGGTTGGGCGCTCTTCCAGCAGGAGCTTGGCGGGCCGGTGCTCGGGGCCGTGTTGGACGTCGGCGACGCGATCAAGGATTCCTTGGGCGGCGACGCGGTTTCGCTCGGTCGGAAGGTGGGGGAGGAAATCGCGGCCGGGATCGAACTGGCGAAGCCTTTCATTGTGTTTCTGATCTCCAACCTGCGCTTGATTCGCGACGCCACCTTGGCCTGGCTGACGCTGAAAGTAGCGCAATGGATTGCGGAAGCAGTCAGTGGCTTGGCCGTGCTGGTCACGAGACTCCTGGCTGCGACCGCCGCCACGGCAGCCGATACTGCGGCCACTGGAGCGAACACGACGGCGCGCGTGCTTTCTGCTGGTGCGAACGCTTTGGTCGCCGAGAAGATGTTGCTTTACGAGTCCGCCAATATCCGCGCGACAATCACTACGGAGGCCGCCACTCTGGCGGCCGGGCGCGCGGCTGTCGCCGGCCAACTTCAGTCCGCCGCTGCCGTGGAGTTGACCGTCGCGCAGAAGGCCGCACAAGCAAGCACTTTCTATCTCGGAAACACCATCTCTTTCTGCGGAGAGGCCACGGCTGCGGCGGGCGCAAAGCTCGTCGCCTACGAGGCGGCCACAGTCAGTTCGACCCTGGCGACCGAGGCGTCGGCTCTCGCTGCCGGAGAAGCTGCTTTGGCCGAACAGGCACAAGCTGTCGCCGCGACTGAGCTAGCCACCGCGCAGAAGGCTGCCGCCACCGAGGCCGCCTTCTTCTCGACATCCTTGACGGCTATGGCGGTCGGATTGGCGGCCGTCGTCGGCGCGCTCCTGATTGCCAACTCCGCGGTCAAGCAGTTCGGCCAAGACGCCGAGGATGCTTCGGTGCGCATGGTCAACGCCGTTCAGAAGATCGGGCAAGAGGCGAACAAAATCCGGATCGAAGTCTCCGACCTCATGGATACGAACAAGCGGGCGATCGAGCTTCAAAAGGAGCTTTTGAAAGCGGGCGTGGCGGAGAATTCGCCGCAAGGAAAAGCGATCCAACTGCGCCTCTTGTCTGCGGCCCAAGGTCAATACGTCGAGAAACTCTACGAAGAGATTCCCGCGCTGAAGGCGCAACAGAAGGCGGCGCAAGAGACCAGCTCCGAACTGTATGTTCTGGCCGGCAAGCGCTTGGCTCTGGAAAAGCAGATCGATGAAAACATCGCGCTCAGGGCTAGCCAGAACCTTGAGAAAGAGGAAGTGGCGGACCTGACCGTTGAGTTCGCGCGGCTCAGCGGAGAACTGGCCGGCGTCAAGGAGCGGGCCTCGGATGTCGGTACCGCGTGGACGTTCCACCGGGACACTGCGGTCTTGCTGGAAAAAAATATCAGCGATCTGACGAAGAAGACGCACGGCTACAAGGCGCCCGCCGAGCAGGCCGCCGCCGCCGCGGTCAACTTCGCCACCGGCACCGACAAGGCGAGCGCCGCGGCCAAGAAAGCCCAAGCCGAGCACGACCGACTGGCGGCGAGCCTTCGCGCACTGAAGGACGCCCAAGACCCACTCGGCGCCGAGAATCGAAAGTATGCCGAAACCCAGGCCGATATCGCTAGGGGCGTGACGGAGCGAATCTTTACCGAATCCGAGGCGTCGGTCGTCCTGAAGCAACTCGCCAAGGACCACGCGGACGCGATCACGAAGATTCTCGCCGACCTCGCGAAGCTTAAGGCGGCCGACGCTCAGAAGATTTGGGCCGACCTGTTCCCGCCGGTCGACGGCGTCACCGTCTCGATCGCGCCCGCCTTCGACGACTCGACGCTTTTGAAGAACGGCGACTCCTGGGAGCGGCTCAACGAAGAGATCCGCGAGAGCGGCATCGGCGTGCAAGAGCTGAACAAAGAGACCCGCACCTTCGGCTCGATCGCCAAGGATGCCGCGCAGAACTTCGGCGACGGGGTGACCTACGCGCTGGGTTCCTTCGTGCGCGGGATTCTGGACGGCGAAGCCAACCTCGAAGATCTGTGGGACGGCCTGCTCGACGTCGGCAAGGACGCGCTCGCGCAGATCCTCTCAGAATGGATCGTGCTCGGTGTGAAGCAGCTCGCGATCTGGGTGAAGACCGAGCTAGCGAAGACGGCGGTCACGCTACAGCAGGCGGCGATCCGAAACGCGGCAGACGGCAAGTACGGCCCAACCCAGAACGGCGGCAATATCGTCGATGGCGTCGGTGGCGCGACCGGTGCTGGCGGTGGAACTGCCGGTGCTGGCGCAGGCGCCGGAGCGGCCGCGTTGGGCACCGTGGCCGTGTTCGCCGTGATCTATTTCGGCGTCAGCTCTTGGATCCGCTCGCACCGCCGCGAATGGGCCGAGCTGACGGTGAGCGGCCACGGCGCCGTATCGACGCTCGGTTCAAAGAATAGCGTGAACTCGCTGCTCGGCGCCATGTCCGAATTCATGGACGGAATCCGCTCGTTCGTAAAGAGCGTCGGCGGCGAGTTTGTGAGCCTGCAAAAAGACGTGACCGTCGGCTCCCGCGGGCAAGGCAAGAACAAATCCTATTACGTGAAGCTCGCCGGAGAGGTACTCGCCGACTTCGGCAACGACATCGAAGCGGCACTGGAATTTGCTGCCATCACCGCCCTCAAGAACAGCGAGACGCGCGGCCTGTCCCCGCTCGTCAAAGAGGCGATCCAAAAGAGCTTGCAGACCACCGTCGAAGGGTTCCAAAAGGAAATCGCCCTCTTCGCGGAGATCGCCAACCTCGGCGTGCCTGACGCGGTAGTGCAGGTGCGAGCGACGACCGCCCACCTGGACGAGCTGCGCGAAGCGCTGGTCTCGCTAAACAGCATCACCCCGGCCGTGATCGAGGGGTTCGCCAACCTCCAAGCGGCCGAGCTTTTGGCCTGGCAAAGCTCCCGCGACGCGCTCACCGGTCAGGAGCGCACCGCGGCTCAGGATCTTCAACTGCGACAGGCGCAGGGCGTGATGTGGAATGCCGAGCTTCAGGTTCGGCGCACGAGCCTCGCGCTGACCATCCTAGAGATCAAGGCGCGCATCGCGCTGGCGCAGGTACAGCAGGGCCGAGGCGGTTCCGGCGGGGCTCCGGGGCGGGCTTCAGGCGACCCGGGCAACGCTGCTGGCGGGCCTTCGCAGGCGGTCCTCGTGTTCGCCAACTCGATGATCGTCACCGGGCAGGTCGCTCTCACGACCGCTTCCGTGATGACCGGCGCGGCGAACGCGCAACTTGAAGCGCTGAACGCCCAGCTCGCGGCCTTGCAGGCTTTGCAGATCGCGCTCGACGCGATCCCGTTCATCGATCCGACGGAGATCATCCCGCGGGGCGGCGGCGGAACCGGCGGGCCGTCGCGCGCCGACGACCTGAAGACTTTGCACGACATCTTCAAGCAGTTCGACCTCTCGAAGCTCTCTGACTTCGAGCAGCGGATGCGCGAGATCAACGACCGCTGGGACGAAGCCGAGAAGCTGGCCCGCGGCAACGCGCACGAACTGGACGAGATCAACCGGCGGCGACGCGAAGAGATCGCCCTTCTGCGCAAGCAGACCACCGAAGCTCTCTACGGGCGGATCAAGGATTTCGAAAAGAACCCTTTCAAGCAGTCCGGGTTCACGGACGCCGTGCTCGACGTCCAGGACAACGCCGACAAGCTCCGGGAGGATTTCGAGAAGACGGCCAAAGAGATGGGCTGGGGGGCGGAGCGAATCGCCAAGGGCCTGAAGCGCATCACCGACGCCGAGGAGCGGCACCTTCGGTTCCTTTCGCAGCAGGGATTTGCCGAGTTGGCTGGCAACCTCGCGGGCCTGATCACGGACGACAAGGTTCGGCAGGATCTTCTCCGCGCGCAGGAGATCGTGACGTTCCAGCTCCAGATGATGCAGTATCGGGCGCAGTACGAAGTGCTGAAGGCGCTCGGCTTCCTGACCGATGCGCAGCTAGGGGTACTGGACGCGGCGTTCAAGTGGATCGACGACAACGCGGCCAACCTCCCTGGCGGGGCGAACTGGGACCCGTTCCGGCAGACCGCTCCGCCCGACACCAACACGGGCAGCGGCTCCGGCGGCACGAACGTCAACCCCTTCGAGTCCCTGGAAGAATTCCGCAAGGAGCTGGAAGACCAGATCCGCGAATGGACCGTGAGCGCCCTCGGCCCGTTCAATCGCGAGGCGACCGACCTGCGAGACCGGTTCGCCAACCTGACGGCCGAAGCGGCGCGCCTTTCCGCGATCACCGGCACGTCGCTGATTCCCGAGTTGGAGCGGCTGTCCGCCGCGTACCAGGCCGCGGTCGGCAACTTCGTCGACAACGCTCTCGCCGACTTTGAAGACCTGGGCGAATCGGACCTGATTCGCGAGAGCCGAGAGCTGACCGAGCGGTTCGACGACATCCGGCAGAGCTTCATCACCATCGGCGCCAGCGCCGAGCAGTTCGCTCGCCTGGCGGATGCGGAGCGCCGGGCGTTCGCGAACCTGTGGCGGGAGGCGACGTCGGACCTGCGCGACCTGGTCGACGATCTGCGGGCGAATGACCCGCGCGTCAGCTCGCAGCTTCGATATTCCCAGGCACAGGCGGAGTTCCGGTCCCTGCTCGCGCGGGCGCAGGGCGGGGACATCGAGGCGGCGTCTCAACTCGGCGCGGCCGGCCAACGCTACCGGGAAGAGTCTCTGGCCTTCCTCGGCCAAGGGGTCGGCTCGAACCGCGTGATCGACGAAATCCTTCGGGCCGGCTCGATCATCGACGGCATGACCGAGGCCATGGACCCGGTGGCGACCCGCGTGGACATCAGCAATCGGTACCTCGAAGGGATCTATGGGGCACTCACGGGCGGCGCGGGGCCGCTGCTTGCCGCGGTCACCGGCTCGACCGCCAAGCCCTCGGCTGCGGCGCTGGGTCTGCTCGGAATCCGCGAGGCGCCGCAGCGGGGCGCAACGCCGGTCGCTGGGTTCAGCCCGGAGATCGATTTTGCGCGGTCGCTCTCGACGCTGCCGCGAACCGGACTGCGTAAGCCGGCCGAGGGCGGCGGAGTTCTCGAAGAGGCGCTTACGGCCATCGCAGAGCACGCGAGGTCCAAACCGGCCAAGGAGGCGGCCGATACGCGCCGTGCCAACGCCGAAACGGACACGCTCGACGACATCAAGCTCCTGATGGCAGACCTTCTGGTCGAGCAGCGGGCCACGCGAGCAGAGCTGCGGAAGTGGCGCGAGGCGGGCAAGGGATGACCGCCCTCTCGGATCTCCTGCGGGTCGATCGCTCGGCGCAAGTCGAGCTGGCGGTGCGAATCCGTCCCCGGAACCGAGAGACCGGCGAAACGGTCCTGGTTCTGCTTACGACGCAGAGCGGCGGCATCCTGAGCGAGCCTACGGACAGCCCTCCCAATGCGCCGTACCTCGAACGGTTGCTCCGCGGCTGGAATCTGGAGCTGCGGCTCACTCAGCCGGGGCAGCTCCTCGCCGGGGCGGGCGCGACCAGCTTCGGAACCTTACTTGTCGACGACTCCCGGCAAGAGTTCGCGACGTGGCCGGACTACGATTGGAGCGCGGCGGAGATCGACATCCGGGCCGGCGGCAAGGTCGGCGCCGATGGGCGACGCTTCCCGCTCGCCGAATTCGAGCCGTTGTTCGCCGGCCTGGTGTCGAAGTTTCGCCGCGGCAGCGAGGACAGCTCCTGGGAGATCAGCATCCGTGGGCCGAAGCGCCGGGCGGATCTGCCGCTGGTGACCGACACGTTCCGCGGGTTCGGCGGCGCGCTCCGGATCGACGACAACGCGTCCTGGCTCGAAGCTGCGGACGACGCCCCGCTCCTGACCGGCGGCGCGCGGACGATCGAATGGGTAGGGGTCATCCCCGCCCTGCCGGCAAGCGAGATGTTTCTGTGGGACCAAGACGGCCGGTTCACGCTCGCGCTTCTCGCCGATGGCTCGCTTCGAATGCAGCTCTTGAGCGGCATGACCGTGCTCGACGAGGTCGCCTCGGCAGCGGGGGTGGTCGTTCCGGAAGCCGGCCGGCCGCGCTTCTTCGCTTTGGTCGTAGACCCTGGCGACACTCCGGCCACGCCAACGGTCCGGCTCCTTTACGGCACGATTCCGGATGACTTCGCCGAGGTGGTCTCCGGCGCGCTCTCCGGCGCGATCAACGACACCGGCTCGGCCGTGCTTCGGCTCGGCGCGGGCTCGGCGGCCGGGGCCGCGCTTTGGGAGGTTCGGATCTCGGACGTCGCCTACGGGCTCGACGAACTTGCGGCGCGGATCTTCTCGCCTGCTCCGGACTTGGCCGACGCGGCGCTGGTGGAAGCCTGGCAATTCGACGACGCCGGGGGCACCACCGCTTACGGCGCAAAGGGAGTTCTGAACTTGCCGTTTGGGGGGGGCCAGAACCTCACGTGGGTCGCCTCGCTCGACGGCGACGACCCGGTAACGTTCGGCGGCGGGCCGATCGGGCAGACCAAGCCGGACGGCTGGGGCTCCGCTTTCGGGGTCGCGCTGCCGCTGGTCGACAGCCCGCGCGGGACCTATCTGGCGGGGCCGGCCGGGGCGACCGAGGACGTTCTCCGCGTCTTCCTGGACGCCGCTCCCATGGCGCCCGACGAAACCCTCTTGGCGGCCAACAGCGGCGACATCGTTTTCACCGCGCCGAACGTCGTCACGCTGACCGGCGGTCTCACTGCGCACCGGCTGATTCCCACGCAAACCGTCGATCCGGCCCGGGCCGGGCAGTTTGTCGACGTTACCGGGACCGCACTCAACGATCTTTCGACTGTCGAGGTGGCCTACGTGGCGGCGGACGGACTCAGCCTCGGCCTTGTTGCAACGGTGGTCAACGAGACCGCCCCGCCGGGCGCCATGATCCGGACCTCGGAAGCCGACCGGCAGTACACCTACGACCTGGCGAGTTCCACAATCGCGACGCCGGTACCGGTCCAGGGCAGCCTGACCGCCTGGTGGAAATACCGCTCCGGCACGTCCGGGCTGGCTCTCTACAGCGAGGCGCTGGCCTACGTGCTCAACGCCCCGGTCGACACCTCGGCGCTCGTCTGGGACCCGCCCGTGGCGTTCCCGGTGGCTGCCGGGGACGCTTCGACCGGGCGGCAGTTCGCCGCGCAGCTCGCGCTCTCCGCGGTCGCCTGGCTCTTGGAGCGGCCGGACGGCACCTTCGCCACCGGGACGCTCCAGCCGCCGACCGCCGCCGAAGTGGTCGGCCTGATCACGCCGGGCACCAACGTCTCAATCTCCCCGCTCGAATTCACGGACCCGTTCCGGCAGATCACCGTCGCGTGGGGGCGCACCTGGCAGACCGTGGACCGGGGATCGATGGCCGGCTCGCTCACGAATACGGACCGGGACCGGCACGCCAACTCTTGGCGCTTCGAGCCGAAGACGGCAACGCCCGCCGTGCTCCGGAAGTTCCCGCTGGCCGAGGTGCGGCTGGAGCCCTTCGAGACGTTCCTGGTCGCCCGAGCGGACGCCTTGCGCTGGCTGGAGCTCGCGGCGCCCCTGTACCTGGAAGAGCGGCGCTGGTACAGCGTCGAGAACAGCGGGCTCGGCGCGTTGATGATCCTGCCGGGCTCGGTCTACGAGATCGAGCACCCGGACCACACGCTACAGCTCCCCTCCGGTACACTCGCGCGCATCATGACCTCGGGCATCGATTCGTCGTCGGACTTGGTGGCGCTGGAGGCCCTGGTTTGAGCATCGCGCAGAGCCTGGTTGCCGACTCCCCCGCTTCGCTCTCGCCGGGTGGGGCGCTCTTCTGCTGGGAGAATTGGGCGCTCTCGCGACTCGGCGGCTCGATCCATTCGGTGACTTCGACGGGCGCCAGCGCGGGAGCCTTCCGCGATGTCTCGGCGGACAACCTGCTCACCGAGGCGCTGGACCTGCCGTGGCGTTCCGGCCCGGTGGGGCAGATCGTGAGCGGCGAGATTTCGATCGTCATCATGTTGGACTCGCCGCGTTCGATCGACTTTGTGGGTTTCCCGCGGAGCAACCTGCGCGAGCCCTGGGCGGTCGAGTTTTACCGCGGCGATCCGGCTCTCACGACGGCCGCCTACGCGAGTGGCTGGCGGGACCCCATCGTACGCGCTGCGCTCACCGATTTCGGCTGGTACGATCTGCTCTGGAGCCTCGGACCGCCGACGCGCAAGCTCGACGCGCTTCAGGATCTCAATCGCCTGGAAGTGTTCCACCTGGCCGACCAGATCTATTCCGGCATCCGGTACGTCAAGCTCCGATTCGATGTCTCGCGCGGCGTGAACGGGAATGGCTTCACCTACATTCAGGCGGCCGTGGCGCAGGTCGGGAAAAGCTTCCGGCCGATCGTGAACATCCCGCTCGGTTGGAACATGGTGCCCATCTCCCGCACGGTCAAGCGGCGCACGGTCGGCAATTCTCTGACCGGCAGGCGCCAGGCGACGGGGCGACAGTTCTCATTCTCCCTGAATTGGCTCCGCGACCAAGAGGCATGGGACCGCATTCTGGGAGATTGGCAAACGGACCTCGGCGACCTCGCGCTTCTGTTCGCTTGGGCCGAGCCGCTGAAGCGCCGCTACTACTACCGGCAAGCTGGCTTGTGGCAGCTCGACGACGGCGGGCAAGCGCTGTCGAAAGCGATGCACGAGCGGCTGACGGATGAATTCACACTGACGGAGGCGTAAGCGAAAATGCCCGACATTGGCGACACCATTCTGGACTTCATCCTCGCGGAGGACGACGCAGCGGCCAACGAAGCCATCGCCGAGGTGTTCCCCGACAATGCGATTTCCCTCTTCCGGGCGATCGGCAGGCGAGGGATCAACGCGCATCGCGGGACTTCGGCCAGCTCGGTCGCGATCGGAACCGGAGCGAAGGTGTTCGTGCTTGACGCGGCCCGCGCTTGGACCGCGGGCGATCCGGTCTACATCAAGGCGACCGCCGACCCGCTGAACAACTACTTGACCGGAGTGCTGGCGGCCGACGCTTCCGGATCGACGATCACGGTTACCGTCGACGGAGCCTTCGGCGGAGGAACGTTCTCGACCTGGGAGATTTTGATCCTGTCGAGCGCCACGACGGTGGTCGGGCCGCCGGTAGGCGTGGCCGATGGCGGGACCGGCGTCACTACGCTACCGGCCATTCGGACGGCGATCGAAGTCCCCCGGCAGGTCGTCGTTCAGGGCGTCGTGAACGATCCTCCGGGCGCGCCGACGACGGGTCACATCTACGCCGTGAACGACGCGCCAACCGGGGACTTCTCCGGCCAGCCTGGGACTCTCGCGACTCGCGGTGCGTCGTCGTGGTCGTTCGAGGTCGTGGACTTTGGAACTTTGGCAATGAAGGTGGGCGACGGCACTCGCTACCGCGCCACGCCCGCGCTGTCCTGGGTCAGTATTTCGGCCGAGGCCGTCGGACGGGCGGTGTCCCGGGACCTGATCATTGCCACCGTTACGATCGACATCGAGGAGATCAAGGCGGCGGGCGGAGAGTTGATGCTCCGGTGCAAGCCGACGTCAGGGATGACGCTCACCCTACCGCCAGCGGACAACGACATCTCGGGTTACCGAGTGCTCATTCAGAACGTGGGCAGCGCAACCGTGACTCTTGCCATCTCCAGCACCGGGACGATCAACAACTCGGCCGCCTCAGTCAGCATCCCGGCGTCTCCGGGGACTGGCGCGGTCAGGCGGCTGACCGCGCTCTATTGGCCCGACGTCCCTGTTGAAAGTGACTGGGTGATGGAGTTCTGATGCCTGCCCTACGGCTGGGTCGCCAGGCTCACCGCCGTGAAGTGACCGGCGAGCGATACGTACAGGGGCAAAGCGTCTTCTACGTAGACCGTCGTCCAGACCAACCCCGTGTCGACCTTGGCGCAGCTCTCCGCAAGGTCGCCGGCCGCGAAATCGATCAGGTTCTCGCGGTCGTAGAACAAGAGCATGCGACAGCCGCCCTCCCCATCGAAGTTCAGGGTCACTTGCATTGGGTATCCGTATGCGATCCCCTGGACGTCGGCGCGAATCAGCGCCGGGAAGAACAGGCCGAGGGCGAGAAGAAGGGACAGAAGGCGGACGGTACGCATTGGCGGATAGGCTCCGGGTCTAGATCGAGTGCGTCAGCGCGCTGCGATCTTTCAGGAAGATACCACACCGCGCGCCAAGTGTCAAGCCCGCATTCTCGCACCTTGCAAGATTCTCAGGCGCGAGTTCGCGAGCTTTCGTGCGCCGACTGCGGCCCGCTTCTGCGCTCGCCGCGCACCTGGTAGGGTGTACGCTCCATGCTAAACAAATTACGAAGGGAGAACTGACCCATGTTCCACGGAAGCGACTACACCGCCAAGCTCCAGATCCTGAAGGACGCCGCCGAATCCGCGATCAACGAGGCGCACCGCGCCGACAATGTGACCCCCGCCCTGTGCATCGAATCGCCCACCCCGGAAGAGATCAACGCCGCGATCGACACGATGACCGCCGTGCTCGATGACCTGGTGCAGCACCTCCAAAACGGCAAGCCCTGCGATCCCGAGTAGGGCGCCCGCCCGATGACTGTAATGGACCGCCCGATCGCCGGGCATCGTATCGCCGCCATTGTCGCGGCAGGGAGAGCCAGGATGGGTGAGGTCACCGAAAGCACCAAGGTCGCCGTCAAGCTCGGCACCGGCTTCGTGATAGCGGTGGCTCTTCTGGGGGCCGGACGATACTGGGGAGTCTTCGAGACCCAGCGGGCGACAACGGAACTGCGGCTTGCGAGAAACGAGAAGGACATCGGTGAGCTGCGGGAGACGTTAGGGAAAATGCAGACGACGCTGATCGAAGTGAACGGGACTCTTCAGCGCATTGACACGAACCTCCTAGATATGAAGACTCGCGCCACCGAGCAGGATGCTTGGATCAGGACCACGCGCGAGAAACTCGCAGAGAGAGGATGGAAATAGTCATGGCCGGAGCGGCTTGCAAGGTCATCATCGACAACATGCGCGCGGCGGTGGACGCTTCGTTGCGCGAGGTTCTCGTCTCCCCGCTGGTGCGCGGCCCCATGATCACGGCCGAGAAGTCGGACGGATATCTTCAGCGAATGGTGGACCTCGATCTGCGGGTCTACACCGGTCGCCGCGTTGGCACGCGAAAGGCCGACAGCCTGGCGAAGATCTGCAAGGATCTTCAGGCGGACGGCGTGTTTACCCAAGAGATCTGGCAGATTCTCGCGGAACCCGCCGAAGCGCTGTAATTACCGCATCCTCACCCAATCGACAATCGCCGGGCAAGCAAGCCCGGCGACCCACGCCACCAGGACGACCAGGACCAGCGCGCGGGCGACTCGGCCGAACAGACTCATGGTCGGGAATTCTACGCCGGAACTTGCTAGAATCCCGACCCGTGAATACGCCCGCGCAGCCCTTTCAGGTCGACCCGACCGAGAACGTCAAGGATCTGACTGAGGCGAACTCGAAGCGGCTCGACGATCTCCGGGACGCGCAGAATCGCCTGTTCGAGGCTCAGGTCTCGCACCTGAAGGAAACCGCTCAGATCAGGGCCGATCACGACCGGGAGATCCGCGTCCTCGAAACCGCTCGACTCGATGCGATCAGGCGGGTCGACGTGGGAAACCAAACCGTTGCGGCCGAGCGGCAACAGGCGGCGATCCTGACGGTCGAGCGCACGAACAACGCAACGTCCGAGACGCTCCGCGCGATGGTGGACACCAAGGCCAATACGCTGGCGGCGCAGACCGCGACGACCATGCTGGGGGTTGAGCAAAGGCTTGCCGCGCTCGAAAGAGTTCAATACGAGGGCCAGGGGAAAGCGAGCCAGGCCGACCCGATGATCGCAAGGCTCGCCGAAGCGGTCGAGAGCCTGACCAGCTCGCGGGCGGCGAGCGCCGGGGCAAGGGGCGGCGTTGTGGCCGGCCGGGAGTGGATCGGCTGGGTAGTCGGCCTGATCATCGCTGCCCTGAGCATCGCCGCCTACGTCGCCAAATGAAAGCCGCCGAAAGGAGACCGCCCGAGTGCTACACTTTTCCTCAAACGAGGCTGAAAAAGAGGAAGCGAACCCATGAAGCTCTTGCAAGCCATCGGCCCGAACGGCCCCCGCCTCTCCATGACGCACGTGTCGGTCCTGGTGACCGTCCTCGTGAACCTTCTGATCATCGGGCTCAAGAGCTGGTTCGAGATCGAGGTGCCGCCGGACGGGCGCGACGCTCTGAATCTGATTCTCGGGGGCCTGATCGCCTACTACTTCCGCCGCGGGATCGACTCCGCGCGGGCCGTTCCCCAGGTTCGGGCGGCGCTTCAGGTCGACGCACCGCCTGAGGGCTAGCCCGTCTAGGGCTTCGGCGGCACCCCATCCGGAGGCCAGAGGGCCGCAGCGATCACCGCCGTGATGGTCCGCAACTGCCCCGCCGCCATGGCCCGGAGCGCGGACCGTTGTTCTTCGGTGAGGCTGACGTAGACGCCGGATCGCTCGCGGCGCTTGGGTTCTGTCGGCATATTCCCTCCGTCCTGATCAGGGATGAAATGGCCAGGATCGCTCCGGGCCGTCGCCTCTAGTACGGGCAAGTCGTGCTGTAGTTGGTCGTGTACGGGTGGTCGACGTTGCACGGGTTGCTCTCGTCCTCCAATCCGCTGGCCCGCAGGTTTCGGAGCGTCTCGGTGGTGAGCACGAGAATGTCGCGCTTCAGGGTGAGCTTCTTCTTCATCGTTCTTCTCCTGGCTTTGGGCACCCAGCGACGGCGGTGCCCGGGTGACTTGTGCATCCTCGGCGTTCTACCGGCGCTCTTTCTGCCAGCGCTTTTTCTTGTGGCACCCCAGTGCGTGATCGCAATAGACGCACCGGCCGTTGGCGCCCTTGCAGGGGGTGCTGCATGGTCCTCGATCGGGGACGGCTACGCATCCGCAGGCGCAGCGGGGACTGGTACCGGGCGTTACATCGCTCATGGCGCGTTCTTTCCGGGCCGTCTCGGCCCTCAGTGGAGGTAGCAGCTGTAGCCTGTGCCGCAAACGACCCCGCTGCCGTTGCCACCGCCAGTGCCGCCACCGCCGCAGGGAGACCACTCCGTGCAGTAGTAGCTGGTCGACGGACGTTTGTCGATGGGGTCCTCTTCGCTTCCCCGCACCCCGGTCAGGTTGACCAGGGTTTCCTTGGACAGCCTCATCTTCGGTGACTTCTTCATCGGCCTCCTTCGCGCCCCGTCTATTCGGAGCGACTCGCGGAGAACGCCCCCGAAGGGGCGCCTACCGCCAGCCGCCACGCCTATGCTCCAGGCTGCATCCATGCCACCGTGAACGTCCCGGGGTCGCTCGGCACGCGGTCGAGCCACGGTTGAGTCACCATTCGCCGAACGCCGGTTTCGTCACGCTCGTCCGGCGCCTGAACGCACCCGGCATGAGCGTAGCAGGCGCGGAGACTCTCCCACGCGGCGTCGGCGGTCCACTGGTCTCGGTACCACGTCGCCGAGTCGTAGCTGCCGCCCTTCGGAGCTGCGGCTACGATGGTGCATCCGCCGGCCGCGAGAAGGTCACGGAAATACTCCGCGCGCAGGCCGTTCAGAAACGGTCCCGGTACGGCGACCGCCTCAGCGGTCGCGGCGGACGCCGGGCACGGCCAGATCTGCTGCCAAGTCGCGACATCCATCCCCGCCGCGCCGGGGGATCGACGGAGCCCCTCCAGGAGATCATCCTCCGCCTCGACCTTGATCGAGATCGAGAGGACCGAAACCCACATCCCGTAGTGACCGGAGCCGTACGCGACTCGGCCCTTCACCTTCACCCCGCCCGAATAGAGGAGGTGGTACCGACCTTCCGTGGAGCTTTGCGGGGCGTTCGGGCCGAGATGCACCATGTCCGGATCTGGGATTTCAAGGCGCCGGAGCCACTGGTGGTGAGCAGGGATTTTGGACATGGCGGATATGACGTCCTCCACCTTCCGGCGGACTTCGTACGCAGCGTACGAGGTGCGCTCGACTCGCCTCGATCCGGCCGGGGCCAACTCTTTCTGTGCGGTTCTCATGACGTTTTCCGATCTGCCGCCTTTATTTGGCGGCGGTTTCTTGTTTTCGAGTCCGTTCATCGGAAGCTCGCGTCCGGCCTGGAATCGAGACTTCCAGGCCGACCGTGAGTCGCCGGCTACCCGTTCGCCCGCTCGATCCACGCACGAGATCCAAGCTGCGCTCCATCGGGCGTGAGATCCGCGGACATCCCGCGGCTGCTCACCTCTCCGTGCGCGAGCAACGCCAGCGCGGCCCGCGCCTGGTACAGTTCCTTGTACCAAGTGACGTCCGGCCCGTCCGGCCCGCCTGTCGCCCAGCTGACGGTCAACTCCCAGCCCGGACCGTTGACGAACGGCGAACCGTCGTGATCCCAGGATGGCTTTCCGCTCCCGGCCAACTCTTGCAACTCGGCGCGGATGGCTCGGACTCGCATCTGCTCTTGGTAGTTGATGCCGCAATCGTTCGCGAGTTCGGTCAGCTCGACGTACTCTTCGATCAAACGGTTCGCGCGCTTTCCCTTGCTGCTCATGGCGTTCCATTCCTTCCGGGTTTCCCCGCATTCCAAGCCGTCCGATCATCGGCGGCTCGCGTTCTATAACCCGCTCGCGGCGGGAATGTTCAGTCCGCCCGTTCAGCAAAGGCATCATGGCACGCTACGCCTAGGCATGTCAAGCCCTGGATAGGCGCAAGATCAAGGCGTGAGTTCGGGTATTATCCGCACCATGATCGAGATCTCCGTCGAGAAGCTGCGCGCCATCATGCCGACGTTGAAGGCTGAGCGGGCAGCCCTGTTCGTCGAGCCCATCCGTGAGACCGCCGAGCGCTTCGAGCTCGACTCGCGGCTCCGGTTGACGGCATTCCTGGCGCAGGTCGCGGAGGAGAGCGGCGAGCTTCAGCGCCTGGTCGAGAACCTGAACTACGGCGCCAACGGGTTGATCGCCACGTGGCCGGCGCGGTTCGGCTACGGGCGGAAGGGCACCGTGGCAACCAAGCTCGCCGGCAAGAGGCTGGCGGAGTCTCTGGCGCGGCGGCCCGAGGCCATAGCTGGGTTCGTATATTCCGGCAGGTTCGGGAACGGCGACGAGGCCTCCGGCGACGGCTGGCGGTTCCGCGGGCGTGGCGCCATTCAGATCACCTTCAGGGACACGTATCGGGCAGCAGGCAAGGCGCTCGGGCTCGACCTGGAAGCCAACCCCGACCAGGTGGCCGAGCCCCGCGTCGCCATGCTCACGGCCGGCTGGTATTGGGACTCCCGCGGGATCAACGCGCTGGCGGACAAGGGCGACTTCCGTGGGGTGACCGGGAAGATCAATCCGCCGCTACTGCACCAGGATCGGCGGGAGGCGTACTACCGACGGGGCTTGAAGGTGTACGCCTGAAAGAAAAACGCCCGGCCCTGCGATCCTCAGGACGTCCGGGCGGGAAGTTTGGCGGGGGTGCATCCATCCGGGCCGCCGGGATCGAGGGGGTTTCAGCCCTCGGCGGCGCGGGAGAAGGGGAACGCCAGGGGCTCCCGTCGAGAGATCAGAACAGAATGCACCACACGTTACACGAAGCATCTGTCTCCCCGTCGGTCGCGCTGTACGGGCCGGTCGTGGTCGGGCATGCGGCGGTGTCGGTACAGGCCGAGACCGGAAAGGTTTGCAGGCCACCCGCCGCCCTTTGGAGCGCCGGATACGCCAGTAGGCCGATGGTTTCCGCCTTGAGGGTGAGCTTCTTCATGGGAGAGGTCCTTTCGTGAAGACTCCGGACGGAATGCCCGGCCCAAGCCCACCCGAAGGCGGGCTCGGGTCGAGGATCCCCCGCATCAGTTCGCGCCAGAGTCCTCCTTTCGGTGCGCCAAGCTCGGCACCTCCCGGAATCCGGCGACATCCACCACCGCCTGCTCGCACAGGATCTCCAAGACGGCACCGCGGCGAGCCTGGGTTTCCAGGCCGTCGTCGAACAGATCGTTGTTCGTGACCGTCGCGAAGGCCAGCCGGAAGAGGTCGCCCCGCCCGGAGGGCAGAGAGGCTCCGGTGTACTCCGAAAGAAAGTCGATCACCGACTGCGCGCGGGCAGGCCGAATGGGTTGCGGTTCCGGCTCGACCCCTGGACCAAGCGCCTCGTACGCCGCGTCCAGCGCCGTCTCCCGCTCCGAGTAGGCGGCGATCCGGGCCATCACCAGGTCCGCCACGTCACGCTTTCCAGGAGGCTGTAGCGAGGCGCCGTAGGCGAGCATCTGGAGGCCGCGAATCAGCTCGATCGCGCGAGCCTGCCGAGCCCAGCCCTCGGCTTCGTTGCGGCGTCGGTCGCGCTCGGTCGGGGTGTGGCGCTCGACCAACTTGAAACCTTTGAGGGGCGGGTTCATAGCGGCTCCGTTCTGCCGTACAGCTTCTCCGCTCGCTCGGCTGCGGCGTAGAGAAACTCGGTGAGCTGCGGACCGTTCAGCGTTACCCGGCCCGCGCACCGAACGGTCGTATATTCGCGTCGGAAACCGAGTCTGTCGCTCTCGTCAAGCGAGAAGATGACTTCCGTCTCGACCCGTCCGTCCTTGTCTCTCTTCATCGCGGACCTCCGGCGACCAGCATCTCCCGGATTGGCACGGCGCGCTTCTGGTAGACCTCGCGGCAGAGCGAGCACGGCACCGCCGCTTCCAGTGGGCTCCCGCACTTCTCGCAGTAGTGGAGCGCACAGGAACGGCTCGGCTGCGCGAAGTAGACGTCGGCGTCGGCAAGGCGCTGCTCGACCTCTTCTCGGGTCGCCAGGCGGTCGCCTACGGTCGGCCATGCGGGCTTGGCACTCACGCCGCGCCCCACGCTAATTCACCCAGCGCTTTCTTCAGCGCTCGGTTCGTGTCTTCGGCGCTCGATCGCCTGCGGATCGGCTTCGAGGCGGAACCGGTAGCGGCGCCACGTGGTCAGCGCGCCTTCGCGGGCTTGAATGGTGAGTTCGTTCGGGAAGTTGGGTCGCATGGCTTACCCCCGAATGAAGCTAGCCAAGATGACGTGTGGTGGTGTGCCTTCGCGCGCTTCGCCAATGAGGCGAACCGAAATAAGCTTTTCGTCAATAGGCCAGGTGCCATCAGCGTCACCGAAATCGGATTCCTCGCCAGCCGGGTGGGTGCGCCTGGCATCCTCTTCGGTCTCGGCGGCGACGACCGCTGATTCGTAGACGTCTTCGTGCGGCACTTCTGCTTCGATCAGCCAAAGTTTCATGGCTCGTCTCCCCGTTCGTTGCCTGAAAGATACCGCAACCTTGCTAACCTGTCAAGCCCTTTATTCGCCTTCGGGCAAGATTCTCTCCGGCCGTAAATCGACGACGCAACTTACGACCTCGCCCGAGATGGCCCGCGCGAATTCGTCCGGCGTCATCTCCACTTCGAGGAACCGGCTCGCGTGGCCCTGGGAAACCTGAACGTTGAACCGGGTCCCACGGCTGCCCTGGGTTTTGGCGACGACGACGGTGCCTGCGAACTTCAAGCGGAACCGCCGACTTCCTGTGTTGGCAGGCTGAGCCAGGACCAAATCGAACCGCCGTCGATCAAGAAGGCGTCGCGCTGTTCGTTGACCAGGAACGCCTTCTTGAAGTCCTGATACCGGTCAAGTGCCCGGTCGTCGTCTTCGAGGAAGTCCGCCAGCACGGCGAGCGCCGCCTGGCTGGGACCGCTGCCCGCAAAGCCCCAGTTCGGGCCGTCCGGGTAATGGTTCGCGAGGTCGAACCGGTAATCCAGCTCGAACATCAAGCGCGTCGGCGGCGTCTCGCGGTAGATGTGGCCGGGCAAGAGGATGCCTTTACGGGTGAAGCGGTAGAGGGTGTTCAGACTCTTCATCGGATCGCCTCCAGTTCTTCGGCCGTCGTTTCGGCCACTGCCGTCTCGCACGCACGTACCAGCCATCCGTCGGCTGTGAGCCCCGCCCCGCCGATCGCCACCGCGTCAGCCGCGTCCTCCGCGAGCAGGCCGAGGTAGGGGAACGCGAAGGCGATGGCTGCGATCACTTCCTTCTTCTCCCCGGCCCCGCGGCCGAGCGCGAACCGCTTCACCTCCTGGACCGCCACCGGCACCGGGTTCATCATGCAACCGGCGCAGATCTTTTCGAGCACCGCCAGCGAACCGAAGTAGCCGGCCGCGGCGCCGCGGCTCTTGTGCCGGGCGACGACGTTCTCAAAGTAGATCTTCGTGGCCCCGGTCTCGCGCAGCGCTTCGTTGATCCGGGCGTTCAGCCGATTCCAGCGAACGCCAATCCAGTCGGCCGGCCGGGGCGGGCGCGTGCCCTTCTTCGAGCCCTTCAGCTCCGGCAGGTTGCCGATCTCCCAAACGCCGGCCGAGATTGGCACCGCCGTCGGGTTCTCGCCGCGGTGGAGCTCGAAGCTGGCCCATCCGACGTGGACAGAGCCGAGGTCGATTGCCAGGACGCGTTCGGGGGAGTTCACTTTGAGCCCTCCCGAAGCGTTGCGACAGTCCGCGGATCAACGACTAATTCGCGAGCGAGGACCAACGCCTCAATCTCCGGCGGAACCGGCCACAGCCCTTGCGCTCCGCGACACTCGACCGGTTCGAAGCTGATTATCCGGTCAAGATGCCATCCGAACTTGCCCTGAAACCAGTCGTATTTGCGGTAGCACCCCGGCGGGTCCGTGTCGCGAAGGGAGCGGGTCAAGACGCCGCGCAGTTCGGCCGTAGCGATGATCGCGCCGCGCGGGAGCGGCTTCCCTTCGAGCAGTTCCGGGAAGTCCTCGGCGATGCCCGGTTCGACCGTCTTCCCGGCATGGATCGCGAACCGGTGACCGATCAGGTGCCGCGGCGGAGCCCAGTCCCGGTTCTCTATGTCCTTGTGGCCGAGCGCGATCAGCGTGGCCCATGGTTGCCAGATTGTCAGGGCGAGCATCATGCCGGCCCGCCCTCTTTCACCGCAGCCGCGTAATGGACGTCGAGCGCGGCAACCTCTTCGTCGAAGTACTGCTGAGCCGACCTCGCCTCCGTCGCCAGGTCCGGAATCAGGTCGGGGCCGTCCAGCGTGTTCTCGATCCAGGACATAGCGGCCTCGGCCCCTTCGCCGCGCTTCCATTCGATGTAGGCGGCCTGCATTGCGATGATGCGCTCCGCAAACATTCGGTCAAGAAACTTGTTCGCCTTGTCGTTCGCCGTTTCGGCCATCTTCGCCCTCCCCTTCCGCCATCTCCGCCGCGACGTCCATCGCCGCGCGGGTGAGCATTCCGTACACCGTCGCCTCCTCCGGGTCGCGAGCCCAGAAGAGCATCGCGCCGTCCGGGATGCGCGCAAAGATCCGATCCGGCAATCCCTTCCGCGAGCAATCGAGCGCCGCGCAGAGCCCCGCCATGGCCTCCGGGTGCAAGCCGTCCTCCGGGTCGAACAGCGCGACCAGGTCCACCGTCGCCTCGCTCTTCCCGTGGCCGAGCTTGACCAGCGTGCGCATGAGCGCCGCGGTCGCCGGGAACGTGCCGCCGGGCAGCTCTTCCCGGTACGTCGCTTCGAGATCCGACCAGACCGAGACCATCGGCCCCCACGCGGGATGCTGCGCCGCGATCTCCCCGAGCCGGTCGCGCCAGGCCGGGAACCGATCGAGCAACCGGACGCACCGGCCGAGGTCGTCGGGATCTTGCGGGGTGGGGTACTCCCGCCGCAGCTTGACCCGCGCTCGCCGCGTCGCCTCGGTGGATTGCCCGAGCACCGCGAGCAGCACCCGCGAGGACGTTCCGGTGTCGGTCCCGAGCAGCCACTCCAGTTCGGCGTCCCCGGCTGCCAGGCGGGCCGCCCTGGCGTCGATCTCCGCCCGCCAGAACTTCCCTTCGACTTCGTTGGTGACGGCCATGGTGGCCCCAAGCGCGGAGCCGAGCGTGTAGTCGATCCGGTCGTAGCCCTGAGCCGCGAAGCCGGCGATCAAGCCTTCGAGCGCGCTCACCGGGACCGGGCCGCGAACCTCGATCCCGTGGGGGCGTTGGATGATTTCATAGCGGCCGGGCGGCGGGGTGCCGTCGGGTTTGTTGCGGGCGACGATCACTGTAGTCACGGTGCCCATGGATTACTCGGCCCCCGGAGCTGCCGCGACCGTGCCGGGAGGCTCGACCAGGATTGTCGGCAGGAGGGTGGCCGGCTCGACCTCCCGAGCATCCCACTGGCGGATACCCCAGACCACCGCGTGTAGGCACCAGAGGAAACGAAAGGTAAACCTTCGGCAGTCGGCCTCGTGGAAGTCTCGGAACTCGAAGCCGTCACCGGCCTTGAAGTCACAGACCGCTTCCCGGGCGAGAACTTCGCCGTCTTCGGCGTGCGCAAGGACCAGCGCCTCGACCTCTTCCCGGGTTTCCGGCGAAGCCTCGGCCGCGTCGAGCCACTCAGCCACTTCGGCACGGAACAGCTCCGGATCGTAGGCGCGGATCCCGTCCACCTTGTCGGCCCCCTCGCACTTCTGCGCCCAATAGTCCGGGTTGATTGATAGCTCGCCTTCCGGCCGGCGAAAGAAAGCGAACATGTCCGGGAGGCGACTGAAAACGTACGTGCCCATGTCGCCGGAGTAGCAGAGCCACCCGGGCCAGGTCACAACCGAGAAGGCCATGTTGCCGTCACCGGGCTTGCCGAAGTAAAGGTGTCGGTACAGTCCCGCCTCGTGCTTCACGGTCAGGACGTGATCGGCTACGTCCTTCTCGAACTGCTTCCGGATTTCGTCGTCAGTCTTCACAAAGCTCCTTCGGCGGAGGGTTCCGCCTGTTCCGTCGCCGGCCCCTCGGCCAACGCGCACTGCGCAACCTTCAGCAGGCTCCCCGCCAGTTCGAGCAACGCGCCCGGTGACGTAAACAGCATGGTGACGTCAGGTGAGCCGTCCGGGCAACCCTCCGGCCCAAGTGGACCAACCGGCCGAGCGGGAAGCGCGGTCCAGAACCGCACCTCGATCCCCTTCGTCGGCGGGCCGGTCGTCATCGGGTAAATGGTGTTCGCTCCGCCTTCCGAGATGATTGTCCCGGCCCCGAACTCCATGACGACGGTGGTCTCTTCCGAGCCGCTCTTCGTGGTGCTGTAGATCATGCGGTTTCTCCCGCAGCAGGCGCCGCCTCGATCCAAGCGTTGACGTGGTGCCCGGTGCCCTTCTTCGGCATCAGGAGCGGCAGAACTTCTCTTTCCCAAGCAAACGGGTCGAGCCAGGCGCCGGGCTCTTCGCTCCCGTAGTAGTTCGCGTTGGCATCGAAGTGGCGGAGCGCCGGCAGGCTACCGACCCAGCGATAGGCGATCCAATGCGAGTGCGCGTACGCTGCCCGGACCACGTTCGACCAGGGGCCATCGAACATGATGTGAGCGCAGCCAGCGCGCTCCGCGCCTTTTGCCTTTCTGCTATGCCAGCCGAGCGCTTCCAGCGCCGCTCGAACCTCCGTCGGGTTCATGCACCCGCGGAAATCGCCGAGCGCCGGACGGACCTCGGCGAGCGTCTTCCCGGTCACCGCGGCGATGGCACAGGGGCCGCAGTTGGCTCCCCAGGCTTCGGCCGCTTCGTTGATGTCGGGCGGGACGTAGAGGGCGCTCAAGCAACACCGCCGATCGGGGCCGCTGTGTTGCCGCACACCCTGCAAGGGTCAGCCTGTAGTTCTGCGTCGAGCCAACGTTCGCAGTTGCCCTTGTTCGCCGGGGAACTTTCAATATTCTCGCCGTGGAAAAGCCTCCACAGCTCGATAGGATGATCAAACCCCGGCACGACCTGGCTCGCGAAAAGCCTGATATGCCAACACGCCGGCTTGCTCGTCACGCCGCACCGCCGATCACGTTCTCGCGCAGCCAAGCCACCTCGGCCGCCAGCGCTTCGCCCCGGGTGTCGAACGCCCCGAGGACCGGTCCCGAGACCGGAGCAAGGTCCGCGCACCAACGCCCGTCCTCGGTCGGTTCGACCGCGGACGCGCGCGAGATCCGGAGTGGCGCCCCCAGCGCTTCGGCCAACTCCCTTCCGGCAAACCGGTCGTCGTGAATCCAGCGGGTCCGGCCGTCGAGCTCGAAGACGATCTCGATTGGGGCGCTCATCGCGGTTCTCCGACTGGCGCGTGCGGCGGCACCTGCCAGGTCTTGAGGTCGGCCCCCAGGACGAAGTAGCCATCGGCGTCGCACCGGGTGCAGAAGAAGCGGTAGGGGCCGTGGCCGTGGAGGTTCGAGCCGGGGCACAGCGGTTCCATAGGCGACTCTTCGGCCGGCTCCGGCGAATCGACCACCGAAATCGCTCGCTCCGTCCGCGCTTCGCCTTCCGGGTCATGCGGCGCGATGCCCGGCGCCCCGTCGAGCAACCGATAGACCGGAAGCTCTGTCCGTTCGCAGAGCGGGCACTCGCCGCGCCGGGCGGCATCGATCGGCGAGAAGGAGCCCGGGCACAGGCGGAGCGCCTCCTTAAATCGGCGATCCTCTGCGCGCGGCCGCTCGCGCGGCTCCGGCGAATCGATCAGGGAGGCGACGGTCCCCACCCCCGCGGCGGGCGACCCGAACAGCACACCCATCGCAGGAAGAACGGACGGCGAAGCCACTACTCCGACCGGAACAACCCAGAACGGACCATCGGGGTGGTCGGCCGCGTTCAGGTCGTCGCGGTACCTCTCGGCCGGGGCCTGATAGACAGAGAACTCGACCGGCCATCCGTTCATGCTGAGGATCATCCACGCCAGCGGTTCGGCGCTCACTTGCGGCGCCGTCAACTGCCGAAGCAACGGATGCAGGTCCCGAGGAATCCACGTCAGCGCCAGCCGGCCCATGCACAGAACGGTCGTGTAGCCGCGCCGAAACCACCAGCCCCCGCTCTCGCCCCAATGCAGCGCGAGCGTCCACCCGTCCGGCGCCGGGATCTTCTCGGCCAACCGCTCGGCGTCGGCTCGCTGCGCCTCTTCCTCGGGGGTCAGCGCGGCAGGGCGTACCCAGCTCCGGAAGAGGATCACAGCCGCCAGCGCGGCGAGAAGCAGCGCGACTGTACCCACCCAGTAAAGAGCAAGTGCGGTGTCTATGCTCACGCCGTCCTCCGCTCGCGCTCGGCCTGGGAATGCTCCGGTTTGAGGGTTTTCTTTGCCTTACCGCCGAGCGCCCGTTCGTAAGGCTCCGTCGCCTGGTCGCAGGCAGAGCCGGTGAACCCGACGGCATCGATCTTCGCCTCACCGCCGAGCGCGATCGTGATCTCGATCTTCGCCATGGTCTATGCCTCCAACGAAAGCATGAGCCGGCCGTCCGCAAGCACCGTCCGCGTGACCCGTTGGCCGTTGCGCCGGGCCTGCTTCTCCGCCACGGCGGCGGAATACTCTTGGAGCAAGCGGCCCCCGTTCTCGCCGATGGCATTCATGAGCCCCTTGCCACCATCCCACCAGTCCCACAGGAGGCGCACGGTCCCGTCCGGCCGCTTCACCAGCCCCACCTCGTACGCCCCGGGCTTGCCGGTGAGCGACAGCGCGTGGTCGCACTTCCCGAGGTCCGCTTCGGTCATCCCCTCCGGTAGCGGGTAGTCGCCGACGGAGCGTCCGTACCACTTATAGCTCCGCTGGTCGCGGCGGAGTTCCATGCCGAGGCGTTCGGCCGCGGCTTGCAGGCATTCGAGGTCGCGGACCTGGACGCCGGAGATTTCTGAAAGATGGCTCAATTGACACCTCTATCCGTGCTTTTCGGGCCATAGATCAGCCCGGGGTAGACCATCACTTCGCCGGGTTCAAGGGGCGTGGCCGGCCGCAGCCCGGCCGGGTTGTCCGCGTCGCCCGGTTGCAAGATCACGCCGCGCCGGAGGATCAATCGCGCTCCGCCGGGGCCTTCGATCCAAGCCTTTACCGGATGACCGAGCTGCTCGCCGACGACCGGCGCGACCTCTTCGGTCTCTTCTTCTGGCTCCGGCAGCCCCAACACCAGCTCCCGCAGCGCCGCATGCCAACCGTAGGCGAACGTCGTCCAGCCCCACCCGGACCAGATCAGCACGACCAGGACGCCGAGGTCAAACAGGCGGTCGAGCAGCATCAAGGCAGGCCGCTCCACTGCGATCTTTCTGACCAGATCCCGGGACTGCGGGACCGCCGCGGTAAGCGTCCACAGCAGGGCGAGCGAGACCGAGCCGGCGAAGAGCAGCCGCGCCGCGCCGACAGAGCCTT
>JAYTAM010000399.1:0-2425 GCA_043737505.1 Thermoanaerobaculia bacterium
ATCAAGCGAGCGGTCGCGATCAAGACCTGCACCTCGGAGGAGACCGAGACCCGGGAGCGCTTCATGCGCGAAGCCGAGATCGCCGGCAATCTCCATCACCGCAACATCGTCACGGTCTACGACTTCGGCTTCAAGGATGGAGTGCCGTACCTGGTGCAGGAGTATCTCTCCGGCGAAGACCTCGATCGAAAGATCAAGCGCCGCGAGTTTCTGAGCCTGCCCGAGAAGCTCCTCTATCTCGTCCAGATCGTCCGCGGACTGCAGTACGCGCATTCGCGCGGCGTCGTGCATCGCGACATCAAGCCGGCGAACATCCGCATCCTCGAGGACGACACGGCGAAGATCATGGACTTCGGCATCGCCAAGCTCGCCCAGCACGAGCAGGGGCTGACGCAGGCGGGCATCACGCTCGGCACCGCCGCCTACCTGGCGCCCGAGCAGATCCGCGGCGCCCCCTTCGATGCCCGCACCGACCTTTTCTCCTTCGGAATTCTCGCCTACGAGCTTTTCGCGCTCGAGCGGCCCTTCCAGGGCGCCGAGATCTCCGCGGTCTTTTACAAGATTCTCAACGAACCGGCGCCGCCGCTGCGCGAGAAGGCCGCCGACTGCCCGGAGGAGCTCGAACGCATCATCCGGCGCTGCCTGGAGAAGGATCCGACAAGGCGCTACCCGGGGTGCTCGGAGCTCCTGGCCGACATCGAGGCGCTGGCCCATCGCCGGCCGGAGGAATCGTCGGACGGGCACGAGACGGCACACCTCACGGCCCGTACCGCAGCCTCTTCGGCGCCCGCGGCGCTCGCACAAACGCCGGGCGCCTCCGGCCCGCCGCGCGCCGGCGCTTCGGGCCGCCCGTTGAGCCTCGGCGAGATCGTGCTCGACTCGCGCACGGCGGCGCCGGCCGTTCACCCGGAGGTCCATCCCACGGTGGCGTTCGAACGCCGCAGTGCGGCCTCGCGGCAGCTCCCCTTCGGCCTCCTCGGCCTCGCGGCGCTGGTTCTGCTCGCCGCCTCCTGGGGTGGCTGGCGCTACTGGCAGGAGAGTCGGCCGATCGCATCACCGACAGCTGGCCAAGCGGTTTCGCCGGCAGGCGCGCGAGCGACCTCGCCCGGTTCAGCATCGGTGCAGGAGGAGCGCGCGGCCAGCGCGGTGCAGCCGCCGGTCGTCGCGACACCGAGCGGAGTGCCGGCAGCAGAAGCGCCGAGCTCCACGCCAGGCACCGACACCCCGCCAGGCGCGAGCGCCGCATCTCCCGCCGCACCTCCCGCAACAGCCAGCGCCGAACCGGTCCCTCCGCCGGCCCCGGAGCCCGCCGTCCTCACCGTCGCCGCTGCGTGGGACTCGGCGATGACGGTGCGTCTCGGCAGCAAGAGCTGGACTCTCGACCGCGAGCGCCGTCTCGAGCTCGCTGCGGGCAGCTACAAGCTCAAGTTCGCCATCGCGACGCCGGTCTATGCGCACTCCGCGGAGACCACCGTGCGCCTGCAGGAGGGCGAACGGCGGCAACTCGTCTCGCCGATCGAGCGCCCGGGAAAGCTCACCGTACAGCCTCACATGAACGCCCGCCAGGCGTTCGTGCGCCTCGACGGGGCGCCCGCTGTACCCACGCCGCTTCGCGGCCGGTGGCTGGCTCCCGGCCGCCACATCGTCGAGATCGTCGCCGCGCAGGACCCGGCCTCGCTGGCGCTATCGCGGGAGAGCGTCGAGATCCGCAGCGAGAGCGAGTCGATCCTCACCTTCGACCTCGACGGCCGGAGCCCGCAGCGGTTGGCCGAGAAACCGATCGTCCCCAACTGACGCTCTGGTAGAGTGGACGCAGGTTTCCCTCCCATGCGTGCGACGTCGCTCTTCCTGGTTCTCGTAGCTCTCCTCTCCGTTTCTCCGGACTCCGTCGCGGCGCAGAGCGCGCCCCCCGGAGAGGTGACGAGCGAAGACCTCATCGAGCCGGGCGAAGCCCCCGTCCTGCCGGAGGTGTCCGACCCGCTCGCCCTGCGCGAGCGGGAGGCGGAACAGGCGTTCATGGACGGCGACCTGCCGCGCGCCCTCGAGCTCTACCGCGAGCTCGCGGCGAGCTATCCCGCTCCTCCCGAAAGCTCACGCTTGCGCGTCACCGCCGCCTGGTTGCAGTTCCAGCTCGGAAATACCGAAGCTGCCGGCCTCGAACTCGTCGCAACTCTGGTCGCCGACCCGACTTTCGAACCCCGGGCCGAGATCTACAGCCCCGACTTCCTGGCGCTCTTTCAGAATGCTCAGCGCGATGCGGCCGAGCAGCGCACCCGCCGCGCCGCGCTTCTCCTCAAGCAGGGTATCGACGCTCTTCTGGCCGGCGGAGACAACGCGACGGCCAGGCGACGGATCGAGGAGAGCCTGACTCTCGCCCCGGCCTCGCTGCGCGGCATCCTCGCCCTGGCGCAAGTCGATCTGGCGG
>JAYTAM010000400.1:0-12863 GCA_043737505.1 Thermoanaerobaculia bacterium
TCACCACGCCGAGTCGCCGATCGACGTCGACCGGGTCGTGCACATGCTCTTGGTGCACGACATCGGCGAGATCGACACCGGCGACACGATGGTCTACACCGAAGGCGGCTGGGAGGAACGCAAGGCGGCCGAGCTCGCGGCGGTGAAGCGGATTTTCGGCCTCCTGCCGGCAGGGGAGGGCGCGCCCTACCTGGCTCTCTGGCGGGAGTTCGAAGAGGGAGCGACCGCCGAAGCGCGCTTCGCCAACGCCGTCGATCGCGCGATGCCGGTGCTGCTCAACCTCGCCAACGACGGTCAGAGCTGGCGCGAGAACGGCATCAGCCACTCGCGGGTCATCGGCCGGGTGGCGGCGCCGATCCGAAGCGGCTGCCCGGCGCTCTGGGGATACCTCGAGGCGCGGCTCGAAACGGCGCATCGCCGCGGCTGGTTTGGACTGGCGGACGCGGGAACAGGCTCAGGCGAGTGAAGCGCAGGCGAATGCGACTCGCGTGCGGCGCTGCGCTGCTCGCCGTTCTGTTCGCCTGGATCGTCCCCCTGGGAGAGTCCCCCGACGAGTTGGCCCACATCCGTTACTGCGAATCGCTGGCAAAAGGTCGGGTCCCGCCGCCCTGGGGGGGCGACGGCGCGGGCTACGAGGGCCACCAGCCGCCTCTGGGTTACCTGCTTCCCGCGCTCGTGCTCGCGGTGAGCGGCGGCCTCGACCTCGCCCCCACCGCGAACCCGGGGCTCGACTTCCGGACACCCGGAAACCGCGCCTTTCTGCCACCTTTCGCCGATGCCGGCGATCGGCTCGTCCTACGCCTGTCGCGGATGACTCAGGCGTTGTGGGCGGCTCTCGCAGTCTGGGCCGGCCTCGCACTCGCCCACGATCGCCCAGGAGCGCTGGCATTTTTGCTCGCGCCGCAACTCCTCTTCATCTGCGGAACGGTCAACAACGATGCCGCGCTCATCGCTCTGGTGACCGTCGCGCTTCTCCAGCTGACCCGCGTCGCAGCGACCGGAGAGCATGCTGCCCTTGCCGGCGTGCTGGTCTCCGCGGCGCTGTTCACCAAAGCGAGCGCTTTCCTGCTCCTGCTGCCTGTCGTGGTCGCGGCGGCGCTGTCGCCGGCGGAACGCTCCTCCACCAGGAGCCGATACTCGCCTCGCCTGATGCTCATGGGAGTGGTTGCAGCAGGGCTCGTGGGGTGGTCGCTCTTTCATCTCGCCCGGTTCGGTACCCTGCAGCCACCCCTGCTTACGGCAAGTCACGTCGCGAGTGTGCGAGAGCTGCTGGTCGAGCCGAGGTGGATCGGCGGTCTGTTCCGCAGCTTCTGGGCCAAGTTCGGCTGGCTCAACACACCGCTGCCCTGGCCGTTCTACATCTGGTTCGCCGGACTCAGTGCGGCGGTACTCGCGGGAGCTCGCCGGGTGCGCGGCCCGGAGCGCCTCATCCTCGCCTCCGCCGTGGTCGCGAATCTGGTACTGCTTGTCGTCTACCTGCTGACCGTCGACCTGCAGGCGCAGGGGCGATATCTGTCGCCGACCGCGGCTGCCCTTGCTGCCTTCGGGACCGCGGCCATTCCTGCCCGGCTCCAGGCGGTGGTGGCTTGCATTGCCCTCCTGGTCGCGCTTGCGTCCCTGGCGACGATCGCGATGGCGTTCCATTAGAGTATCGGAGCCGCGCCGAGAGGGATCTGGAAATGAGGATCGCGAGTCCGAATCGAGTGAGCCACAGCTACGTGCAGCGACTCGTCGTCGGGCCCGCCGAAGTGTTTCCGTTGCTCTGCCCGGTACGCGAGGCGGACTGGATCGAAGGCTGGGATCCGATCGATGTCTGGAGCCGCTCCGGCGTCGCGGAGGCCGACTGCGTCTTCATCACCGCGGCCGCGCCGCACCCTGCCATCTGGTACGTCACCCGGCACGAGCCGGACAACGGCCTAGTCGAGATGCTGAAGATCTGCCCGGAGGTCACCGCCTGCCGGCTCACCATTCAGCTGCGCGCGGTGCCCACGGGATGCGAGGCGGAGATCACCTACACCCACACAAGCCTGGGGCCGGCCGGCGACCGCTTCGTCGCCGGCTTCACGGCGGAGCACTATGTCGAATTCATGCGCGACTGGGAGAGGCGGGTGAACCACTACCTCGAGACCGGCAGTGCGCTCGCCGCCGGAGGGGCCTGATGGCGGAGCGCTCGGCCGGAGCGGTGCGGCCCGCCGCGGGGATCGTCGTCGACACCGATCCGAACCGCCTCGATCTCGCCGTGGTCCACGGCTTTCTCGCCGGGAGCTACTGGGCACAGGGCGTCCCGCTCGAGATCGTCGAGCGATCGATCCGAAACTCTCTCTGCTTCGGCCTCTATGATCCCGCAGGGGGCGACCGCCAGGTCGGCTTCGCCCGCGTGATCACGGACCGGGCCACGTTCGCCTATCTGGCCGACGTCTTCGTCGTCGAGTCGCATCGCCGACGCGGTCTGGGCAGACTTCTGATGGATGCCGTCGTCGCCCATCCCGAGTTGCAGGGTCTGCGTCGCTGGATGCTCGCGACGCGCGACGCCCACGCGCTCTACGCGCAGTACGGTTTCACACCACTGCCGGCTCCGGAAACGTTCATGCAGCTTCACGATCCGGAGGTCTACAGGCGAAAGGCGCGGAGTTAGTCCGAATGGCCAAGCCCAACCCGCCCGGCTACTCGGGGACGCCTTTGGCGAAGAAGCTCGGCCTCAAGGAGGGCAGCCGCGTCGCCACGGTAGGAGCGCCGGCGGGCTTCGCCCGGCTGCTCGATCCGCTGCCGCCGGGCGTGAAACTCACCGTCCGGCCAGGAGCCAATAGCGACATTGTCCATCTCTTCGTCAGCCGGCGCGAGGATCTCGAAGAGGCGTTGATCCGCTTTCGCGGCCTGCTCAAGCCGGCCGCCGCGCTGTGGGTCTCCTGGCCGAAGAAGGCCGCCCGGATTCCGACGACGGTCAGCGAGGAGACTATCCGCGAGCTGGCGCTGCCGCTGGGTTGGGTCGACATCAAGGTTTGCGCGGTCGATGAAGTCTGGTCCGGGCTGAAGCTCGTCGTGCGCAAGGCGCTGCGGTCCGGCGTTCCCGTTCAGGAGAATCCGAAATGAAACCGACTTTCGTCACCGTGGTCATCGAGTACCGGGCGCTCCCCGGTCAAGCCGAACGTGCCCTGACCGAGCTCGACCGCCTGGTCGCCATTGTCGTCAAGGAGGAGGCGGACTGCTTCGGCATCCAGGTTCTGCAGGATGCGACGGATCCTGCGCGTCTGCTGCTCGTCGAGCAGTGGTCGAGCGAGGAGGCCTACCTGGGCCCGCACTTCGAGACCCCGCATCTCCAGGCTTTCATCGTTCAGGCGCGGGAGATCTTCGCCGGACCGCCGGCCATCGGCTACTGGCACCTGCAGTCGACCCACGGGCGCGACTAGCCAAGAGTGTCGCCGGGGCGCGTTTTGGCCCAACCGGTGACAGACTCTGAACGATGCCTCCGGCCCTCCAGGCTCTCGAACGGCTGCGTGCGGGGAACCGCCGTTTCGTGGCCGATATCCGCAGCCACGAAAGCGCCAGCAGCCCGGCCCGGCGGCACGAGCTGGCCGGCGGGCAGGAGCCGTTCGCCATTCTCCTCGGCTGCTCCGACTCGCGGGTGCCGGCGGAGATCGTCTTCGATCAAGGGCTGGGCGACCTGTTCGTCATCCGGGTGGCGGGCAACATCGTCGCCGCCTCCCAGGTCGGCAGCGTCGAGTTCGCCGCCGCGCGCTTCGGTACCCGGCTGGTCGTCGTCCTCGGTCACTCGAAGTGCGGCGCCGTGCTGGCGACGATCGAAGAGTTGCAGCGCCCGACCGCCAACCAGTCGCTCTATCTGGCGTCGATCGTCGATCGCGTCCGCCCGTCGGTGGAGGCTCTGCTTGCAACCGGATTGCGACAGGATCCCGAGGCCCTGGTGCGGGAGGCGGTGCGAGCCAACATCCGGGTGTCGGCGAACCAGCTGCGCCACGGCTCGCCGCTGCTCGAGAAGCTGATCCAGACCGACGGCCTGCTGGTCGTCGGCGCCGAGTACTCGCTCGAGACCGGCGAAGTCGATTTCTTCGACGGCCTGCCGGCGATGCGGTGAAGAAAGTGCGGTCCTTCTCGATCGCGCCCGAGGCGGGGCGGGCGCGGTGAGCGTCCAGTGGATCGCCTGTCCGAACTGTGCCTTCCGGCTGCCTTACGCCATTCTGGGGCGGCGCGGCAGCTTTCGGACCGGCAGCGAGTTCGCCAGCCTCTGTCGCCATCGACCTGCTGGCGACTCGAACGACGGTCTCGCCTGCCCGGTTCTGCGCGCCGAGGCCGAACGGGTGCTGGGGATCCGTCTGCCGGGGAATGAACCGGCGGCGGACGCGGCAGGTGGAACGGAGTCGGGCGCCGAGTCCGACCCCGGGTCGGACGACGGGGCCTGAGCCAGCTAGCTTCGCGCCGCGCTTGTTAGCCTGACTTCCGGGTCCTCGCGAGCCAGGCGGGCGGCGAGCGCGAAGGCCGGAATCGCCAAGCCGACGACGCAGAGACTCGCAGTCAGGCCGAGCGTCAGACCGTAGGCGTCTCCGAGCATGCCGGTGACGAGCGGACCCGGGCCGACGCCCCCGAGATTGATCACCAGTAGAGCGAAGGCGATCATCGTCGAGCGGGTATGGCCGGGCGAAAGCTCTTGAATCGCGGCAAACAGGGGTCCGAACCAGACCGAGGTGCCGGCGGCGGTCAGGAACCAGCAGAGGAAGAAGATCGGCGTCCCCGGGGCCAGGTTGTAGAAGGCGAGTCCCACCGGAGTGAAGAAGGCGGTCATCGCCGCGAGGCTCCACAGGCGTCCGTTGCGGATCCGCCGCGCGCACCAGTCGCCGAACAGCCCGCCGGCGAGATTCCCCAGCAGTCCGGCGCCGAGCGCCATGCCGCCGGCGAGGAGCGCCGCACGGGCGTAGGGATAGCCGCGGTCCTCGACGAGCCAGGTCACGCCGAGCTGTGCCGAGCTCGAGCCGTAGCAGAGGAGCGCGCCGCCGAGGAGCACGAAGAACAGCTCGCGCCGGGAGGCGAGCGCGCCGACGACGTCGCGCAGCAACGTGCGCAAGGGCAGCGCGGCGCTCGCTCCACTGGCTCCGCTGGCTCCACCGCCCCCACTGCCTCCCGAGGCGAGTGTCCCTCCCCGTCGCCGCTCCGGCTCGCGAAACAGGCGCAGCGCGAGTACCGCCACGAGCCCGACGCCGCCGAGGAGAAAGAAGCAGGCGCGCCAGCCGAAGCGCGGGGCGACGAAGCCGGCGACGAAGAGACTGATCGCCATGCCCAGCGGCGGGCCGATGTAGTAGATCCCGGTGGCGAGCCCGAGGCGCCGGCGCGGAAATACGTCGCCGAGCATCGACAGGGCCGCCGGGGTGAGGGTCGCCTCGCCGATGCCGACGAAGACACGCGGGATCGCCAGGTGGATGAAGCTCTTTGCGAGTCCAGAAACGGCCGTCATGGCGCTCCACAGGGCGAGCCCGCCGGCGACCAGCCGCAGGCGCGGCCAGCGATCGGCGGCGACTCCGAGGAGGACCCCCACCAGCGTGTAGAAGACGACGAAGCCGAATCCGGCGAGCAGACCGAGCTCGGTCCGCGAGAGGCCGAGGTCGGCGATGAGCAGCGGGCCGAGGCTGGTGATCAGCGTTCGATCGACGAAGTTGAGGATGTTGAGCAGCGTGAGGTAGAAGAGGAGCGCCACGGCGGCACGGCCGACCTTGGCCTCGTCTCCTGGAGTCTTCGAGGCCGCGGCCGGTAGGGAATCCGGTGCACGGGGGGGGGGCTTCGGAGGTGTCGGAGGTGTCGGGCGGGGTGGCGAAGACATGAGTGGACGATGATCGCACTGTCGGCGGGTCGGCGCTCGCGAAAACCTCCGGCGCTCCGGGCCGTACCTCCCGCCATGGAACTGCGATCGAAGGTGTCGGATCCGGGAGTGCGTCTGCTCCGTTTCGGTGTCGGTGCGCTCCTCTTCGTGCACGGCGTCTATCGCGCCACGACCGGCGGCGTCAGCGGATTTGGAGAGTTTCTGTCGAGCCAGGGGCTGCCGGCCGGGGAGCTCGTCGCCTGGGCACTGACTCTGTTCGAGATCGTCGGTGCGCCGCTTCTCGCCGTCGGCGTGGCCGCCGTACCCCTTGCGCTCCTGTTCAGCGTCGAACTCGCCGCCGGGATCTGGCTCGTCCACCGCCACGCCGGCTGGTTCGTCGTCGGCGGCGGCCGCAACGGCGTCGAATTCAGCGTCTGTCTCATCCTCGCGCTGGTGGCCCTGGTGCTCTCCGAGCGCCACGCGGGCTCGAGGCCCCGCCGGGGTGGCAAGAGCTAGACTCGATGAGATGAACTGGGCCCTTCTTGCGCTGAGTGCGGCTCTGATGCCGGCCGGCTGCACAGCGCCGCCCGCCGCTCCGGCCGCGTCGACTCCGCCGACTCCGGCGACCCCGCTGACCACCTGGACCGAGCCCAACACCGGAATCCAGTTCGTGCAGCTCCCGGCGGGCGAGTTCGCCATGGGAAGTCCGGACACGGAGGTCGGGCGGGAATCGTGGGAGCTCCGTCATCGCGTGCGCTTGACTCGCCCCACCTACTTCGGACGGTACGAGGTCACGCAGGGACAGTGGCTGCAGGTCATGGGCGATAACCCCAGCCGATTCGCCGACTGCGGCTCTGACTGCCCGGTGGAGAACGTCAATGCGTTCGAGATTGCGACTTTCCTCGACCGGCTGAGCCAGCTCGCGGGTGAAGCGTTCCGCTTGCCGACGGAAGCGGAGTGGGAATACGCCTGCCGAGCAGGTACCGTGACGCCTTTCAGCACCGGGCCGAATCTCACCAGCGCGCAGGCCAACTACGACGGGCGTTATCCCTACCTGGGCTTTCCAGCGGGGACGTTCGTCGGCCGAACCACCCCGGTCGGCAGCTACGCGCCGAACGCCTGGGGTCTATTCGATCTCCAGGGCAACGTCTGGGAGTGGTGCGCCGACGACCTCTGTCCGTACACGGACGCCTCTATGGCTGCGCGGGCCGCGCCGGTGATCGATCCGATCGGTCGCTGCGAATCCGGGCTGCGGGTCATCCGCGGCGGCAGCTGGATGTTCAACGGAGACAGTGCCCGCTGCGCGGTGCGCTACAGTCACCGACCAAAGGATCGCGGACCCAGCCTCGGATTTCGGCTGGTGCGCGAGCGCTCCTGAAGGCGCGCCCTCCGGTCGGGCCGAATCTTCGGCCCATCTTCGGCGTAGGGTTCGATCTGGCCCGCGAATCGTCGCGGCGATAGCCAGCAACCGTCGCGCGGAGGGTGTCATGAAGAGAAGGGCGGAGTACGCGGGGATCGCACTGCTGGCGACGTTCGCGGGGGGAGTGCCGGCGCAGGCCGCCGACGAGGTCGCAATCGCGGTGCGGCCGGGAAGGCCCTGCATCGAGGAGGTCGCTGCGGGACAAGCGCTGAACTTCGACCTCCAACTCGAGAACGGTGCGGAGGCGACGGTCACCCTGAGCGCGATCGAGGTCTCCGTGGTCGACGCCAAGGGCGGGCTGCAGCTGCGCAAGTTCGTCGACGGCAACGGCAGCAGCCCGAGTATCCAGGTCGTCGCCAATCGCACCCTCGATCCCCACCGGCCGACCCTGGTCTTCAATCCCTTCGCGCTGTTCGACAGGCATGTCGAGCTCGCGCGGCTCGACTTCGTCCTGAGTTTCGAGACCGGAGATCCGGCGCGCGAGTTCAAGCGGACGGTCTCCGTCGCGCCTCGTGCCTGCGCCACCCAGGCCGAGCTGCGACTGCCGCTCGCGACGCGTTCGATCGTCTACGACGGGCACGATGCGCTGTCGCACCATCGCCGCTTCGATTTCTCGCTGCCGCCGATCCGCGCCCTCGGCTTCGATTCGAATTTCATGCGTTACGCCCACGACTTCTGTCCGGTCGATGCCGAAGGTGCGATGTACCGCGGCGATCCGCAGGAGAACGCCTCCTGGTTCGGCTTCGGCCAGCCGGTGCTCGCACCGGCGGCGGGCGTCGTCGTTGCCGCGGTCGACGGTCTGCCGGACAACCGGTCGTTCGACCAGAGCGCGCTCGCCACGGAGCCGATGGTGCTGTTCGGAAACCGGCTGGTCATCGACCACGGCCATGGGGAATGGAGCGTGTTCGGCCATCTGCAGCAGGGTAGCCTCGCCGTAAAGCCGGGCGACCGGGTTCGTCCGGGACAGCTCCTGGCGCGGATCGGGGCTTCGGGCAGCGCCAACATTCCGCATCTCCACTACGAGCTGCAGGATGGGCCCGACACCCGCGCCGAAGGTCTGCCGGCCGTCTTCCGGCGCTTTCACCGGGTTCTCGGTGCGCGCCGCATCGCGATGTCGCGCGCGACGGTCGACACCGGCGACCTCGTCGAGCCTTGAGCCGGCGGCCGGGCAGGGGCCTGCCGGTCGGCCCACGCTGACGGCGGGGGGCGGTCTGGACTAGCATTGCGGCATGAGACTGTCCCGCCGCTCTCCGTTCGGCCCGGCGTTCGTCGCCGGCTTCTGCCTCGCCCTTGCGCTCCTCCCGGCCACGGCCGCGCCCCTGGCCGGCGCCCCTGCCGCGTCCGCGCCGGCCGCTGCCCCTGTGACTCCCGCGCCCCCGTCGCCTCCGTCGCCCGCGGGCGTCGGCTCGCCGGAATGGATCGTCGACAGTTTCTTCAGGCAGAAGGCGTTCCCGGATCTGGCGCTCTATTCGACCGGCGAGTTCGCCGAGCTCTATAGGAACTCGCCGACCCTGGGATCGATCGTCCCCTCCGGGGTCACGGTCAGCTCGCGGGTCCTCGAGCGCGATGCTTCGCACATCATCTTCGGCGTCACCATGACCGACAGCAATGTGACCAAGGAGTGGTACGCCTACCTGCGCGCCGAGGCGGGAGCCTTCAAGCTGGAGGCGATCCGCACCCTGACACTCGGCGCGAGATTCTTCGAAACGCTCGTGGCGGCGGAGAAGGCGGCCGTCGCCGGCCGCCTGAACGGACTTGGGGTGCAGGAGCTCGACCGCTCCCACCTGACGATCGCTTCCGATGCCGAGCTCAAGAACCATTTCGTCGCCCAGAAGCCTCTCTTCGAGGCGCTGGTGAAGGAGTTCGCAGCGCTCACCGCAACCGACGTCGCAAACTTCGACGGCAAGACGGCTCCGGAGGGCCAGGCCACTCCGCAGCAGGCGAGCGGACTCGCGCAACAGCTGCGCGCGCTCACCCTGGGCGCGGCGATTCGCAAGTATCGCGACACCGAGGGCTGCATCGCTCTCATCGTTGGCGGGGACGGCGAGAATCAGGTCGGTTACCTGCGTGCCGGACCCGGTGCACGGGTGCCGAAAATGTCGCCGAAGAGCTTCATCTATGTCGAGCCGATCGCCGACGGCTGGTATCTCTTCAAAACGGTCTGAGCCGCCCGCGGGTGGGTTCGGCCCGGCACTGGGGCTGACTCTCTTCGCCATCTGGGCGATTGGGCAGGCCTTCCGCGACCGCACGCTGGTGACGGCGTGGGCGTTCTACCTGCCTTCCGTTGCCGTGCTCGCCTTCCTGCTGCTGCTGGCGGCGATCGAGGCGCTGCGCCGAAGATCGCGGCGCTCCGGCCTCCTCGCCGCCCTCGCCCTGTTTCCGGCGCTGACCGTCCTGGTCCTCGAGAACCGCTGGCAGGTCGGCGAGAGCCCCGCGGAGCTCTCCTCCGATCTTCGGGTCGTAGCCTGGAACGCCGCCGACTTTCCGCGTGGCGTCGAACGCGCGGCGGCGCTTCTGCGGCAGCTGGACGCCGACCTCGTGCTGCTTTCCGAAGCTCCGGGCCGGCCGCCGCAGGAGCTCGAGCGCCACCTGGGTGGCGAGTTGCGCCTGACGCCGGTGGGTTCGATGGCGCTCTTCGCCCGCGGCGCGCCGCTCGAGGTCGAGTGGCTGGCGCGCGAGAAGGAGCTGCAGGTCGCCTACCTGCAGTTGGAGCTTCGCGGGCGGCGGGTGGGGGTTCTGGCGGTCAACGTGATCTCCTCGCCGCGAGTGCCGCGAGATCCGCTGCTCGCCCGCATTGTCGGCATGATCGAGCGCCGCTCGCCCGACCTGGTGCTCGGAGACTTCAACGCTCCGCGCCGGTCGCGGGCGCTGGCCCGGCTCCCCGGCGGATTTCGCCACGCCTACGACGCCGCCGGTTCCGGCTGGTCGGCCACCTGGCCGGCGTCCCTGCCGCTTCTGGCGATCGACCAGACCATTGTCGGGCCACGATTTTCGGTGCACCGATATCGCCTCCAGACGACCCGGATCAGCGACCACCGCCTGCAGGTGACCGACCTCGATTTCGAAGCGCCGACGGGCGGCGGATCCGGGTAGAGTGCGCCGGAACAGCCGACCGGGAGGAACCAGATGTTGCCGCGTCCGTACAGTCTCGTCTTCCTGAGCCTGGGCCTCATCCTCGCTGGCTGTCGCCCCCCGGCGCCGGCGGTGTCGACGGTCGCCGCCGCTCCGGCAGCCGCTCCGGCAGCGGGCTCGGCTATCGCGCCCGAAGCCGCCGGCCCGGCGCTCCGCAGCGACGACCGGCTGGGTGGAGTGCTCTGGGTGCAGACCTCGGCGGAGTATCGAGGGCTCGCGCTGGCGGCCTTCGCCCGGGCCCGCCAGGAGCTCGACCGCGCGCTCGCCGATCGCACGGTGACCGCGGCGCTCGAGCAGAAGGGGGAGTTCGGCGACCTTCCGCCGGCAGTCATCGCCGATGTCGACGAGACGCTGCTCGACAACTCGCCCTACGAAGCCGACCGGATTCGGGTCGGCGGGCGCTACGAGGCCGTCTCCTGGGGCGCGTGGGTGAAGCGCGCGAGAGCCGAGCCCATTCCGGGCGCGCTGGCTTTCACGCGCTACGCCGCCGAGCGCGGGGTCACTGTCTTCTACGTCACCAACCGCGCCGCGGCGCTGGAAGAGAAGACGCGGGAGAATCTCGCCGCCCAGGGCTTTCCCCTGGCCGAAGGCCGCGACACTCTGCTCACGTCCGGGGAGCGCCCCGAGTGGACCTCCGACAAGACGACGCGGCGCGCCGAGGTGGCGCGCTCGCACCGCATTCTGCTGCTCGTCGGCGACGACCTCGGCGACTTCGTGAGCGGCGCCCGATCGCGGCCCGACGAGCGCGTCGCGCTGGCGGAGCGCCACGCCGCGCGCTGGCAGACCAGCTGGATCCTGTTGCCCAACCCGTACTACGGCTCGTGGGAGCGGGCACTCCTCGACAACGAGCGCAACCTCTCTGACGAGGAGATCCTGCGCCGGAAGTTGGCGTGCCTGCGCGGCAGCGAGTGAAACTCTCGAAGCCCCAGCGGCGGCTGAAGCCGCCGCCACCGTCGACACCTTCGAGACCGTCGCCACCATCGAAGTCTCCGAGCCCACCCGCGCCAGCGACTCCGGAGGAGTCCCAGAGTCGCTGGCGGCGTTACTACGCCGTTGTCGAATCCATCCCCGCCGGCAGCGTCGCGACCTACGGCCAGGTGGCGGCGATCGCCGGCTACCCCGGCAATGCGCGCGAGGTCGGCTACGCGCTGGCTGCCCTGCGGGAGGAGAGCGATCTCCCCTGGCAACGCGTGATCAATGCGCGCGGCGAGGTGAGCCTGCGGCGTGAGCCCGGACGGGACGGATTCCAACGCCACCTGCTCGAGGAGGAGGGCGTTTTTTTTGCGCTGCACGGCCGGGTCGATCTGGCGCGGTTCGGTTGGCAGCCGTGAGAAGCCCGTTGAGAAAACTCTGGCGGGAGATGGGCCCCGGCGGTCCGACCTCGATCACGCTGGCGATGGTCACCGCCACGGTCGGACTGGGCCTGCCGGTGCTCTACCGATTGCGCGGCGTGCTCGAGCATGCCCGGCGCGACGAACGCGCCCAGGCCGACCTCATCCTGGTGCTCGGGCGCGAGCTGCGCGACAACCGCCCGACTCCGGTTTTCCAGGCGCGCCTCGAGCACGGCGCCCGGCTGCTGCAGGAAGGATGGGCGCCCCGAATCCTGGTTTCCGGCGGAGTGACCGGGGACAGCCGTGTCAGCGAAGCCGAGGCGGGCCGCGACCTCCTCCTCGGTCAAGGTCTGCCCGCATCCAAGGTGCTCGTCGAGGGCGGCAGCCGGCACACCCTGGAGAATCTCGTCAACGTCCGTGAGACGTTGCGTCGCGAGGGCTGGCAGCGGGTCATTCTGGTCTCCGATCCGCTTCACCTGGCGCGTGCGGCGACGGTGGCGCGTGGACTGAAGCTCGACATCCTGCTCTCGCCGGCCGCCCTTTCCCCGCCGTCGCGTGGCTCCTTCGGTTGGACACAGCGCGCCGTCCACGAGGCGTTTCTACTGCACTGGTACCACGTCGGTCTGGCCTACAGCCGGGTCATCCGCTCCGAGCGCCTGCTCGGCCGGGTGACCTGACGGTCCAAGCTAGAATCTTCGACGTCGTCTCGAAAGGAGACTCGCCCGATGCGCCGAGAGTTGGGATGGATCTTCGCCTGCGCCCTCTTGTTCGCTGCCACGGCCAACGCCGCCGGAGCGGCTGGCGGCGCCGGAGCCGCGGCCGACTACGAGACCCTCGGACGCATCCGTGACGAGGGTTTTCACCGCTCGCAGGTGATGGCGCTGGCCGAGCACCTGACCGACCGTATCGGGCCGCGCCTCCCCGGCGCGCCGCCTATGAAGGCGGCGAACGACTGGACGCTCGGCAAGCTCCGTGAGTGGGGCCTCGCCCAGGCGCATCTCGAGCCCTGGGAATTCGGCGAAGGCTGGAGCTTCACCCGCGCCGAGGTGCGCATGCTGACGCCGGTGCCGGCGGTTCTCGCAGCGCTGCCCAAAGCCTGGACGCCCGGAACGACGGGAGTCGCCAGGGGAAAAGCGATGTTCCTCGAGATCGAGAAGGCCGAGGATCTCGAGGCGCA
>JAYTAM010000401.1:0-28139 GCA_043737505.1 Thermoanaerobaculia bacterium
GGAGTACTCGAAACGGCGCTACGACGCGGCCATCGCGGCGGCAAACAGCGTGCTGCTGCTCGTCCCCGAGCATCCCGAAGCGGTCAAGCTCGCCGCCGACTCCGAGACCGCCCTGGCGCGTCAGAAGGAACGGGAGCGAACGCAGAAGTCGGTCCGCGACGCAGCCACCCAGGCCGCTGCGGCGACCGCGCCGGCCCCGGTCGTCACGGCGCCGAAGCCGGTGGCGACGGCGGTCCCTGCGCCGGTCGTGGGCGACGCCGAGGTCGCGATCGACTTCTACTCCGAGCTCTCGGAAGGGGTGTTGACCGTCTACTCCGGGGAGCGGCAGATCTTCCGCGAGCCGTTCAAGTTCGTGAAGAAGACCGGGTTTCTGAGCAAGGAGAAGATCCCGGGCGCGATCCAGGCGCAGCGGACTCTTCCGGCCGGCCCCGCAGCGCTGCGCGTCTACGTAACCCTGCCCGGAAAGCCGACCAAGGCGATCGTGGTCGAAGGGAACCTGGAAGGCGGTTCGTCGCGCCGGTTGATCGTCCGGGTCGCCAGCGAAGGCACCGTTTCCGCCCAGCTCGACTAGGCCGGACTTCTCACCAGTTTTTTCGCGAGTGCCTGCCCTGGGGGCCGAGTCAGGCGGTCCGGACCGGCTGCCAGAGCTCCGGCTCGGCAATCTCCCCGATATCCCGCAGCTGCCGCATCAACTCAGCCGCCGGGCCCACCGCCACGATCAGCGCGCTGGCCGGCCGCAGGTGCGCCTCGGCCAGGCGCGAGAGGTCTTCGGGTCGAATGGCGGCCACCTCCGCGAGATAGCGTGCCGGAGTGTCGAGGGGCAGGCCGTAGAGGGCGATCTCATCGAGGCGGGCGGCGAGACCCTCGATCGTCTGCAGGCCGTAGGGAAAAACGCCGAGCAGATAGTTGCGGGTCTCGTCGAGCTCGGTCTGGCTCACCGGTTCGGTACGAATTCGCGCCAGCTCGCCCAGGACCTCCTGCGCTGCGCGCCCGGTCGCCGCCGAAGTCACCGCCGCCGAAACCACGAAAGGACCCCGGCCCTTGCGATCGACGAACCGGCTCGAGGCGCCATAGGTGAAGCCGTGCCGCTCCCGCAGGTTGAGATTGATCCGGCTGGTGAACTTGCCGCCGAGCAGGGTGTTGAGAATGCCGAGGCCGACGCGGTCGGGGTGTCGCCGCGGCACGCCGAGGTGACCGATACGGAGCTCGGTCTGCTCGGCCCCGGGGCGGTCGACGACGACGATACGCAGCGCCTGCGGCGCGCTCGCCGCGGCGGTCGGCGCGGCGGCTTGGAAGGTCTCCGGGACCGTCGCCGGGCGCCGTCCAGGAGCTCGCTCCGCGACCGCGAAGGCGGCGTCCACCGCCGCGGCAAGCGGCGCGCGATCGTACTCGCCGGCGACGGTGAGAGCGGCCCGGTCGGCGCGGTAATGCGCCTGGTGAAAGGCGAGAAGATCCTCCCGGGCCAGAGCGAGGAGCGCCGCTTTCGTCCCGGCGAGCGGGTGAGCAAAGACCGAGCCGGCGTACAGATGGTGGGCGAAGGCTTCGTCGGCGACCGCCGCCGGCTGGTCCGTCCGCCGTTGGAGCTCGGCGAGCGTCTGCTGACGGAGCCGGTCGAGCTCGTGCTGCGGAAAGGCCGGTTCGTGCAGCAGCTCCGCCAGCAGATCCAGGCCGTAGCCGATGTCGGACGAAAGAACCTGCAGCCGCAGGCGAGCCGCGTTCCAATCGGCGTGGCAGGAGAGCGCGCCGCCGCGCCGCTCGAGCTCGGCGGAGAGCGCCGGTCCGGTCTGGCGCGCCGTACCTTCGTCGATCATCGCCGCGGTCATCGCCGCGAGACCGGGCAGATGCGCCGGGTTGCGTTCGCCACCGCCGTCGAGCAGCAGCTCGAGCTCGAGGAGCGGCACGCCGCGGCGAGGCGCGACGTAGACCTGCAGCTGGCCCTCGGTCAGGAAAGAGTCGAGCACCGGCATCGGCACCGCGCGTTCCGGGCCGGGTGCAGGCGGTCGCGAGCGATCGGGCGCCGAGCTCAGGTCGCAGCTCCTTCCGGTTCGACCACCAGGAGGGCGCTGTGGGCGGCTCCGAGCCGAGTCGCGGCGAAGGCCTGGACCGCCGCCGCGTCGACCGCCTCGTAGGCTGCGGCCTCGCCGAAAGCGCGCTCGGGCGCATCGAAGTAAGTCGCGTACTGGGAGAGCAGGTCCGCTCGGTGGTCGAGCGTCTGGAGCTCGGAATAGATGCCAGCCAGAGTGCGCTTGCGGGCGCGCTCGAGGCCGACGGTGACGCCCGCCGGGTCGGTGGCAGCCGCGAGACTGTCGAGGTGCTCGCGTATCCGCGCTTCGAGCTTCTCGACCTCGACGCCCGGTCGCACTGTCGCGACAATGAGGAAGATGCCGACCTCCTCGGTCGGGTAGACGTAGGCCGAGACATCCTGCGCCAGCTGGCAGTCGACGACGAGATCGTGCACCAGCAGGCTGGACTTGCCATCGGTCAGGAGACTCGCAGTGACCGCCGCTGCCCACCAGCCCGGGTTGCCGAAGGGCTCGGTGCGGAAGGCGAGATAGATCCGGCGCAGCTGGACCCGGTCGGTCATGCTGTCGCGCACGGCTTCGGTGAGGGGCGGGAGCGGTGCCTTGAGACGCGGCACCGGCGGGCCCGGAGGCAGGCCGCCGAACCAGCGCTCGACCGTGTGGAGCGCCGCCTCGGGCTCGAAATCGCCGGCCAGAGAGAGCACGGCGTTCGCCGGCCCGTAGTAGGTCGCGAAGAACGAGCGAACCTCCTCCAGCGTCGCCGCCTCGATGTCCGCCATGTGGCCGATGACCGGCCAGCGATAAGGGTGACCGGCGGGAAAGAGCAGCTCGAAGAGGCGCTCCATGGCACGCCCATAGGGCTGGTTGTCGACCCGCTGGCGGCGTTCGTTCATCACCACCTGGCGCTGGTTCTCGAGTTTGTCGGAGGTGAGTCCGGAGAGCAGGTAGCCCATGCGGTCGGATTCGAGCCAGAGCGCCAGCTCGAGGTGGCGCGAGGGAACGGTTTCGTAGTAGTTCGTGCGGTCGTACCAGGTCGACCCGTTGGCGACGCCGCCGATCTCCTGCAGATACCGGAAGTGATCGTTGGTGCCGACGTTGGCGCTGCCCTGAAAGAGCATGTGCTCGAAGAGGTGCGCGAATCCGGTCCGCCCGGGGCGCTCGTTCTTCGACCCGACGTGGTACCAGAGGTTGACCGCGACGAGCGGCAATCCGCAGTCGCGATGCAGCACGACTTCGAGGCCGTTGGCGAGCCGGTGCCGCTCGAGGTGGCGCTCGTTCGACGGGGGGGAAGTTCCAGGGGCCGAGGAGGTCAAAGAGGGCGCAGTGTAGGGACCGCTTCCCCGGGTGTCAAGGCGGTGGTGGGCTTCTCATCGCGCGACCAGCCCAAGCGCCTGCAGACGGTTGACTTACGCCGCGTTACCGCCGTAGGCTTCGCCCCATGGCCTCCTATCTGACCGTCCGCCAGAAAGAGATCCTCGAGTTCATCCAGGCATTCCGCAGCGAGAAAGGCCTCGCGCCGACGCACCGCGAGATCTGCGAGCGCTTCGGTTTCTCCTCCTACGGTACGGCCTACAAGCACCTGAAGCTGCTTTCCGAGAAGGGCTTCCTCAAGCGGGATCGCCATCAGCGCCGGGGAATGGAACTGCTGGACGGTGAGGGCAACATGGCTCCGGTCGCTCCCGGCGCTCCCGGCGCTCCCGGCGCTCCAGGCCCGCGGGGCTTTGCGGGCGCCGCCACGGCCGCCGGTGCTTTGAGCTCCGCCGGGAGCGAGCTGCCGTTCCTCGGCAGGATCGCTGCCGGCCGGCCGATCGAAGCCGTCGTCGGCGACGAGACCTTGACCGTTCCGGCGGCGCTTTTCGGCGCCCGGATCGACGAGCATTTCGTCCTCCAGGTGGCGGGCGAGTCGATGATCGGGGAGGGGATTCACGACGGCGACTGGGTCGTCGTAGAGCGTCGGGAGCGTGCCCGGTCGGGCGAAATGGTGGTCGCGCTGGTCGGCGACGACGTGACTCTGAAGCGCTTCTATCCCGAGGGGGCCGTAGTCCGGCTTCAGCCGTCCAATCCGGCGATGGAGCCGTTCCGCGTGCCGGCGGCGGACCTGCGCATCCAGGGAATCGTGGTCGGCCTGATGCGCAAGTACTGAACCGCCCCAGGGCCACAAGGCTTTATCATTCCGTAGATTTCAGGACTAGAATGCCGCTGCCATGCGCGATCTGGACACGCTTCTCCGGACGATGAGTGCCCGCGCGGCTTCGGATCTTCATCTGAAGCCGACACGGCCGCCGCTGATCCGGGTTCACGGCAAGCTGGTCGCGCTCGAGGAAGACCCCCTCACTCCGGACGACATCCATGGCATGGTCGACTCCATTCTCGCGCCGCATCAGAAGCGCAAGCTCGAGGAACGGATGTCGGTCGACCTCGGATACGGCGTGCGCGGCCTCGCGCGCTTTCGCTGCAACGTCTACATCCAGCGCGGCACAATGGCCGTCGCCTTCCGCCGCATTCCCTATGAGATCCGGGGAGTCGAAACCCTGAACCTGCCCTCGGTGCTGCTCGACTTCTGCGACCTGCCGATGGGCATGGTGCTGATCACCGGTCCGACGGGCAGCGGCAAGTCGACGACGCTCGCGGCGCTGGTGAAGTACATCACCGGCGTCCGGCCGGTGCACATCGTGACGATCGAGGATCCAGTCGAATTCCTGTTCACCGATGGCATCGCCTCGATCTCACAGCGCGAGGTCGGAACCGACACGCCGAGCTTTCCCGAAGCTCTCCGCAACGTCATGCGGCAGGATCCCGACGTCATCATGGTCGGCGAGATGCGCGATCCGGAGACGATCAGCACGGTGATCACGGCGGCGGAGACCGGCCATCTCGTTTTCTCGACGCTGCACACCAACAGCGCGACGCAGACGGTCGACCGGATTCTCGACGCCTTTCCGCCGGACCAGCAGAACCAGGTCCGGGCCCAGGTCGCCCAGGTGCTCAAGGGCGTCGTATCGATGAAGCTCGTCGAGCGCAGCGACGGCCAGGGCCTGGTGGCAGCGCTCGAGATTCTCAAGGCTTCGCCACGCCTGTCGCAGCTCATCGAGAAGGGCGAGACGTCGGCCCTGCTCGAAGAGGTGGAATCGTCCGTCGCCTTCTACCGCATGCAGTCGATGAACCATTCGCTACTCGCGTTGCTGGTGCACGGAGTCATCACGTACGCCGAGGCGATGAAGGAAAGCACCGATCCCGAAGACCTGTCGCTCAAGCTGCGCAAGATGTTTCCCGGCATCGAGGAGCGAGGAGGAGAGATGAATCCGTCCACCGCCGATTTTTCCGAAATTCTGATGCTGCAGCAGTATCGCAAGCTCTACGAGGAGCAGGAAGAGAAGACGAAGCTGCGAGTCGCCGAGAAGGACGAGCGCATCTCCGACCTCGAAGGCGCGATCGCGGCACGCGACCACCAGATGCGCGACATCGACAAGCGGCTCCAGGAGGGGAAGGAAGAAATGGAGCGCATGCGCGGCGACTACAACCGGTTGCGCACCGAGGCGCAGGAGAAGATCGACAAGCTGATGGATCGCATCAAGGAGCTCAATAACCGCCTTCTGGGCAACGGCGGCGGAGAAGGCGACAAGAAGTCGGGCGTCTTCCGCTAGTCCGGCAGCTCCTCCGAAGCACGCTCCGCACGCAGCAGGGACTCCGCTTCCTCCCTCGAGCGCACCACTCCTTCCACCTGCGCTCGCCGCACTCGCGCGAGCGCCGCGCCCACCGCCGGCCCCGGCGGGATGCCCAGGAGAGCCTGGACCTCGTCTCCGGAGAGCAACACAGGCGGAGAGAGAATCGCGGCGCGCGAATCCTCCGAGTACGAGAGAAACTCCTCCTCCACCCTTCGCCATTCCGCGACCTGGTCTTCCGCATCCGCGAGCGCCGCCCGCAAGGTGACGGCGTCGCGCCAGGCCGGGCCCGCGGAGTGGAGCCAGCGGCGGCGGGCAGGTTGCTGGTTCGGTAGTTCCCAATCTGAAGCCAGGAGTTTCAACCCCGCGTCACAGCAGGCCCGGGTCACGAGCCCGCGCCGCGCCAGATCGCGGAGGCGCGACATCGCTTCCGCATGGGTCGAAGAAAAAAGCTCGGTAAAGAGAGACCAGTGCAGGGCCAGCACCGAGGTCGAGGCCGCATCAGCGCTGTCGCTCAGTCCGCTCGTCGCATCGGCTCCTGTTGACCGCAAATCGTCCAATCTCCGTACTTGGCGAAGACTCACTGCGGCATCGCCGGCGACAACCCCACCTTTACCGAAAAAGAATGCCGGCAGGCCGAGATCGAGGCACCAGTTCACTGATGGCGACAGAAGAGGTCGCGAGAAGATGAGATCGAGCTCGGTGCGCAGGCGCTCGTGCGGCATCGGCGCGAGCTGCGGCGCCGCGGCGCGCGCTGCGACCACGGTTGCCGTGTCGGCGTCGAAGCCGGGCAGAGTGGTCGCGAAGCGGGCGAGGCGCAGGACGCGCACCGGATCCTCGGCGAAGACCTCCGGGCGCGTCGCGCGGAGCCGGCGGCTCGCGAGGTCGCCCAGGCCGCCGGTCGGATCGCAGATCGTTCCGTCCGGCAGGGCGATGGCGATGGCGTTGACGGTGAAGTCCCTGCGCCACAGGTCGGCGGTGAGCGATCCGCCCTGAAGGTCCCACAGGTCGATGTGCTCGTTTCTCAGGACGAGACGGATGGCGCCGAAGCGCTCGCCGCCCAGCGCCACCAGGCGCGCACCGGTTGCTGCCGCGAGCCTGGTGGCGATCGTCGCTCCCGCCTCCGCGACGACGATATCGAGGTCGTGCACGGCACGGCCCAGGCCGGCATCGCGCACCGCACCGCCGACGAGGTGGATCGGCACACCGTCGGCCGCTGCCAAGAGCCCCGCGACCCGCGCATCGGCGAGAAGGTGCTTCAGGTCGAGATCGAGGCCTCGCCTGTCGGTCATTTCGTTTGCGCCCTCTTCGGCTTCCTCGCTAGGATGCTCACGGCACAATTATGGCGCTCTCACTCGAAGATGTGCGGCGGGCGGCGGCGCTCTCCCGACTCCGTCTAACGGCGGACGAGGAGCTGTTGTTCGTCGAGCAGCTCGGCAGGATCGTCGCCCACATCGACCAGTTGCGGGAATTCGAAGAGAGTCCCGAGGAGCCGGACGCGGCCGGTGGAGTCGAAGCTGCCGACCAACCGCATCCGGATGCGCGCGGTGAGCTCTTCCTCGAGAATGCGCCCGAAGTCCGTGGCCCGTTCTTCGCCGTCGCTCGGATGCGAGCTGGCTCACCTGAAGCTGCTTCTGGCTCTCCCTCCGGCGACGCTCTCGATGAGTGAGCTTCTCTCGCGCCCGGTCGAGGCGATCGCCGCCGCCGTGCGAGGCGGCGAGGTCTCGGCCCTCGAAATGGTGGAGGCCAGTCTCGAGCGGATCGCGTCGGTCGAGCCCCGGCTGGGTGCTTTTCTCGGTATCGAAGCCGAGAGTGCGCGGACGAGCGCGAGGGAGATCGACGGGCGCCGGCGGCGCGGCGAACCGCTCGGGCGCCTCGCCGGGGTGCCGATCGCGCGCAAGGACAATCTGGCGATCTCCGGGCGGCGGACAGGCTGTGGTTCGCGCATTCTCGAAGGCTTCGTGTCGCCGCTCACGGCCACCGCGATCGAGCGCCTGATGGGCGAGGATGCGATCTTCGTCGGGCGCACCAACATGGACGAGTTCGCCATGGGTTCTTCGTGCGAGAACTCGGCGTTCCAGGTGACGCGCAATCCGTGGGATCTGCGGCGGGTGCCCGGAGGGTCGAGCGGTGGCTCTGCGGCGGCGGTGGCGGCCGGCACTGTGCCCCTGGCGCTCGGCTCGGACACCGGCGGCTCGATCCGGCAACCCGCGGCATTCTGCGGCATTGTCGGCATCAAGCCCACCTACGGGCGGATCTCACGCTACGGTCTGGTGGCTTTCGGTTCCTCGGTGGATCAGATCGGTCCGCTCAGCCGCGACGTCCGCAGCGGCGCCCTGGCCCTCGAGATCATGGCCGGTGCCGACGCAGCGGACTCCACCAGCTCCGGACGCGTTGTGCCGTCGATGCTAGACGGCATCGAGGCCGGTCTCTCCGGCGTGCGCGTAGGGATTCTGCGTGAAGTGCCTGTCGGCGGGCTCGAGCCGGCGATGGCCGCCGCCTGGGGAGCGGCGCTCGCGCGCCTCGAACGTCTCGGGGCCGACCTGGTCGAGGTCGCGGTGCCCAATCTCCCGGCCGCGATCGCCATCTACTACGTGATCGCCAACTGCGAAGCCTCGGCCAACCTGGCGCGCTTCGACGGCGTCCGCTACGGCTCGCGGGTGCCCGCGGGCGGTCTCGAAGAGACCTATTCCGCGACCCGTACGGCAGGTTTCGGCCATGAAGTGAAGCGTCGGGTCATGCTCGGGTCTTTCGCGCTCTCGGCCGGCTACTACGACGCTTATTACGGGCGTGCTCGCGGTGTATTGCGGGCGCTCGAGCGCCAGTTCCGCAGCGCGTTCGAAACCGTCGATCTCATCGCCACGCCGACGACGCCGGGAGCCGCCTTCGCTCTCGGCGAGAAAACCGGTGATCCGCTCGCCATGTACCTCTCGGATATCTTCACCACACCGGCAAGTCTGGCCGGCCTTCCGGCGATCGCCTTGCCGTGCGGCAGTGACGCTTCGGGCCTGCCGCTCTCGTTGCAGCTCATGGCGGCGCCGTTCGCCGAAGCGGGGCTTCTCGCCGCGGCGCGGGCCTTCGAAAGCGACCTCGGCTGGCAGGTCGCACCGGAGTTTCGCGGAGAGACCGACGCTGCCTGAGCGGAACCGCTGCCGCCGGGCCACCGATGCGGTTGCGGGAGGGTCCCGGAGCAGGAGCCCGGCTGTGGTCGTGCTCGCCCTGCTTGTCGGTCTGGCCGGCGCTGGCGCTGGGTCCGCGGCGACCGAGCGTGCGCGTCTCGCGAGCGGCGATCGGGCCGCGCTGGTAGACAAGCGCGACCTGTACCTCGAAGCGGCACCGAAGCCGGGCGAGGGGCTCATCACGTTCAGCCGGCGGATGACCGGTTCGCCGAACCATGCGGCGGAGGTCGGCAAGGCCAACGGCAACCTGAAGCGTCTTCTCGCCGGGGTGCGCTATCGCGTGCCCTACCGGCTCCTCCCGGCGGACCGCCAGGTCGCGGTCGTCCGGGCGCTGTTCCCGAGCGACAAGGGAGGCGCGGACGGCTGGCAGCATCGCACCCGCGGCGAGAGCCTCGAGAAGGTCGCCGAGTGGTTCACGATCGCGCCTAACGGCGTGGCGGTTCTGCGCACGCGCAACAAGGTCGGCAAGGGAAAACTCGCGGCGCAAACGACGATCCGGATTCCGAACGAGATCCTGCGAGCGGCGTTTCGCTCTCCCGTTGCGGCGGCGGCCAAAGCTCCTCCTCCGGCCCTCCCGAGCGCCGCGCCGGTGGTACTTCCGGTGCCCGGGCCGACCATCTCTGCCGCTCCGTCCGAGCAGGCTCCTGCGGCGCCGAGCGCCCCCGCGGCGGCCGTCGGGATCGCCCCGCCGGAGCCGCTGGTCGCGCCGCCGGTACCGTCTCCGTCGCCGCCGCTCGCAGCTCCGGCAGCGGGTGCGCCAGCGGGCCTGCTGCAGTACGGTGAGGACGCCCAGGGAAGATTCGCGGTCTACCCGCTGCACGCCGGCGAAGCGCTCTACTCGAGCGTCGTCGTCCGCTTCACCGGACGCCTGCACGCGGAGGATGTGCGAGCGATCGCGATGGATGTCGCGGAGCGCAGCGGAATCGCCGACGTCACCAGTATCCCGATCGGCTTCCCGGTGCGGATTCCACTCGATGTTCTGCTGCCGGAGTTCTTGCCGCCGAACGATCCGCGCCGACTCGAATACGAGGTCGAACGCCAGCTGAGCGGCCAGTACAAGAACGAAGTACAGGCCCGCGGGCTCGACGGGGTGACCGTGATTCTCGATGCCGGGCACGGCGGAATCGACGTCGGAGCCTCGATGGCAGGAATCTGGGAGAGTCTCTACGTCTACGACATCGCGCTCCGGGTGAAGCGGGCACTCGAGACCGAGACCCGCGCGACGGTGAAGATGACCACCCGCGACGGAGCCGCGTGGACGATTCCCGACCGCGATGTGCTGCCGTTCTCGCGCGGCCATTCGGTCCTCACGACGCCGCCCTTTCCGATCACCGACACGATCATCGGCGTGAATCTGCGCTGGTACCTCGCGAACAGTCAGTACCGTCACGCCAAGGCCAACGGCTCGACTTCCGACAAGGTGGTGTTCATCTCGATTCACGCCGATTCGCTCCACCCGACCCTGCGCGGCGCGACCGCCTACATTCCCGACGCCGCGGGAACTGCCGGAGCCACGCGCAAGAACGGCGCCGCGTTCACGGCGCGCAAGGAGGTCCGCGAGCAGCCGGAGGTGAAGTTCTCCCTCCAGGAGCGCCAGCGCAGCGAGGGCCTGTCTCGCGACCTCGCCGAGCGCATCATCGCCGCCTTCAAGAACGACAAGCTGGGGATCCATCCCTTCAAACCGGTGCGCGACCGGATTTTCCGCGGCCGCAAGGCCTGGGTTCCGGCGGTGCTGCGCTACAACGCCGTACCGGCCAAGCTTCTGCTCGAGGTCTGCAATCTGGCCAACGCCGAAGACCGGAAGCTCCTCGCGACGCGAGAATTCCGCGACCAGGTCGCAGACTCGGTGCTGGATGGTCTGCTCACCTACTTCGGCGCGCGGCGGTAGGGGATAGCGGGCAGGGAGAGACGTCCGCCCCGCACCGGAGGGCGCGGGGCCGGCGCTCAGGTGGATCGGGTGAGGTAGCGCTCGATCCGCGACAGGGAGTAGCGTTCGTCGCCGATCTGCAGGGTCTCGCCGACCCTTTTCCCGAGGAGCTGTTTGCCGAGGTCGGATTCGTAGGAAACGACGCCGCTCTCGGGCCGGCTCTCCCAGGGGCCGAGAACGGCGAGCTGGCGCTCGTTGCCGTTCGGCGCCATCAGGATCAAGCGCGCGCCGATACGAGTCTCGGTGAGATCGAGATTCTCGAAGTCGATCGGCCGTGCGCGGCCGAGGTCGCGATGCAGCGCGGCGAGTCGCGAGTTCAGGTATTCGTGCCGTTCGCGCGCCGACTTGTACTCGAAGTTCTCACGCAGGTCGCCCATCGCCCGCGCCTCTTCGATGGCCTTGCGGTTGGCTGGGATCTCGACCTCCGCCAGACGCTTGAGCTCGACGTGCTTCGCGGCGATCGACTCGGCGCTGGCGTAAAGCGCATGGCCGGTCTCCTCGCGCAATACCGGAAAGCGCAACAGCAGCCCGGCCTTGAGCGGTTCCTTCTGAAATGAGTCGAGCGAGTTGGTGCGGGTAATGGCTTCGAGAGCGGTCGTCGCCTGATCCAGCGTGAGCTGCGCGAAGAGCCGGGGAAGCGTGCCGCCGGAGTCGGCCAGGGCGCGCAACCGGCCCTTGTACGGGCCGAAGTCGTCGCTGGCGAGAGCGGCGAGGATCTGCTGCGCGAGCCGCAGCGGATTGCGACCGCGCAGCGCCTCGTCCTCCGCGGCGCGCTCGGCGAGCCAGGTGAAAGCTGCCGGTCCCTTGCGCGGCTGCGAGAGCACGTCGTCGAGGAGTCGATCGAGATCCGCCGGCGCTTCGCCACCGATTGCCGTCGCGATGAGATTGAGCACACGCGGTTCGGTCTCGCGCAGCAGCTGGTCGCGAAACAGGTTCGGCCAGTCGTCGCGCCGCTCCCGCAGCATCGTCAAGGCGCGTTCGCGGAGCATCCGGTCGTCGAGCCCGCTGAGGAGTTTGCGGGCATCCGAGGTGGAGCCGAGCAGGTCCTCGATCGACCAGTGGATGTCGGCGGGGAGCTGGCCGGCGCGCTCGAGCGCGTACCAGGTCTCGAAAGCGAAACCGGGCTCGTTCTCCTGCCGCTCGCCGGCGAGGCGACCGAGGACGCCGGCCATGAGCCTGGCGAGCGCCGGATCGCGGTCGCAGTTGCGCCGGAAGAGGTCCAGCTTCTCCCGCGGGGTCGCCTTCTCGAACGACTTCTTGACCGAAGCGAGCGCTCCCGCCGTCGAGCTTTCCCACCGATAGAGCTGGCGGCCGCCGGTGCTGGCCATGATCTGCGGATGCTTGCGCGCGGTGTTCCACCAGGAGGTCCATTGCGCCTCCGAGACGATGCCGGCCAGCGTGTCGCGGATCTCGGCGCCGAGGAGGGGGCGCCCGGCGGCTTCGAGCACCGCGCGCAGGAGCTCGGCGGGCTGTTCGTCGCGCAGCTTGGCAAGGCCTTCGGGATCCTCGAGCTTGCGCCGCAAAAGGTGCCCGGGGGGCAGCGGCGTCAGCATCTTCGCCGCGGCGCGGAAGCCGACGGTCACGCCGCGCATGCGTTCGAAGTCGATCTTGAGAGTCTCCAGCGGAAGATTCACTTCGACGACGCGGCCGACACCCTGATTGGCCATCGCCACCACCTCGCCGACATCGTAGAGCAGCAGGCTCTGCAAGCGGGTAACCTTGTCCCAGATCTTCTTCGGCTCGTCGGCGGGCTTGTGCAATCCGACGTACTCCAGAATCGACTTGAAGTTCGGCTTGGCGGACCAGATACCCTCGAGGGTCGCGAGAATCTCGCGCTGCAGCTTGTTCGGCTTGAGGACCAGAAGGCCGGCCCGCCGAAGCAGCTCGAGTCGCGTGAGGTGGAGGCTGCGGCTCTTGAGCTCGGCGTCGTAGAGTTCGAGCAAGCCGCGTGCGCGATCCTCTTCGTCGTTGGTCACCAGCGCCTGGGCGAGGTCGAGAAAAGAGTCCAGGTTCTCGGGTTCGGCTTCGACTGCGGCGATCCAATCGTCTTCGAGGCTCGCCGTGGAGCCCGGGGCCCGGTATTCTTCGATCGAGCGTGGTGTCATGTGAGGGTCACCTTATCAGAGGGGTCGGGGGTCCCGAAGGATGGATAAAAGGCCAGCGGACGACCTGGCGCGCCAGCTGCGGGAGGGCAACGCGGCGGAGATCGACGCGCTGCTGACCTCGCGGCTCGACGAGATCGAGCCGGCGGACGCCCGGCATCTCTTTCGCAATCCGTTCCTGACCGGAGTCCAGATCGATCGCCTGCTCGGCTCGAAGCGGCTGCTTTCGGCCTATGAGCTCCGGATGGAGGCGGCAAGGCACCCGCGCGCGTCCCAATTGATCGCCTTGCGCTTCATTCCCGGGCTCTATTGGGCGGACCAGATCCGCATCGGACTGGACATGAGGTTGCACCCGATCGTCCGGCGCGCGGCCGAAACCAGGCTCGTCGAGCGCCTGCCGGCGCTGTCGGTGGGCGAGAAGATGGCGATCGCGCGCAGTGCCTCGCCGGGAGTTCTGCCGGCGCTGCGCAACGATCCGACCCCCAGGGTGATCGCCGCCCTGCTCGAGAATCCCCGCCTCACCGAAGGGCTCCTCCTGCCGATGCTGGCCTCGGAGGGAGCCCTGCCGGCGGTCCTCGCCGTCGTCGCGGCCAGCCCGAAGTGGAGCGTCCGCTACCCGGTGCGACTCGCGCTGTGCCAGAACGCCCGCACGCCGCTCGATCGCGTCCTTCTCCTGCTGCCGCTCCTCAAGCGCGGGGATCTGCAGAGCGTGGCGGCGAACCCGCGCCAGCGGCTGCCGGTCCGCAGGCGGGCCCAGCTGCTCGCCCGGGGCGGGCAAGAACTGCGAATTTGACCCGGGAGGATGGGACTCGATACCCTAGTCCGTCCGGCAGCAGGCCTCCCCAGGCTTCCGGTACCGGCATGAGCCAGCCCGTCTCCGAAGAAACGTCGAAGTCAGCCGAAGGACACGCTTCCCAGAACCCGCAACTCTCGTTCGGTTCCTGGCTGCGCCATCAGCGCGAGGCGCGCAGCGTTTCCCTGCGCGAGATCGCCGACAACAGCAAGATCAGCCTGCGCTACCTCGAAGCGCTCGAACAGGATCGCTTCGACGTGCTGCCGGCCCCGGTCTTCGCGCGCGGCTTCCTGCGCGAGTACTCCCGCGTCGTGGGGCTGAATCCCGACGAGGTGGTGAACCTCTACCTCGTCGCCCTCGAAGAGCGGGCGGAGGGCACGCGGAGGGTGGAGCGCCCGAAACCGTCGCGCCCCGAGAGTCTCCGCACCTCCCCCTCCTCGCTGGGCTACGGCCTGCTTCTCGGGCTCGCGGTCGTCCTTTTCGTCGGCATCGCCGCGCTGCTGTCGTTTCTCGCCGAGCGCCGTCGGGGCGCACCGCCGGAATCGAAGCTCGTCGCTCCGGCGACCATGGCCGCCGCCGCGCCCGACAGGAAGCCCTCCGTACCCGACTCGACCGCTCCTGCGGAGGCTCGGCTCGATGGGTCGGAGAGCGGAGGTGTATCGCCTGGAGGTGTCGGAGCCATTGGAGCCATCGGAGCCAACCGAGCCGGCGCGATCCAGGACGGGCAGGGCGCGGTCTCGACGGTTGCCGGGGGCGCGGCGCCGCCGGAGGCGGGTCCGTTCCGGGTAGTGCTCAATTTCAGCCAGGATTGCTGGATGGAGTCGGTCGTCGATGGCAATCGGCGGACGAGCGAGCTCAAGGCGGCGGGGGAGACCGTGCAGCTCGAGGCCTTTCAGACGGTCGTACTCACCCTTGGAAACTCCCGCGCTCTGACGGTGGAGGTCGATGGAGTGCCGCTCGCCCTGCCGGAGAACGCGACCCGGGTCGTTCGCGACCTGCGGATCGAGCGTCCATCGCGTCCGGTCGCCGCGGCGCCGGGAACGGCCCCTCTACCCTCCGCTCCCAGAGCCGCCACCGACACCCCGCCGGTAAGCCGCTGACGCTGATGGCGTCGACCCACCCGCTCGTCGAGCAGGTCCGGTCCGGTGCCAGCCGCGAGCTGCAGCTGCTGGCGGCGCAGGGGATCCTGCCGCTTTCGGCACAGGACCTGATTCCGCTCCAGGTGGAGCTCGCCGACTCCGACAGCCCCGAAATCTCGGGCTATGCGCGCTCTTCGCTCGAAGAGCTGGATCCCAAGCTCGCGGCGACGTTCGTCGAGACCGAGGCCTCCGACGAGGTCCTCGAGTACTTTGCCACCCAGTCCAGCCACCCCTTCATCGTCGAGGCGCTCATGCGCCGCCGGGACGTTCCGCGGGCGCTCCTTGTCGAGTTGGCCGGGAGGCTCACTCCGGACCTGCAGGAGAGTCTTCTCCTGCGGCAGGACGCGATCATCGACGAGCCGGAGATCCTGGTCGCGCTGGAAGGAAATCCCGAGCTCTCGGTCTATGCGCGCGGGAAGATCGCCGAGTATCGCGAGCACCTTCTGCCGCGCGAGCGCCCCGTGGAGGTCGCCGCATACTCGGACCTCCAGCGCGTGGTTCTCGACGCCGAGGACCTGGAAGCGATCGAGAAGGTGCGCGAGCTGCCGGCCATGGGGGAACGGGACGATCGGACCGGCCTCTCGGAAAGTCAGATCCGCGTTCTGCCGGTGCCGTTGAAGATCAAGCTGACGCGCGGCGCTTCCCGGACCCTGCGCGGCATTCTGATCAAGGACACGAACCAATCCGTCGCCCTCTCCGTGGTCAACAACGCGGCGATGACCGACGACGAGATCGCCAATGTCGCCGGCAGCCGCTCGGTGATCGACGAGGTTCTGACCGTCATCTCACGGCGCCGGGAGTGGCTCGCGAAGTACAAGATCTGCCTGGCGCTGGCGAAGAACCCGCGGATTCCGGTGGGCGTGGCGGTCAAGCTGCTGCCCAAGCTGTCGGTCCGCGACCTGAGGGCAATGTCCAAGGATCGCAACGTTTCCGACGCCGTGCGGTCGTCCGCCGGGCGGTTGTATAGAATCAAGACCAAGTAAGTATGGCCAAGGACTACTACGTCATTCTAGGCGCGGCGCGGAACGCCACCAGGGAGCAGATCCGGGATCGCTTTCGCCAACTGGCGCGCGAACGCCACCCGGACCGCTTTCAGGGAGCCGTGCGTCAGCAGGCCGAGCTCGACTTTCAGGACATTACCGAAGCGTTCAACGTGCTGCTCGATCCCAACCGTCGCCGCCAGCACGACCTCGAGCTGGCACGGCCCGAGGTCTCTTCGGCAGCGAGCGACGCTTCGCGCCTCGGCCGGTTCCACATGGAGGCCGGGGTCCAGTTCTATCGCGATGGCAACTTCCTGCAGGCCTCGGAGGCTTTCGAGCGGGCCATCCAGGCGGAGCCGAAGAATCACCAGGCCTGGCACCATCTCGCTCAGGCGCTGTCCCATCAGCGGCGCCACCTGGCACGGGCCGTCGAGGCGATCGCCCGGGCCTGCGATCTGCAGGCGATCAACCCTTCCTATCTGAAGCTTGCCGGGAGACTCCATGCCGAGGCAGGATTGGTGGATCGGGCCGAGCACTATTACAATGAAGCGCAAACCTGGGGCGGAGAGGATCCGGTCGTCGCCAAGGCTCTCGACGAGTTGCGCAAAGGCGAGAAAAAGGGCTGGAGCGGTCTTTTCGGAAAGGGCACCTGATGCTGCACGCTAGGGCCTGCGGACTCTCCGATGTCGGGGTGCTGCGCAGCCACAACGAGGACTGCTTCGAGATCGACCCGGTGCATCAGCTGTTCGTCGTCGCCGATGGCATGGGCGGGCACAGTCATGGTGAGATCGCCTCGCGCATCGCCGTGCAGGCGATCCGCGAGTGCATCGCCACCGCCGGTGACGGCTCCGAGGAGTCTCCCGGGGCAGGTCCGGCCGGCGTCGGTCGCCAGGGCGACCGCATCCGCAAGGCGATCCGCACCGCTCATGATCGCGTGCTCAAGGCGATTCGCCAGGACGGCTCGCTGCACGGCATGGGAACCACCGTCGTCGGTATGGTGCTCGAAGGAGACACCATGGCCGTCGCGCACGTCGGCGACAGCCGGGCGTATCGACTTCGCGACGGCAAGTTCGAGCTCTTGACGCAGGACCACACCTGGGTGAACGAGCAGGTTGTCGCCGGATTCCTCACCGAGGAGCAGGCGCGCGTGCATCCGCTCAAGAACGTCGTGACCCGCGCCCTGGGTGGAGACAGCGAGGTCGAGGTCGACGTGCGCGAGTGGCCGGTGCAGGTCGGCGACCTCTTCATGCTCTGCTCCGACGGTCTGACGACGATGCTCTCCGACCCCGAGATCCTCGAACGCCTGCGCAGCGGCACGCGGATGGAGGAGATCTGCGGCCGCCTGGTGCGTGACGCCAATGCCCGCGGCGGCTTCGACAACATCTCCGTCGTCCTGCTGCGCATCGAGACCGACCGGGATTGGGACGGCGACGAAGAGACCGAAGCCGGCGTCGACTGACGCCCGCCCCCTCCCCTCGGGCGCCGCCCGCGGGTGCCGGCGAGCTACTCCCCGAAGCGATAGCCCTTGCGCGCCGTGACCTTGAGCTCCGGGTTGGCGAGGGTGACCTTGACCTTCTGAAATCCCCGCAGGCCGGTGAGGTGCTGCGCCTTGTAGCTCACCAGGTAGTAGCCGCTGGTCGCCTGGGCGACGTCGGCGATCGGCGCCTTGAAGTGCAGTACATTCGGAAAGTAGCGCCCGCCGGTGTCTTCCGAGATATGACTCATCGCATTGGCGAACGGATGCTGCGCACCGGTATCCGTCAGGTCGAAGGTGTAGACCGCGACGTTGGCGTCGTTGAGCGACTCGGACATCGGCTCGAAGTAGCGCGGATCGGGCTCGTACTGGTGGAAGCGGTTCATGCGTCCGAAACCGATGGTGAAAAGCATCAGGTTCTTCCTGCCGACGAGCGGTGCGGAGGCTTCCGCGACCAGCGTCAGCGCCTCGTAGATCGTCCCGGTCTCCTGGCTCAGCGCCTCGCCGACCGGCAACCCGGGCGTGAGCGCCGGGGCGCCGGAGGACGAGGGCGTCTGCCGCGAAGGGAAGTTGTCACGCGCCCCGCGACCCGTCGTCGCGCTGAGGATCGCCCGCTCGATGGCCGCCGGGTCCTGGGAGAAATCCTGGAAGATCTTCAGCCGGTTGTCGTAGCCCAGCACCGCCACCCAGTCGGTCGGCGCGAGTCCGGCACGCAGCCACTCGACGGCGTCCTTGCCGGCGCGGATCTGCCGCTGCAGAAGGCCGGGGACGTCGACGTTGTGGCTGCGCTGATCGTCGAAGAAGAAGACGAAGTAGTGCGGCGCGAGCCCGGCGTTGCCGGCCGGCGCCTGCACCGGCACCCCGACGGCTCCCGCCGGAGTGGGCTCCGTACCGAGATAGCGGCGGTTGCTGTAGAAAGTGGCGGAGGTGACCTCGACGGGCTTTGAGTCTTCGGTGACCTGGAAGTCCCCCGCGCCGAGTCCGAGAATGACATCCCCCTTCTTGTCGGTCACCAGGACGTCGAGCAGCACCTCGCTGACCAGAAGCTCGGCGCCGAACGGCGCGACCAGCGTCGGCGGTTCCTGCGCGGGCGCCTGCGCCGGCGCCGCTGGCGAGCACGCGACAGCGAGGAGAGCGGCAGCGGAAAAGCTCCGGTAAAGGGGAGTTCGAAAGCGGTGCGAAAGCTGGTCTTCTAGGGACATTGTCTTTGTTTTTCCTTTACCGGGAAGCTTTGCTTTCTGTCTGACAGTTCTCGCGCTCGTTCCGACCCGGGGTCAGGACGACGCCATCGAATAGAAGCCGCCCCGGCCGGCGAACCTGCGCAGGGCGTCGCTCGGCGCTAGGCGCGATCCGCGCTCGCTCGCGAGCTGTTCGAGCCGATGCACGATGCTGTCCAGGCCCTCGCTATCGGCCCAGCGGCAGAGGCCGCCGCGGAAAGGTGGAAAGCCGATGCCGAAGACGAGTGCGAGATCGAGCGGCCCGGGCCCCTCGACGATCCCCTCCGCGAGGCAGCGTGCCGCCTCGTTGACCATCGGCAGGATCAGCCGCTCGGCCTCGGGAGGATCGAGACCGGCCCGCGGGTCGAGACTCAGAATCGCATAGACGGCCGGGTCGGGCTCCTTCTCCCGGGTCTCCTCGTAGCGGTAGATCCCCTTGCCGGTCTTGACTCCGAGCCGGCTCTTGTCCTCGGCGATCCGGTCGATCCAGGCGGGAAAGAGCAGGCGGTCGGGAAAGGCCTGGTGGAGGATCTGGCCGACCTTCGCCGACACGTCGAGACCGACCTCGTCGGCGAGGCGCAGCGGACCCATCGGCATGCCCCAGTCGACTAGGGCGACATCGATCGCCTCGACCCGGTGACCCTCGTCGAGCAGCCACATCGCCTCCGCGGAGTAAAAGGCGAGCAGGCGGTTGACGAGAAACCCCGGACTGTCGCGGACCACGACCGGGGTTTTTCCCAGTTGGCGCGCGAATGCGGTCGCCGTACGCACCGCCGCCTCTCCGGTGAGGCTGCCGGCGATGACCTCGACGAGCGGCATCCTGTCGACCGGGTTGAAGAAGTGCATGCCGACGACCCGCTCGCGGCGAGACGCGAGCGCGCCGATGTCGTCGATCGAGAGCGAGGAGGTGTTGGTGGCGAGGATCGCAGTCGGCGCGAGCCGGCGGGAGAGGTCGGCGAAGAGCTGCTGCTTCACCGCCAGGTTCTCGACCACCGCCTCGAGGACGAAGTCCGAGCTCTCGAGGCCGGCGTCGGTTACGGTCGGCTGCAGAAGCGACATCTTTTGCCGCATCTCTGCCGGCGCGAGCCTGCGGCGGCGCACCTGCTGGGCGAACAGCGCCGCGGCCTGCTGCAGGGCGGCGCTCAAGGGCGGGGTGGCGATGTCTTTGATGCGCACCGGCAGACCGGCCTTGTCGGCCATGAGTTGGGCAATTCCGCCGCCCATCACTCCGGCGCCCAGGACAGCCGGGCGGGAAACGGGCGCCGCCGGCGATCCGTCGCCATCTTTCTTCGCCGCCTCCATGAGTCCGAAGAGATGGATGAGGTTCTTGGCCGTCGCCGAGGTCGCGAGCTCGCGGACTGCAAGGGCCTCGGCGTCGAATCCGGCGGCGGCGCCCTTCTCGAGGCCCGTGCGAATGACTTCGAGAGCGGCCAGAGGCGCGGGGTAGCGGCCGCGGGTGGCGGCGGAAGTCTTCTTCCGTGCCTGGTCGATCACGAACCAGCGTCCGGCCGGCCCGTCGAGCAGCAGGCGCTTCAAACCTCCGGGCGGCCGGCGGCGGGGCCGCCTTCGTCCGACTTTGGCGCGCGCAAAATCGCGCACGTGATGCAGGAAGCCGGCTTCCGGGAAGAGCGCGTCCGCAAGGCCCATCCTGAGCGCCTGTCGCCCGGAAACCGCCTTGCCGGCGAGGATCATGTCGAGCGCCGCCACCAGCCCGACACGGCGCGGCAGGCGCACGCAACCGCCCCAGGCGGGGACGATGCCGAGCTTCACCTCGGGCAGGCCGATACGCAGGGCGGGCCGGTCGGAGATCACGATGTAGCTCGAGGCGAGCGAGAGCTCGGTGCCGCCCCCGAGGCAGGTGCCCGAGACCGCAGAAACGGTGGGGAAGGGAAGGCTCTCCCAGGCCGAAAAAAGGCGCTGGCCGTAACGTACCCCCGACTCGGCCTGGTCGGGATCGGTGACGCCGGCGATCTCGGCGACGTCGGCGCCGGCGATGAACATCCCGGGTTTCGGCGAGACCAGTACAAGGCAACCGATGTCGTCGCGGCCGGCGAGCTCGACGAGGAGCGCTTCGAGCTCGGCCAGGGCTTCGCGGGTGAAGATGTTGGCCTTCCGGTCCGGCAGGTCGAAGGTCAGCGTCGCGAGGTGATCCTCGCCGACCTCGAGGTGAAATGCCCTCTGCATCTAGTGGGCGCCCCCGGCGTCTCCGGCGGCGTAGAGGAGGTCCAGGATCGCCCTGTATTTGACGTTGATGACCCGCCGTTTCACCTTCAGCGTGGGAGTGAGCTCGCCGCCTTCGAGGGTGAACTCGGCCGGCACCAACTCCCAGACGCGGATCTGCTCATAGCGCGCGAGTTGCTGGTTGACCGCGTCGACTTCGCCCTGGAACAGGGCCCGGAGCGTCGGGTGCTGCAGTTGATCCTCGAGTGTCCCGGGGATCTTCTCGCTCGCGACCCAGCCCTTGAGGATCTCGAAATCAGGCACGATCAGGGCCGCGAGGTACTGCCGGCGATCGCCGATGACGACCGCCTGGGAGATCCACCGCCGCCCTTTCAGGGCGTTCTCGATCGGCGCCGGTGCGATGTTCTTGCCGTAGGCGTTGACGATCAGCTCCTTCTTGCGATCGGTGATGAGCAGGAAGCCGGCGTCGTCGAGATGGCCGATGTCGCCGGTATGGAACCAGCCTTCGGAGTCGATCGCTTCGGCCGTCGCCTCGGGCTTGCCGAAGTAGCCACGCATGGTGTTGGGGCCGCGCGACAGGATCTCGCCATCGTCGGCGATCTTCACCTCGATCCGCGGCATGGGCCGGCCGACCGAGCCGAGCCGGGTCGCGCCGCGAGCGTTGACCGAGATCACTGGCGAGGTTTCGGTCAGTCCGTAGCCCTCGTAGATCGGGATTCCGGCCCCCCAGAAGAACTCGGCCACGTCGCGCCCCAGCGGAGCACCGCCGGAAATCGCAAAGACGAAGCGGCCGCCCAGACGCGCGCGGATCTTCGAGAAGACGAGCCTGTCGGCGATCCGGACGCCGAGCCCGACAGGTTCGAAGGCGAGCCTCTTCGGCAGCGCCTTGCGGCCGACTCCGAGCGCCCATTCGAAGATCTTCGTCTTCCACCCGCCTCCGGCGGTGGCGTTTTCGAGCACGCGCGCCATGACCTTCTCGTAGACGCGCGGCACGGCGACGAACACGTGCGGCCTGACCTCGAGAAGATTCGCCGCCACGGTCTGCACCGATTCGGCGTAGGCGATGGTGATGCCCTGGAGGAAATAGCAGTAGTCGACCAGGCGTTCGAACGAGTGCGAGAGCGGCAGGAACGACAGCGCGGTGAACTGGCCCTCGAGACCGAGAACCGCGCAGCCGGTGACCGCGTTCGAGACCAGGTTGTCGTGCGTCAGCATGACCCCCTTTGGGTCGCCGGTGGTGCCGCTGGTATAGATCAGAGTCGCCAAGTCGTCGGGCTTCACCCCGGCCACCTGCTGCTCGAGCCAGGCCTGGTCGGCCCCGGCGCCCAGGGCCATGAACGACTCGAGGCTCTCGACCCCGGAGGAACTGCCTGCCCGGATGGCTCGGAGGTCTCCGATCTCTCCGATGCCGACGATCCGTTCGATGGCCGGCATCTCGCCGCGCACGGCCAGGAGCCCCTCCAGGCGCTCGCGCCCCTGGACGAAGAGGACGCGCGAACCGCTGTCACGGGCGACGTAGGCGGCGCCTTCGGGGAGGAGAGTCGGGTAGATCGGAACCAGGGCCGCGCCGATGCACAGGGCGGCAAAATCGACCGCCGGCCAGTGCGGGCCGTTCTCGGCCATGAGCGCCACGCGGTCCCCAGGGCGAACGCCGCTCTCGACCAGCGCCTGGGCGATCTGGCGGACCTGGCGGACGAGCTCGGCCGTCGAAACCGCCTCGTAGCGGCCGCCGACCTTGTGCATCAGGCACTCTTTCTTGTCGTGACCTGCGACGACGAGAAAGAGCTCGGAAAGCGTCCGGATGGCCATTCTTTCGGCTCCTAAGTGCGGCGCCGGAATTGTAGCGGAGGTTCCGCTTGACCGTTCAGGCGTCGCGAAGGTATTCTCCCCCTCCTTCGCGGAGTACCTCCGCAACCCGTCGCGATCCCGAGGCGACGGCGGTAAGAGCGCCACAAAACGGGGCGTAGCTCAGCTTGGTAGAGCGCACGGTTCGGGACCGTGAGGCCGGAGGTTCAAATCCTCTCGCCCCGACCATTTTCCTCCGCAGTTCCCCCTCTCCCTGAACCCAGGGAAGCACCTGCTCCCCGGCTCATCCCCCCAGGGCGTCGCTCAGCGGATCCGCTGCTAGGATCTGGCGAAAGATCGCAGGCTGGAGAGCGGACATGAGCGGACTGGCAGCGTTTTTCGAGCAGGCGAGATCCGGGTTCTCGCGCACTTTCTGGATCGCCAACATCATTGAGCTGTTCGAGCGCTTCGCCTACTACGGCTCGAAGGCGATCCTGGCGGTCTATATCGCCGAGCAGGTCGGCCTCGGACCGGGAAAGGCCGGATTCCTCGTCGGCAGCCTCTTCAACACCCTGCTGTATTTCCTGCCGCCCCTCGCCGGCACCATCGTCGACCGCTACGGTTTCAAGAAGAGCCTGCTCGCCTGCTTCTCGATCTTCAGCCTCGGGTACTTCCTCATCGGCCTCGGTGGCCTGCCGATGGGCAAACCTCTCGTCGACGCGCTCGGCGCCTCGACTTACATGATCGTTGCGCTGGTCATCACGGCGATCGGCGGTTCGCTCATCAAGCCGTCCATCGTCGGGACGGTGGCGCGTACGACCACGCCCGAGACGAAGTCGCTGGGTTACTCGATCTACTACACCCTGGTGAATCTCGGCGGCGCGATCGGCCCGCTGCTCGCCCTCCAGGTTCGGGAGAACCTCGGCATCGCCTACGTGCTGATGATGTCGTCGCTGGTCAGCCTGGCGCTGATCGTGGGAACTCTGCTGTTCTTCCGCGAACCGCCGCGGCCGGCGGATGCTCCGCTGCCGAGGTCGATGGGCAAGGTCCTGGCGGACATGTTCATGGTCTTCCGCGACCTCAAGTTCATGAGTTTCCTGGTGATTTTCTCGGGCTTCTGGATCATGTTCTGGCAGATCTTCTACGCCCTGCCGTTCTACGTCCGCGACGTCCTCCATTACGAGAGATTCGAGATCATCGAGACCGTCGATGCCTGGACGATCATCCTGATCACGATTCCGATCACGGCGCTCGCCAAGCGGATGAAACCGCTCTCCGCGATGACCCTGGGCTTCGCCATTGCCTCGGCGTCGTGGTTCCTGATGGGGGCGATTCCGACCCTCACCATGACGATCGTCGCCATCGCCATCTACGCCGTAGGCGAAGGCCTCCAGGCGCCGAGGTACTACGAGTATGTCGCCGATCTGGCGCCGAAAGAGCAGGTGGGAACGTACATGGGATTTGCCTTCCTGCCCGTGGCGATCGGCACGTTCGTCGCCGGGGCCATCGCCGGACCGCTCGTCGAGCGCTACGTCGGAGTGCGTCAGGATGGGGTCTTCACCCCCGGCCCGGAGTTCGCCCACGCCGGCCGGATGTGGTACTGGGTCGGAGCGATCGGCATCGTCTCGACCCTGGCGATGCTCGCCTACGACCAGCTGGTCGTGAAGCGCAAGCGGTAGGCGGCCCATCCGCGAGAGGGCGGGTGGCCGTATCTCAGGTCGAGGAACCGCTATGAGCCCCCTTCGCCCGCTCTGTCTTCGACCGTTCGGCCTTCGGGCGGCTCTCTGCGCTCCGGTGCTGGCGCTCGCGTTTGCGCCGGCACTCGTTGCGCACGACTACTGGCTGGAGCTTTCGCGTTTTCGTCCCGCGGCCGGGGAGGCGGTGCTGGTGTCCCACCGCGTCGGCGAGCAGCTGGCCGGCGAGGCGATAGCGCGAAATCCGCTGGCCATCGTGCGCTTCGACCTGCTCACTGCGGACGGCTCGATCACTGCGGTTCCCGGGCGGGACGGGGTCGATCCCGCCGGCGTTCTCCGTGCCCCCGCCGCCGGTACGGCGCGGATCGTCTTCCAGAGCACCCGTTCGTTCGTCGAGCTGCTGCCGGAGAAGTTCTCCGCCTATCTCGAGGAGGAGGGTCTCGAGAAAGTGGGTCGAGAAAGGCAAAGGCTCGGTAAAGGGAAGGATCTTGCTCGCGAGGCGTTTTCGCGCAGCGCGGCGGCGGTGCTCTGCATCGGAGCGCGCGGTGCGGCCGTCGCGACTGCGGTCGCGCCGCCCGTGCCTGCCGGCCTCGATCTCGAGATCGTGCCGGACACGGACCTGTGCGGCGTGGCGGCGAGCGCCCCAGTCGGCTTTCGGGTGCTCTTCCGCGGCAAACCGATCGAGGGTCTGCTCGCCATGGCGCTCTCGCGCGCGAATCCGGGCAGGCCGCAGGCGGTCCGCACGGACCGCAATGGGCATGTCACCTTCCAGCTCGACAAGCCCGGCTTCTGGCTGATCAAGGCGGTGGAGATGCGGCCCATCGCCGGCGAGCCGAAAGCGGACTGGGAAAGCTTCTGGGCCTCACTGACGTTCGAGCTCGCCACCAGCGCCCCATGAGGCACCCCCTTGTTCGAGCTTTGCTCCTTGTCTCGATCGTCACGGGGGCCGGGCTGCAGACCCCCGCCGAAGGCCATCAGTTCGGTGCCCTACGGGTCGAAGTCGGCGCGCCAGGGGACGGCGAAGTTGCCATCACCGTAACGGTCGACCCCGAGCATCTCCCGCCCGGGGTCGTGCCGCCGGCGACGCCGGCGGCCGAGCGCGGCTCCGTCGCGCTGCGGGAACTGGTCTCCGGTCTTGTCTTCGAGAGTGGCGGCGAGAGGCTTTCGGTAAAGGGGGTGCGGGATCCAGCTCCCGTAGCGACGGCTTCGCCGTCGGGAGGCGCTCTTGTCTCGGCGCGCTTCTCACTCTCGCTGCCGCCCGGAGCGGGAGCGCTCCGGGTTCGCGAGGAGCTTGCAGTCGGGGCGTACGTCGTCCGGGCTTTCGCCGTCGAGGGGGCGGACGCTCCCTTGCATTGGGCCGAGGGGGGCGGGGCGGCGGTCGAGATTCCCTTCGATGCAGCCAGCCCGTCGCGTTCTCGTCTGGACGTCGTCCTGCAATATCTCGGGCTGGGCTTCGAGCACATCCTGCCCAAGGGTCTCGACCACATCTGTTTCGTTCTCGGCCTCTTTCTCCTTTCGACCCGCTGGCGGCCTCTGTTGGTGCAGGTCACCGCCTTCACCGCTGCGCATACGCTGACCCTCGCGGCGTCGATTTACGGTGTGGTGAGGCTCTCGCCGGCGATCGTCGAGCCGCTCATCGCGCTGTCGATCGCCTACGTGGCGATCGAGAACCTCGTCACCTCGGAGCTCAAGCCGTGGCGGCCGGCGCTGGTCTTCGGTTTCGGGCTCCTGCACGGTCTGGGCTTTGCCGGCGTCCTCACCGATCTCGGTCTGCCCCGGGAGCGCTTCCTCGCCGCTCTCCTCTCCTTCAACGTTGGGGTCGAGCTCGGACAGCTCGCGGTTCTCGCCGGCGCCTGGCTACTGGTGGGCCTGTTGTTCCGCGATCGTCCCTGGTACCGCCGCCGGGTGGTGGTGCCGGCATCGCTGGCGATCGCCCTTGTCGGGCTCTACTGGTTCGTCGAGCGCGCCTTCCTCTCCGCCTGAGCTCCCCGCAAGCTAGAGTAACGAGTTCGAGAGCGGGGGTCGGGTGGAATGAAGAACGCAAAAATCGTGGTGCTCGGCATGGGAATGATGGGACGCGCCATCGCCGAGGGTCTCGTACGGGCGCATCATCCCAAGCGCGGAATATCCGGCACGACGAGGACGCGCGCTTCGGCGGCGCGGCTGGCGAAGGAGTTGGGAATCGCCGTCGCCAGCGACAACGCAGCGGCGGTGGCCTCGGCCGATGTCGTGGTCTTCGCGCTCAAGCCGATGCAGGTGCTGGAGGTGGCGCGCGAGCTCGCCGCTGCCCAGGCGATTCCTTCCCGAGCGCTGGTGGTTTCGATCGCCGCTGGAGTCACCACCGCCCAGCTCGAAGAGATCCTGGGTCCTCGCGTGCCGGTGGTCCGGGCGATGCCCAACACTCCGTGCAGCATCGGCTGCGGGACGACGGTGCTGTCGCCGGGGAAGCGCGCGGGCGAAGGGCACGTCGCGACCGCCCGGCGCATCTTCGCCCCCCTCGGACGCGTGCTCGAGTTGCAGGAGAAGCACATGGACACGGTGACCGGTCTCTCGGCATCGGGTCCCGCGTTCGTCTACGTGATTCTGGAGGCGCTCGCCGACGGCGGCGTGGCGCGCGGTCTGCCGCGGCAGACGGCGATTGAGATGGCGGCCCAGATGGTCTACGGCGCCGCCTCGATGGTGCTCGCCACCGGGCGCCATCCCGCGGCGCTCAAAGACGACGTGACGACGCCTGCCGGTTGCACGATCGCCGGCATCCTGGCGCTCGAGGACGGCCGGATCCGCAGCGTGCTGTCGCGCGCCGTCGAAGTAGCGAGCGTGCGCGCCGGCGAGCTCGCTTCCGGCAAGTAACCGAAGGTGCGGACGCCCGGGCGTCCTGACGATCGAACGATTTCTGGGGGAGGGGCGATGAAGAAGATTCTCGGGGCGGGGCTGGTTGGCGGGCTGGTGGTCTTTTTGTGGGGCTTCGTGTCGCACATGGTTCTGCCGGTGGGGGAGATGGGAATACGCTCGATGCCGGTGAACTCGCCGCTCCTCGAGACGATGAAGGGCAACCTCGCCGAAGAGGGGCTCTACATGTTCCCCGGCAAAGAGGAAGGACGTACTCCCTCCGAGGCGGAAGAGGCGGTCTGGGCCACCAAGTACCGGCTCGGTCCGACCGGGCTGTTGCTCTATGACCCCGACGGCCGCGACACGGTGTCGCCCCGTCTGCTCGGAATCGAGCTCGCGACCGACGTCGCCGCCGCGTCGCTGCTCGCCTACCTGCTGATCGCCATCACCGGCAGCACCGGAGCTCAGATACGCCTGGCGAAACAGCTGCGGGTGGCGCTCGCCGCCGGCGTCTTCGCCTGGATCTCGATCAGCGTGCCGCACTGGAACTGGTACGGCTTCCCCTGCGCCTTCATTCTCGCCGAGCTGATCGATCAGGTGGTCGGCTGGACGCTCGCCGTGCTGGCGATCTCCTACCTCTGGCGGCGCTCCGAGCGCCGGGCAAAAGCCCGGGCCGAGCGCATCTGGGAGCACTGATCCGGCGGCTCGCGCCGCCGGCCGGATTCTCCCCGGCGGGTTAGCCGTTGGTGCGCGCGAATTCGGCCATGAAGGCGACCAGCGCCTCGACTCCGGCCTCGGGGAAGGCGTTGTAGATCGACGCGCGGATGCCGCCGACCGAGCGGTGGCCCTTGAGGCCGTCGAGACCGGCCGCGGTCGATTCGGCGACGAACTTCTTCTCGAGCTCTTCGGACGGCAGGCGAAAGGTGACGTTCATCCACGACCGGCTATCCGCCTGGGCGTGACCGCGGTAGTAGCCCCCGCTACCGTCGATCGCAGCGTAGAGCCTGGCGGTCTTGCGCCGGTTCTTCGCTTCGACGGCCTCGAGGCCGCCCTCGGCGAGCAGGTGCTTGAGGACGAGGTGCAGGATGTAGATTCCGAACGCCGGCGGGGTGTTGTAGAGCGAGCGCTCCTTGGCGTGGGTGGCGTAGTTGAGATA
>JAYTAM010000402.1:0-5548 GCA_043737505.1 Thermoanaerobaculia bacterium
CGGGTCGCCATCGAGGGCGAAAAAAACACCTGCCGCCCGCTCCACGTCCGCTTCGGGTGCCGGAAAGGCCCGCAGCGGGTGCAGGCCGCCGATCGCCGAGCCGGCTGCCCGGAGCGGTTCGAGCACCGCCGCAGTCGCGAGGCCGGAAACGTGCAGAGCCACGTCGGCCTGGGGTCGGGCGGCGAGGACTCCGGCGATTCCCGCGAGCGCGCCGTCCGGCACCGCGACGAGCAGCAGAGCTTCGCCTCCAGTCGCGAGCTCGCGGAGGTCGATCGGCACGACTCCGAGGCGCTCGGCGAAGCTTTCGAGCCGGCGCGAGCCCGGCCGCCCTGCCAGCTGGAGGAGCGATCCGCCGCGGGCGACGATCCAGGCCGCCAGGCTCTGACCGACCGCGCCGGCACCGAGCACGCTGAAGCGCAGGCCGGAAAGCGGCAACGAGCGCGCAGCGTCGCGCGAGGCTCCGGTCGACAACGGGCTCACTGGGGTAAAATACTTGGGTCCGGGAGCTTACGCAACGCTTGGCAGCAGGCAGGGCCCCGGTACAACTGTCCAAAAACCGACATGCGCCCGATTCGTCCAGCCGTCGAACTCACTCCGCGAGATCGCGAAATTCTTCGCGACGTGGTGCAGACGTTCATCCTCGTGGGCGAGCCCGTGAGCTCCCGTTCGGTGGCCAAGCATGTGCAGCACGGCGTTTCGGCGGCGACGATCCGCAACGTCATGGCCGATCTCGAGGAATGGGGCTACCTCGAGCAGCCGCACACCTCGGCGGGAAGGGTCCCGAGCAGCGCCGGTTATCACCTCTACATCGAGTCGCTGATGGAGAAGGGAAGTCTCTCCGAGGACGATCGCCGGCGAATCGACGGCGACCTCAACGGCAGCGAAGGCGAGCCCGGACGCCTCGTCGCGCTGACCTCGCAGCTGCTCTCCCGGCTCTCGGGACAGATCGGCATCCTGGTCACGCCGGCCATCGGCGACACGGTCCTCCGCACGGTCGATTTCGTTCCCCTCTCCGGCCGGAGGGTTCTGTGCGTCGTCGTTTCCGAGGCCGGTTTCGTCGAGAACAAGCTGCTCGAAGTGGAGGAGCAGCTGTCGCGCGAAGAGCTGATCCGGATCTCGAACTACCTGACCGAAAACTTCCGCGGCAGGACGTTGCGCACGATCCGCGAGCGCCTGCTTGCCGCGATGACCGACGAGCGGACCCAGATGGACGAGCTGCTGGGGCGCGCGATCTCCCTGGCTCAGCGATCGCTCGAGTCGACCCAGGGGCCGGGCGTTCTCGTCGAGGGCACGGCGCAGCTCCTGGCGCGGCCGGAGCTCGAGAATCTGTCGCGGGTGCGGCTGCTGCTCGACATGTTCGCCGACCGCCAGCAGCTGGTGGGACTGCTCAATCAGTGCATGGACGGCGGCGGCGTTCGGGTGGTCATCGGCGAGGACAGCTCGGTGACCTCCGACCTGGGATTCAGCCTGGTTGCCCGGCCGTTCGGTGCCGGCGAGGGCGCCCAGGGCACGCTGGGAATCTTCGGCCCCTCGCGCATGGCTTACGAACGCATCATTCCTTTGGTCGACTATCTGGGAGAATCCCTGTCGCGGGCGCTCGAGTCGAGCGCCAGCCGATAGTGGATCTGGAGCTGTCATGAGCAAGCCCGACGATCCCGAGTCCGGAGTTCTGGACGGAGATTCCGCCTCAGACGGATTTGACGACACGGTGGTGGAGATCCTCTCGCTCGGCGACGAGGCGGACGCCGCCGATGCCGCCGATGCCGCCCATGCCGCCCATGCCGCCGATACCGCTTCGAAGGGCGGTTCCAGCCGGGCCTCGAGCGTCGCTGAACGCCGGCTCGAATCCCTGCTCGCGGCCGAACGTGAGCGGATGCTCCGGTTGCGGGCCGACTTCGACAACTACCGCAAGCGCACCGAGCGAGAACGCGCCGAGATCGAGCGCTATGCCCTGGCCGACGTCCTGCGCGAGCTGCTGCCGGTGGTCGACAACCTGGAACGTGCGCTCTCCGTACAGGGGATGCCGAGCGCCGCCGGAGAGGCCAACGACCTGCACAAGGGCGTCGAGATGATCGCCCGTCAGTTTCAGGAATTGCTGAAGCGCTACGGCCTGGTGCCGATCGTCGCGGTAGGCGAACGATTCGATCCTTCGGTTCACGAGGCCGTATTCCAGGAGGAATCCGAGGGCGTCCTGACGCCGACCGTGGCGCTCGAGTTGCAGCGCGGTTATCGCTTGAACGACCGGCTTCTACGACCCTCTCTGGTCAAGGTGACCGTGCCGCGAGACGCGACGGGCGACGGTTCCACGACGGATTCATCGCATTCATCGCAGTAGGGCGCGTTCGAGAGAAAAGGGGAAAACGTGGGGAAGATCATCGGCATCGATCTCGGCACAACGAACAGCTGCGTCGCGGTCGTCGAGGCCTTTTCTCCTCGGGTGTTGGCGAACCGCGACGGCAGCCGGACGACGCCGTCGATCGTCGCGTTCACGCCGGACGGCGACCGGCTCGTGGGCCAGATCGCCAAGCGCCAGGCGATCACCAACCCGCAGCAGACCGTCTACGCGGTCAAGCGGCTGATCGGCAGGAAGTACAGCGATGCGAACGTCCAGCGGGCGCGGGACCTGCTGCCCTATGCCCTGGTCGAGGCGGCCAACGGCGACGTGAAGATCCAGATCCGCGACCGCCAGCACAGCCCCGAGGAGATCTCCGCATTCGTGCTGCGTGAGCTGAAGGCGTTCGCCGAAGAGGCTCTGGGCGAGCCGGTGCGCGAGGCCATCATCACCGTTCCGGCCTACTTCGACGATTCGCAGCGCCAGGCGACCAAGGACGCCGGACGTATCGCCGGGCTGGAGGTGCTCCGCATCCTGAACGAGCCGACCGCCGCGGCGCTCGCCTACGGCCTCGACCGCGGAACGACCCATCGCAAGATCGCGGTCTACGACCTGGGGGGCGGCACCTTCGACATCTCGATTCTCGAGCTTTCCGAAGGCATCTTCGAGGTGCGCTCGACCTCCGGCGATACCTACCTCGGAGGCGAGGACTTCGACCAGCGCATCATCGACTGGCTGATCCAGGAGTTCCGGGCCGAGACCGGTATCGACCTGCGCGGCGACCGGATGGCGTTGCAGCGGCTGAAGGAGGCCGCCGAGCGCGCCAAGTGCGAGCTGTCGACGGTCGTCGAAGCGACGATCAATCTGCCGTTCATTTCGGCGGACGAGAACGGCCCGCGGCATCTCTCGCGCGTGCTGACGCGCCCCGCCTTCGAGGCTCTCGTCGCCGAGCTGGTGGCGCGCACCGAAGGCCCCTGCCGCGACGCCATCGAGCAGGCCGGTCTCGCCGCCGAGGAGATCGACGAAGTGCTCCTGGTCGGCGGTCAGACCCGTACGCCGCTCGTCGGCCAGACGGTCGAGCGCATCTTCCGCCGTGCCCCCAACCGGGACATCAATCCCGACGAGGTGGTGGCCATCGGGGCGGCCATTCAGGGCGGTATCATCCGCGGCGACATCAAGGACCTCGTCCTTCTCGACGTCACGCCTTTGTCGCTGGGAATCGAAACCCACGGCGGGCTGTTCGTCCGCCTGATCGAGCGCAATGCCACGATTCCGACCAAGAACGCGCAGATCTTCACCACCGTCGTCGACAACCAGGACACGGTCGAAGTTCATGTGCTGCAGGGCGAGCGCGAGATCGCGACGGAGAACCGATCCCTCGGACGGTTCGAGCTGGTGGGAATCCCGCCGGCGCCGCGCGGCGTGCCGCAGATCGAGGTCACCTTCGCCATCGATTCGAACGGCATTGTGAGCGTCTCGGCGCGTGACGTGGCGACCAACCAGTCGCAGACGATCCAGATCAATCCCGCCGGCGGCCTGTCGAAGGACGAGATCGACCGCCTGGTGACCGAGGCCGACCAGTTCGCGCAGGCGGACGCCCAGAAGCGCGAGCTGCGACGGCTCAAGAACCGGATCGAAGGGCTCATCTATACCAATGAGAAGGTGCTCTCGCAGTTCAGCGACAGCCTGCCCGAGAAGGACCGCAAGCGCAGCTCGGAGACCCTCCTGCGCGCCCGCATGGCGCTGACCAGCGATGCCCGGGCCGATCTCGAGACGGCGCTCTTCGACCTCAACTCGACCTCACGAACCCTCTCCGAGCTGATGATGAGCCGGGTCGGCGAGACCGGCATGGCGCCCGGGAACGAGGCCGGCGGCGCCGGCGCCAAGCGCTGACCATGGCCACAGCCGAACGCGCCCAGCGCGACTACTACGAGATTCTGAGCGTCGAGCGGACCGCCTCCGACAAGGAGATCAAGGCCGCCTACCGCAAGTTGGCGCTGCTTCATCATCCGGACAAGAACCCCGGCGACAAGGCGGCGGAGGAGCTCTTCAAACAGGCGGCCGAGGCCTACGCGGTGCTCTCCGATCCGGAGAAGCGGCAACGTTACGACCGCTTCGGTCGTCAGGGTGGGCCGTCTTTCGAAGGCGGCTTCGATCCTTCGACCTTCTCGGATTTCTCCGACATTCTGGGCGATCTCTTCGGCTTCGCCGCCGGTGCCGGCGGAGGCCGCGGCGGGAGCAGAGGTCGAAGCCCGGCCACTCCCGGAGCCGACCTGCGCTACGACCTCGAGCTCGGCTTCGAGGAGGCGGCGTTCGGCGTCACGAGGAGCCTCAAGATCCCGCGTCTCGAGGGCTGCGAAACCTGCAGCGGAACCGGTGCGGCCGGGGATTCGGCGCCGGAGCGCTGCACGGGATGCGGCGGACGGGGACAGGTCGCCTATTCGCAGGGCTTCTTCACCCTGGCTCGGACCTGTCCGCGGTGCGGCGGGGAGGGCGTCACGATCACCGACCCGTGCAAGGACTGCCGCGGGGAAGGCCGGGTGGAGATGCTGCGTACGCTCGACGTGAAGATTCCGCGCGGTGTCGACAACGGTGCACGCCTGCGGCTGGTCGGCGAGGGCGAGCACGGCCGGCGCGGCGGTCATCGCGGCGATCTCTACGTCGTCCTCTCGGTAGCGGCGCACGAGAAGTTCGAGCGCGACGGTTTCAACGTACTGTCGGAGGTCGAGGTCGGCTACGCCCAGGCGGTGCTCGGGGCGGAAGTCGAGGTGGCTACGCTCCACGGTTCGGAGGAGCTGGTGATTCCGCCCGGAACCCACCACGGCGAGCAGTTCCGCCTCAAGGGCAAGGGCGTCGATCGGCTCGGGGGCTCCGGCCGCGGTGACCATATCGCTCTGGCTTCGATCCGCGTGCCGGCTCCGGCCGATCTGAACGACGAGCATCGCGACCTGTTGCGCAAGCTCGCCGAGCTCGAGGGCCGCCCGGTGAAAGAGGAGCGCGGCGTCCTCCACCGCGTCCGCGACCTGTTCGGCGGATGAGTGAGACCGGCGCGGGGGGCAGCCGGTACCACCGGTTGCGCATCCGCGTCCCCGGCGCTGCCAACGAGCTCGAAGAGCTCGTTGCCGCCTGGCTCTGGGAGCGAGGCACCGCCGGAATCGAGTTTCAGTCGGGCGTCTCCGGCGAGTCCGTGCTGGTGGCGACGTTCGAAGAAGAAAA
>JAYTAM010000403.1:0-5537 GCA_043737505.1 Thermoanaerobaculia bacterium
TCGCCGGCGCCGGCGCGGGCGCGGCGGCGAACAGGGCGAGGAGGAGCAGCGGCGTCGGCGCTCTCATCTCACGGTCTCGCCGCAGGAGCGACGTCCGCCAGCGCCTTCGTCCGCGCCGCCTCGAACTCGTCGCCGGGGTTCCAGGTGGGCATCGCATCGGCGTCGGCGATCGCGCGGCCGACGGCGAAGGCGAGGCGGGCGTCTTCGATCATCCCGTCCCAGTTCCAGTCCTCCGCGATCTCGTCGCACGGCTGGTGGTAGCAGGTCGAGTCGTACGACTGCTGACGCGTCCGCGCCGCGGTTGCAGCGGCGGCCTCGCCGGCGAAGTCGGTCCCCGGGTCGAGGTAGGCCGCCGGCACGCCGATGCGGGCGAAGTTGAACTGATCGGAACGGTAGAACGAGCCCTTCTCCGGCGCCGGATCGCCATGGAGGACGCGCCCCTGCGCGGCGGCCGCCGCGGTGACCACGGCGTCGAGCGACGACTTGCCGAGCCCGACGAAGGTGATGTCGCGCGTGCGGCCGTAGATGTTCGCCGAGTCGAGGTTGATGTTGGCGGCGATCCTGCCGGCGGCGAACGTGGGATGGGTGGAGAAGTACCTGGAGCCGAGCAACCCCTGCTCCTCGGCGGCGGCGAAGAGAATCAGCACCGAGCGGCGCGGGCGCTCCGGAAGTGCGGCGAAGCTCTTCGCCAGCGCCAGAAGCTGCGCGCAGCCGGTGGCGTTGTCGACCGCGCCATTGTGGATCGCGTCGCCCGATTTGTCGGCCGTGCCGATTCCAAGGTGGTCGTGATGAGCGCTGTAGATCACGACCTCATCGCGCAGCACCGGATCCGAACCCTGGAGGAGGCCGGCGACATTCGCCGTCGAGACCTCGCGAAGCTTGCTGGTCAGGGCCAGGCTGGTGCGGACGCCGAGCGGCACCGGCCGGAAACTCTTCGACTTCGCCTCCGTCACCAGATCGGCGAGCTTCCTGCCGGAGAGGGCGACGAGCCGCTCGGCGGCGCCTTCCGAAGTCCAGCCGGTGACGGCGAGGCGCGGTTCGCCGCCGGCGGGAAGCTCGAACTTCTCGCCGGCGCCCGAAGACTGGAGGACCTGGAACGGATAGCCGGCGGAGGGGGTGGTGTGGATGATCAGGGCGCCGGCCGCGCCCTGGCGGGCGGCGCTTTCGTACTTGTAGGTCCAACGGCCGTAGTAGAGGCGCCGCTTGCCGGCGAAGAGTGTGTCGTCCCAGTCCGGGTCGTTGTTCAGCATCAGCAAGACCTTGCCCTTGAGGTCGACTCCCTTGTAGTCATCCCATCCATACTCCGGCGCCTGAATGCCGTAGCCGACGAAGACCACCTCGGCATCCCGGATCTCCGCCTTCGACGCCTGGACGCCCGAGGCCGCGAGGAACTCTTCGCGGTGGGCGAGGGACACCTTGCCCGACGGCGCAGAGAACTCCCAGGTGGGCGGCGCCTGCGAGTCGATGCCGATCATCGGGAAGGCCTGCTGCCAGGAGCCGTCGGGCCCGCCCGGCTGGAGGCCCGCGGCCTCGAGCTCGGTGGCGAGATACAGCCGCGCCAGGTCGTCGCCCCGGCTCCCCGGACTGCGCCCTTCGAGGGAGTCCGAGGAGAGGAAGCGCACCGCCGCAGACAGTCCTCCGGCGTCGATCCGATCGGGCGCAGGCGAGCCGCCTGCTCCGCTGGCTCCAGCGGGTCCGGCGGCGCCCAGGTCAGCGGCAAACAGGGGGAGGCAGGCGAAAACGATTCGGTGCAGGGCGAAGCTCGGACGAGTCATGTCGACATTCTGCCTCGAAAGGGGGCCGCTTATCCTGCCGGTCCTCTTGCCGCCCGTTCCCCAGGCGCGGCTCCTCTTGCCGCTCGCCGGGAGACAGGCTAACTTCCCCGGGTGATTCTCGAGACGGCCCTCGCCGACGCTCTGTATCTGAACTGGGCCGTGCCGCTCGCGGCGCTGCCCCCCGCGCCGGCAGGGCTGAGCTACGACCTGGGAGGCGCCAGCGACGGTGCGGGCGAGAGCCAGGCCTTCTTTTCCCTGGTGCTCTTCCGCCAGGTGGGCCTGCACCTGCGCGGGGCGAGCTGGCTCGCCCTCTCCTATCCACAGGTCAACGCGCGGCTCTGCGTCCGCGATGCCGCGAATACGCCGTCGGTCCTCCTGCTTCGCCAGTTGGTGCCCGGATGGGTGGTGCCGCTCGGGCGCCTGGTTGGCGGCCAACCGCTCTCGGCCGCGGTTTGCAACTTTCCGGACGGCTTGCCGAGAGAGCTGCCGCCGCCGGATAGCGATGAAACGCCCGAGGACCGCGGCGAATGGCGCTGGAGGTTCTCGGCCGGCGCGCGGCTCGCGGTCTCGGTCCGCCTCGGCGGCGCGATGCCTGTCGGCGCGGTGAGCGGCGAGCGCCGGGAGCAGGATTTCGGCTTCTTTCGCGACCGTTCGCGCGCATTCTGGCGTCACGGCGAAGGGCTGCGGCGGGTGGAGACCGAGGTTCCGGCGGCGCTCGTCCTGCCGGTCCGGGCGGAGATCCTGCTGGCCGACTGGCTCGAGACTTTCCTGACCTTCGCCCCGGTCCACGGCTGGGCCTCGATCCACTCGGCCTTCCTGGTCCCCCGGGTGCAACTCGTCTTCGCCTTCGATCCGGCGCGCGATCGGCCGGTCGCGGCACCGATGGCCGCGGCGGGATGATCTCTTGAGTCCTCTGCGGCGTCTCGGGCGGAGCTATGTCCGGGCCTTCTCCGGGCTGCCGGGGGAGGTCTGGATCCTCGCCGTGGCGACCCTGGTGAACCGCGCCGGGACGATGGTGCTGCCGTTCCTGACCCTGTACCTGACGGGACATTTCGGCTGGAGCCCGGCGGCGGCCGGCCGGATGCTCGCGCTCTACGGCGCGGGAGCCATCGGCGGCGCCTTTCTCGGCGGATGGGCCGCCGACCGCTGGTCGCCGATCGCGGTGCAGCAGCTGTCGCTCATCGGCACCGGAATCGGCTTCCTCGCCTTGACCCAGATCAGCTCGGAACGCGGCTTCGGCATCGCCATGGTGCTCATCAGCCTGGTGGCCGAAAGCTATCGTCCGGCGCTCCTCGCCGCGGCCGGGAAGAACGTCCCGGCCGAGGTGCGCGGCCGGTCGATGGGGCTCCTGCGGCTGGCGGTGAACGCCGGGATGAGCATCGGGCCGGCGCTCGGCGGTCTCCTCGCCGGGGTGAACTACGATCTGCTGTTCATCGCCGACGCCGGCACCTGCTGGGCCGCGGCCATGGTCCTTTTTCTGGTGCGCCGCCGCGCCGCTCGCCGTGACCTCAGCCAGGCCCCGCTCGTCGTCGTCCCCGAAGGCGGTGTCGCGGCGACCGGCTCGCCGTGGCGCGACGGTCCGTTCGTCATCTTCCTGGCGCTGGCGATGGGGATGGCCATCGTCTTCTTTCAGATCAACGGCACCTTCCCGCTCTTCCTGCACAAGGAGTACGGCCTCTCGGAGGCGGCCATCGGCGGGCTCCTCGGTCTCAACGCACTGATCGTCGTCGCCTGCGAGATGTTGATCCTGCACCGCGTGGAGCGCAAACCGCCGCTCTCCGTCGTCGGACCCGGAGCTTTCCTGCTCTGCCTCGGGTTCGCGCTCCTGCCGCTCGGAAACGGAGCGCTCTTCGCGGCGGCGACGATTTTTGTCTGGACGGTGGGCGAGATGCTGGCCTTGCCGATGACCAATGTCTTCGTCGCCACGCGGGCCGGCTCGGCGCGCTCCGGCCGCTACATGGGCGCCTACACCATGGCCTTCGCCACCGCCTTCCTGATCGCCCCGCCTCTCGGCCTCACGGTCTACGAACGCTACGGCGGCGACGTCCTTTGGGGCGCCGCGGGAGTGCTCGGTGCCGGCCTCTGGCTCGGCTTCTGGGCCCTGGGTCGCGTGTTAGCATCGGAACGTCTGGCGGAACGACTGGCGGAGCGACCGGCGCAATGACCGGCGCAAGGACTGGCGCCCGAACCCCGACTTTCGACCCCACGAGCCCAGCGAAATGAACCTGACTGATCCCAAGCATCGCCGTCCGCAGCGCATCGCCGTGCTCCCCGGGGACGGCATCGGACGCGACGTCACCGCCGAGGCCGTCAAGGTCCTCGAGGCCGCCGCCGAGCGCCACGCCTTGCCGCTCGAGCTGGTGCACTTCCCGTGGAGCGCGGATCACTATCTCGAGACCGGCGTTTCGATTCCGGCCGGCGCGATGGACGACCTGCGCGACAACTTCTCGGCCGTCCTCATCGGCGCCTACGGCGACCCGCGCATCCCCGACATGCGCCACGCCGCCGACATCCTCCTCGGCATTCGCTTCCAGCTCGACCTCTACATCAACTTCCGCCCGTGCAAGCTCTACGACGCCCGCCTCTGCCCCTTGAAGGGTAAGAGCGAGGCCGACGTCGACTTCGCGGTCTTCCGCGAGAACACCGAAGGGGCGTACGTCGGCGTCGGCGGCTTCTTCAAGAAGGGCACCGCCGACGAGGTCGCGGTACAGGAGGAGATCCACACCCGGAAGGGAGTCGAGCGCATCTGCCGCGCCGCCTTCGACTGGGCGGTGGCGAACGGCAAGCGGAAGGTCCTGATGGCCGACAAGTCGAACGTCATGCGCTACGGCCACGATCTCTGGCAGCGCGTCTTCTTCGACCTCGCCCGGGAGTTCCCGCAGATCGAGGCGTCGCACATGTTCGTCGACGCACTCTGCATGCAGCTGGTGCGGGCGCCGGAGCAGTTCGAGGTCATCGTCTCGAACAACATGTTCGGCGACATCCTGACCGACCTCGGCGCCGCCCTTCAGGGCGGACTCGGCGTCGCCGGCTCGGCCAACCTCCACCCTGGCCGGACCTCGATGTTCGAGCCCGTGCACGGCTCGGCGCCGAAGTACGCCGGCACCGGCAAGGCGAATCCGCTCGGCGCGATTCTCTCGACCGCGCTGATGCTCGAGACGCTGGGTCATCGCACCGCGGCGGACGAGATCGAGGCGGCCGTGGCGGCCTCCATTCGCGCCGGCAGCACGACTCACGATCTCGGCGGCGCTCTCACCACCTCCGAGGTCGGCGATCTGGTCGCCCGGGCTGTTGCCGCCGCGCTTCCCGTCGCGGCCTCCTGAGGCCCACCCATGCACCCGGCAGAATCCGAGCTGATCTACGACTGGAACGCCGCCGAGGGCGCCCTCCGCCCGGCGCGCGCGCGCATCGAGCTCAACGACGAGACGCTGCGCGACGGTCTGCAGTCGCCGTCGGTCCGCACGCCCTCGATCGAGCACAAAGTCGAGATCCTGCACGCCCTGGCGGAGATCGGCATCGATGCGCTGAACATCGGCCTGCCGGGTGCCGGCCCGCACGTCGTCGCGGACGTCACCCGCCTGGCGCAGGAGATCGTCGGCGGTAAGCTCGCGCTCGCCGCCAACTGCGCCGCGCGGACGCTCGAAGCCGACATCCGGCCGGTGGTCGAGATCTCGCAGAAGACCGGGTTGGCGATCGAGGTCGCCTGCTTCCTCGGCTCGTCGCCGATCCGTCAGTACACCGAGGGCTGGGAGATGGAGAAGC
>JAYTAM010000404.1:0-5534 GCA_043737505.1 Thermoanaerobaculia bacterium
CTCACGCCCTGATAAACCATCTCGCCATAGCCGCCGATCGAGAGGCCGTGCTCGACCGCGTAGACCTTGGAGGCCGCGGGGCCGAAGCCCGCGGTGCGGCCTTCATCGGTCGCCGGCCCGGGAGCGCTCTCGCCAAGGCGCAACTTCTCGAGCTCCGCCGCCAGGAGGTCGATCCGTCGCACGAGCTCGGCGACCTCGCTCGCAGGAATCTCCGCCGGGGCTGCTGCCGCCACCTTCTCGGCCGCGAGACGTGCGATCGCCGCCTTGAGCTCGGCGACCTCGGCAGCGAGGCGTTCGAGCTGCTGTTCTGCGGATGTCCCGCCGGTCGGCGCGGCACTCTGGCCGAGCGCCGCGGTAGCGGGGAGGATAAATCCGAAAACGAGGGCGAGCGTCAGGGTGAGCGCTCGTGCCCAGCTTGAAATCAAACTTCCCTTCATGGACTAGACTCCTGATGTTTCATCGCCGGCGGCTCGATTGCCGAAGGCTGTGGGACGAAGAGGGCGGCGGCCGGGGACTTTTCCGAGACCAGGCCGTGCGCCCTCGCTTCTACGACAAACCAGAGATCGTCTCGATCCGCAGATCCGGGACGAGCGCACGCGCCCGCGCCGCGAGTCCGGGAGTGATCAGGGCGCGCAACCCCTCCCGCTCCACCAACAGCAGCACCGCTTCGCCCTGGCGCTCGCGGCTCCACCGCGCCGCGAGCGCCGCTCCTTCCGTCTCTCCGAGCACGTACAGTCCCGTCGAGCGGCAGTCGGCGGCGGTTGCTCCTCCGGCGAGGACAGTGGCGCTGCCGATGTCCCTCGCCGGGCGGCCGGTACGCGGATCGAGCAGGTGCCCGACGCGCACGCCGTCGACGACCACAGACCGCTCCGAGTTGCCCGATGTCGAGAGCGATCCGGCCGCAGCGTCCAAGGTCAGCTCGAGCGCCGCCCGCGTGCGGTCGCGCGGGTCCGCCAGGACGGCCACGAACGGCTGCGTATGACCGCTCCAGGCGAGCTGCCCGCCGAAGTCGAGATCGACCCGCGCGCTCGGCGCCACCGCCGCCGCGGCCGCCAGCGCGGCGTCGAGGCCTGCCCCCTTGCCGAAACCGCCCTCCTCGAATCGCAGTCCCCCGGGCTGACGGAGCGTCAGGCGCTCGCGGTCGAACTCGAGGCGGCCCGCATCGACGAGCTCGCGGGCGGCGGCGATCTCGGCGGCGCTTGGAAGGCGCGGAAGGCGCGGGGGGCGGACAACGTCGCGCAGTCCCCAGACCTCGACGAGGGGCGCGACCGTTGGGTCGAACGCTCCGCCGGTCTCCTGCCAGCAAGCGAGCGCCGCCTCGACCGCGCGCCAGGTGAACGGCGAGACCTCGACCAGGGAGCCGGACGGCGCCCGGTTGAACGCCAGCAGCTCGCTCGTCTCGCCCCAGGTCGAAAGACGGCGCTCGGCATCTTCCACCGCCGCCAGGATGCCGGCGCTGACGGCCAGGCCGGTCGGACGATCGGCCGCTGCGATCGACATCGAGAGCCGCGTCCCCATCGCTGCGACTTCGCGCTCGACGACGGCACCGCCCCCGGCCTCCGTGCCGGCAGCGGAAAACGCCACCACCGCCGCAAGCAGGAGCGCTCGTCCGCCGGAGGAACGCGGGACGGATACGTGCTCCGCCTTCCCCGCCTTGGGACAGGAGGCGCACGGCAGGGCGTTCGACTTCGGGCGTTTGAAGAGCCGGCGCAGCAACAGGACCAGCGCCGCGCCCGCGGCCAGGCTGACGATCCAGAACTGCGGGTCGGCGAGCGGCAGGCCGGCGCTCATGCGATCCCCGCCAGCCTGAGGCCCTGGAAGGCGGCGAAGGCGCCGAGCCAGGCGACCCCGGTCATCCAGACGAACTGCAGCAAGGGCCACTTCCAGCTCTTGGTCTCGCGGCGCACGGTGACGCTCGTGGCCAGGCACTGCATGGCGAGGACGAAGAAGACCAGCAGCGAAACGGCGGTCGCCGTGGTGAGGAGCCGCGACCCGTCGTCCCGCTTGGCCGAGTGGATGCGCTGCAGGATGCCGGCGTCGGCCTCGTCGGGCGCGCCCACCAGCACGGCGAGCGTCGAGACGAAGACCTCGCGCGCCGCGAAAGCGGTGAGGACTCCCATGGTCAGACGCCAGTCGTAACCCAGAGGGGCGAAGAGCGGCTCGACTGTCCGGCCCAGCCGGCCGGCGAAGCTCGCCTCCTGCTGATGCGACAGCGTCAGGCCGGCGGCCTCGGCGGCCAGCCGCTCGGCGCCTTCGGGCGAAGTGCGCGCGAGCGCTGCCGATTGCGCCTCGAGCGCCACGGCCGCGGCCGGGGGCGGGACCTTGGGGTAAGCCGAAAGCCACCACATTACGAAGCAGATCGCCAGAATCACCGTACCGACGGTGCGCAGAAACGACCAGCCCTGCTCGAGAGCGTTGGCGAACGCCACCCGGAGCGACGGCCACTTGTAGGTCGGCAGCTCGAGCACCATCGGGCGCGATTTTCCCGGCAGCAGGGTTCGGCGCACGAGGAAGGCGCTCGCCATGGCGGCGACCGCGCCGAGCAGGTAGCAGGCGGCGAAGGCGATGCCGGCGAGGAGCGGCCGGTCGGCGAAGAGAAAGTTGGTGAGCAGCACATAGACCGGCAGGCGCGCCGAGCAGCTCATGAACGGCGCCACCAGGATGGTCGCGAAGCGATCGTGGCGATCGGGGATGAGTCGCGTCGAGAGGATGCCGGGGATGGCGCAGGCGTGCGACGACAGCAACGGCACGAAGGCGTAGCCCGGCAGGCCGAAACGACAGAGGAGGCGGTCCATGACGAAGGCGGCGCGGGCGAGGTAGCCGGTGTCTTCGAGCAGGGTGATGAGGAAGAAGAGCAGGCAGATCTGCGGCAGGAAGACCACCGTGCCGGAGATGCCGCCGAGGAGGCCCCCGACCACCAAGTCGCGCACCGCACCGGCCGGAATCTGCGCTTCGAGGAGGCCGCCGAGGCGCGAGAAGGTCGCCTCGATGAGGTCCATCGGTACGCTTGCCAGGGCGAAGATCGCCCAGAACAGGCCGGCCATCACGAGGTGGAAGATGAGCAGCCCGGCGATCGGATGGGTGAAAGTCTTGTCGAGCCGGTCGAGCAGCGTGTCGCTGCCGCTGCCCACCGCATGGGCGCCGCCGACGCTCCCGGCGACGACCTCCTCGGCCCAGAGCTCGAGCTCTGCCGCCGAAACGGCGGCGCGGGGCTCCGGCCTCGGGACGTCCGGCTCGATGCAGATCTGCGGCAGGACGGCGAGCAGCTCGTCGATCCCCTTGCCGCTCCGCGCTGTGATCGCGATCACCGGTGCGCCGATGGCGCGCGCGAGCTTCTCGAGATCGAAGGAGAGCCCGCGGCGATGCGCGAGGTCGATCATGTTGAGGGCGATGACGAACGGCACGCCGAGACGCGCCAGCTCGCCGACCAGCATGAGATGGCGTGAGAGGTTGGTGGCGTCGGCGACCACGATCGCCGCCGCCGGAGGAGTTCCTTCATGGCCGGCCACGGCCTTCGCGGCGACCCTGGACTCCGGCAGGTCGAGCTCGAGGCTGTAGAGGCCCGGAAGGTCGACGACCTCGAACGCCTCGCTCGCTCCGCCCTGGCCACCGACTCCTGCCAGCTGGAGTCGACCGACGCGCAGGTCGGTCGTCGTGCCGGGGAAGTTGGCGGTTTTCGCCCGCATGCCGCAGAGCCGGTTGAAGAGCGTCGTCTTGCCGGTGTTCGGGTTGCCCAGCAGCAGCAGTCGGCGCGGCGCACTGGCGCGACGGCTCCCGGCGTGCGGGAGAGGCGCCGGGCTGGCGACGCTCATCTCGATTTCGCTGCCGAGTCGCCGCCGTCCTCGACCACGAGACGCACCGCGACGCTCCGTGCCAGACCGATGCGGGTCGAACGCACCTCGACGATGCACGGATCGCCGCTCGTGCGCACGGTCAAGCGGCAACCCTCGGTCATTCCCATCGCTGCCAGCAGGCAGGCTTCGCCCTGCGACAGCTCGCGGCAGGAGAGGCGCGCGACGCTCCCCGCCGGCAGATCGGCGAGCCGCTGCAGAGCAGGGCTGCGCGCGGGGCTCTTGCCGTTCGTCTCAGACATGCAGGTCCGCTCCCGCGGTCGGTTGCCGGACCGCTCCACTCGCCTCGTGCCCTGCCTCGGCGCAGGAGCGGCAGATGCCGAGAATCTGCAGCTGATTCTGCCGGCCTTCGAAACCGTGCGCCCGGCAGATCTCGCCCAGCAGGGCGGTGATGCCGGGGCTCACGAACTCGACCATCCGGCCGCAACAGCGACAGGCCATGTGGTCGTGGCGCTGACCGGAATGCAGGTGCTCATAGAGATAGCTGCGGCCGGAGAGCCGCACCTTGTGGGCCAGACCCGCCTGGACCAGGAGCTCGAGATTGCGATAGACCGTGGCGCGCGAGATCGCGAGACCACGCCGGTGAACCGCGGCGAGTATGGAATCGGCGTCGAAATGCCCGTGCTGTGCGAAGATTTCGCGGATGAGAGCCCGCCGTTCGGCCGTCGCCCGCAGGCCGCGCGAGCGCAGATACCCGAAAAACTGTTCCTCTTCACGAGTGGATGGCATGGAGTTGAGACTCTTTCTCAATAAGAAGAGAGGATTCTGGACGAGTTCGGTCCTGTTTGTCAAACCGTACTCGCCGTCCCAACGTAAGCTAGGCCAGCAATGAACGACTCCCGGCAGCGCCTGCCGCGCCATGATCGGCCGCGATTTCAACGTCTGCCGTTGCCGACCTGGCTGAGGCTGACGGCGATCGTGGTGGGCTGGATCCTGATCCTGCTCGGCGTCGTCGGCCTCTTCCTGCCGATCCTGCAGGGCGGTCTGATGCTCGCGCTCGGACTCGCCCTGCTGTCGATCGCCAGCCAGACGATGCACCTCTGGTTCCGCAGTTGGATGGGGCGCTGGCCGCGGATCTGGAAGCGGCTCGAAAAGATGCGCCGCAAGATCCACTGGAAGCTCCACCGGGCGACCGGCGGCGCGAAGCGCGCAGCCGGCGGCTTCGAGGATCTCCCCCCACCCCAGTAGCCTGGCTTGCAGCGCCCGCATGGCCCCTGAATCGTCCGCCGGCGCGTAGTAGGGCAATCAATCGCTGCGGTGCGACCGCGCCAGCAGCAGGGGAGAGCCCGATGTTCCTGCCGTTCCGCCGCCCGCCGGTTCGCCGCCGTAGCTTCCAGCCGCCCCGCGCGGCTCACCCGCTCGGCCTCTGCCTTGTCCTGCTGGGCGGGCTCTCGTCCGGGGCCGCACTCGCCGGAGGCCTGTCGTCGACGAACTCGCGCTTGATCTATGAGGTCGCAGCCAATCCCCTGCATCCGCCGGCTAACGGTGACGAGCTCGGCTACGCCATCGCCAGCGGCGACTTCGACGGCGACGGTTTCGACGACCTCGCCGTTGGCTTGCGCGGAGACGACAATCCGCTTGCTGGACTGGTCGACATTGGACAGGTGCAGATTCGCTTCGGTGCGGCGGGCGTCGGCCTCGACCGGCTCGTCCTCGCCAAGTATCTCTGGCAAGGCGGGCTCT
>JAYTAM010000405.1:0-2392 GCA_043737505.1 Thermoanaerobaculia bacterium
TGGTCTGCAGAACGAAGCCATCCCTTCCGAGGACCAGAATGCCGGTCGCGATCGGTTCGAGCACCCGCGCGCTCCAACCCTGCCGCCTTTCGGAGGCCGCCATCGCGTCGGTCAGACGCCAGGCTCGCGCCAGCAGCGGCGCCATCTTTTCGACCAGCAGGTCGGTCTCAGCGTCGAGGTCGGCCCGATCGAGAAGCAGGGAGAGGCGGCCCTCTCCGGGCAGCGCAAACTCGCGAAACTCGGGAGGACAGACCGGCCAGGTAGCGTCGAGGTCGCTCCGGCGACCCGCCAGTTTTCGAATCGCTCCGGGATCGAGGCTATTGGTCGCCAGCACCGCGCGGCGCGGTCCGTCGCCGCGCAGAATCATCACCTGCTGGCAGCCCAGGCAGCTTGCGAGACGCGACAGCGCCACCGGCCAGAGGCCGGGCTCCTGAACGGCGACGAGCAGGTCGCCGACGACGTCGAGCAGCTCGTCGGAGGTCGGAGGGGAGGCTCGCGGAATCACGCCTGAACCCACTCTGCACCTTTCGGGCCAGTTTCCCGGGGCGCTTCGAGCCCGCGTCGATGCACGCTGGCGGACTCTGGAGCGACGCCGCGCGCCACTGCCCAGGACGAATTTTTGTCAGTCCGCGTCCGGCTTCGCCGGCGGCAGCGGCGGCAGGCGAGCGAGCTCGAAACGAGTCCACAGCGCGAGCGACCGGTCGAGCTCCGCCCAGGGCCGGTCGAGTTTTCGGCGCAGCTCTTCGGCTGCCGGCGAGGCGCCGAGCGAGACCGCGGTCAGCCAGTCGCGAAAGATCGCCCGCGAGGCCGGAGCTGCGAGCAGCATGCGAACGAAGGCGGCGGCGACCGCATAGTGGAGCTCGGCGCTCTCCGCGGCGACGAACTCCTCCCAGTCGAGGGCCAGCATCGCTCCGAGGTCGAGGCGTCCGGCGCCTCCGCCGTCGGGTCCGTAGAGGCTTGCGAGGTCGCGCAGCGCGGCCTCCCCACCGGAGATCCGGAGCTCCTGAGCCTGTCGATCGAGGGTCCGCGACCAGCTTCCCGGCAGAAGAGCGCCCCGCGAGTCGATCGAGCTCGCCCCGAGATCGTCGGCCAGACCCTCGTCGAGCCACGAAGGGAGCGAAGGTCCGAGGGCGCGGCGATTGAGCAGGTGCGCGAGCTCATGCACCAGCGTACCGAGGAGCTCGTCGTCCGAGCGCGTGCCGCGAAAAGTCGCGACGATGCCGCCGCTGGCGAACCCGGTGGAGATGGTGACGCCGGCCAAGCGGGTGTCACCGATCTGGAATTGGCGATAGCTCTCCTCCGCCTCGAAGAGAACGATCGCCTCCCGGGACGCGCCGACGGGTCGGCGCCCGTAGCGCTCGAAGTAGACCTCTTCGAGGCTGCTGACCACCGCCGCAGCTCGCGCCACCAGCGCCGGTTCGGCGAGGTCGGTCAACAGGAGGTAGCCGCCGAGAATCTGCTCGGGTACGTGCTGAGGCCGAGCGGCGAGGAGGGCGCGCGCCTGGGCGAGGCGAGCAGGACTCGGCGCGAGCGCCGGAAGCGGTAGCGGGGCTGCGACTCCCCGACCGAGCGGCGGGGTGGACTCGACCTGGGCCGCGGAGCTTCCGGCCAACGCGATCAGCGTAAGAGCGAGCCCCCCGACCCACACCGCCACCCCTCCCCCCTCCGCTACTGCGGCAGCGGCTGAAGCGTCAGCGGATCGCGCAACGGCAGGTGCTGGACCTGCCCGCCGAAGAGCTCGGCGAACTTCGCCCGGCCCCCGGCGTCGCCGGGCTCGATCTCGCTCCATTTGCCGACCACGAGCATCGAGAGTTTCGCCGAGTCGAGGTACTTCGCCGCCGCAGCCCGCACCTGCTCCGCGGTGACCGCCTCGATCCTCCGCCGGTACTCGGTCCAGTAGCTGTGCGGCCGGCCGATCACCTCGTCGTTGGCAAAGGTACGCGCGGTGGCGGCCGGCGATTCGAAGGTGCGCGGGAAGGTGTCGATGAACGAGGCCTTCGAAACCCGGAGCTCCTCCTCCGAGACCGCCCCGGTGCGGATCTTTTCGACCTCCTCGAGGACGATCTGCGTGGCGAGAGCGACGGTCGGGTTCTTCGACGCGAAGCCGATCTCGAACAGACCCGGCCAGAAGGTGCCGATGCCGAACTGGGAGTAGGCACCGTATGCCAGACCTTCGTCGGAGCGCACACGCTTCATCAGCCGGGCGGTGAAGCCGCCGCCGCCCAGGATGTCGTTCATCACCGTCAAGGCGTAAGGCTCCGGATCGGCGTAGCTCTTCCATTGGATCCCGAGCTCGCCCAGCTGCACTTTGCCTTGAGGGATGTCCTTCTCGACGTGGAACAGGCCGGGTGGAGGAGTGAACTCCGGTCCCGCCGGCGGCCAGGGCGCGTCG
>JAYTAM010000406.1:0-12731 GCA_043737505.1 Thermoanaerobaculia bacterium
TTTCCCACAGATCTGCGGCCACGACTACGAGGGGAGAGAGAAAGGAGCTTGCACAATTCTAATTGTCGCCGCTGCACAGAAGTAGTTGACGTCAGGCACGAAGCCATTCGCTGCGCCGAGCGGACGCGCGCCGGTAGGATGGGCGCTACTCAGCCAGTGCTCGACCTGGGCAATCAGCTGGGGCCAAGCAGGGCGGTACTCCGCGACGTAGGCATAGCAGAAAGCCAGTCGTTCTCTCGCTTCTGAGCTGAAGTAGCGGCTGGTCCATTCGATCCGAGCGGCGTCGGCGAAGACACCTGGATTGTCGACGAAGTACCTCCATGGACCTGCCTCCTGCCAGGCATCGGCTCCATTCCTTCGCCGTGCAAGCGCTAGAAGTACCGCGACGCGGGCTTCGATGGGCGCAGCTGTCGGCCCGGAAGAAAGGAGCGCAGCGCAGACAGCGTTGCTAACGATAGGGTCCAGATCAGCAGTGCCGCCGGCCGGTTCGAGCGCGCGATCTACTGCTTCGACTGCCGCGTCCATGCCGTCGACGGCTGCGAGTGAAGCCTCCTGAAGTAGCGAGAGCCCAATCCCTAGGTAGAGCCGATCTCGGGATAGACGCAGACTTCCCCGAACTCCAGGGACGGTTTCAAAAACGCCGTGGGAAACCAGGTCGTCAAGCTGTTCCCGCCAGCTGTCGACCTGCGGCATTTGCTTGGCGAGGTCTCCGTACTTCAGAGCCCCTCCTAGGCTGGCCTTGGACTCGCGGGCTGCGGCCACGAGAATCTGCTCAAAATCTTCGGGGCTCAGATCTTGCCTGAGTCGGCTACCTGCGCGGTCACGCCATTCCTCGAAAAACAAACGCTCGCGGGTGAAGTCGCCCGACTCAAGGAGCGCGGGCCAACGCCGGAGGGCGAGCGCAAGGTATCTGGGGCGCCCTAGAAGGTCTTCGAGTTCTCGACTGAGGTTCGGCTGATCGAGGCCCGAAGACTTGAGCGCGTGCCGAACCTCCCCACTCGTAAAGTCTTCAACCAGCACCCTTCGTAGACTTCTGGGCACGGGGACGAACGCATCTCCGCCAACGCCGCCATACCCACTGTCTGAAAAGTTTGACTCGACCTCGCGAAGGAAAGCAGACCGCGTCGTAAGAATCAAAGCGAGTCCTGGGAGATTCGTAAGCGCGAGGCGCGTCTTTAGGAGCCACTCTTGCCACTTGGATCGATTGGCCCTCTCGTTCATTCCATCGATGATCAGCACAACCCGAGGCGCACCCGAAGAGGACTCTGCCCAAGCTCTGAAGCGCCTCCGAAGGAACCGCTCAGACCTCAATGGAAATGCCCTCCTCAGGGAGGAAAGCGCGACCGACTCAATGCTTTCGAAGTCGAACGACTGGGCGCTGATCCACAGTAGAAGCGGAGAATCCCCATGCTCGCTGTGCCGGTCGGTCAGCCAACAGGCCAGGGACCAAGTCTTTCCGGTGCCCTCTTCGCCTTCGAGGACGAGGATTTCTCGACCCCCGTTCCAGCTGACTTTCCAAGCATCCATCCTGGCAAGCAAACCAGTTCGCGGTACGTTCAAGGCTCCAGGGTCGCGAGCGAGTGTCAACTGACCAAAGAACACTCTGCTGAGTTCACGGTTCGCCTGGGCTGCTAGAAATTGGTTGCGCAAGGAGTCGGCTGTGGCCGCGAATCCGACGTCGGCCGGGCTCAAGGCGCGCGAAACTCGCTGGAGGAGCTGAAGGTGGTCGGGGCTGGCTCCGACAGTGGCCAAGCATGTGAGAACCACCTCGCGCGAGCGAGAAGAGAGTGCTGCGGCGGCAATCTCTGGGTATGCCGCGCAGAGAGCCAATAGGGGGCCGCCTCGCTCGGAGCAGTCGAGAACGAGAAACTCCAGCCCCTTCTCGTCTGCTTCTGGCAGGAGTTGCTCGATGGTTTGCTCGCTGACCTCCCTGGAGGCGGCAAGGACCCAGACCTCTGGATCTAGCGACCTGGAGACTTGAGCGAGCTCGCCCAGCAGAGCCCTGTCGTCAAGTCGGGAGTCGTCGTTGAAGCGCTTGCACTCGACTGCAATCACAACCTCAGCTGCCCTCCCAGTCGACATGTCGCGACCGGCTTGGGATCCTGCTTTCGCGAGTCGAATCTCCCGCCCCGTTAGCTTGGTCAAGAGGTCGCGGACCAACCCCTCGAACCCATCTTGTCCCGTGGCCCGTAGCTCCCGAAGGGCGCTGATGATCTCTTGCGCGGCCCTGAGCTGTTGCGTCACTGTTCAGCCTCACAGGCGGGTCTCTTCGTCCTTGAGCGCGACAGCGCTGGAAGTGTCAGCGATTGCCAGATTCTAAAGACGTACCAGGCAGCCAGCGGATCTTCCGGACTGCGCGCCACCTCATAGAGCAGTCCCGGCCCAAGAGTGGTGGTGGCTCCGTGGCTGCGCATGGCCGTCTTTAGCTCGTCCAACTCGCGGGCGTCAAGGGTGACTGCCAAGATCTCGTGTGAGGGCCCAATGTAGAGCCCCGTGTCGATGTAAGTGATACCGCGGACAAGCTTCTCAACAAGAGCATGAACATCTTTGGGCTCGACGGTGAGGGCGACTTGATCCTTGACTGGGGTCCCGGGACGAGGGCCCAGGCCAGGAAGAATCGAACATTCTTCAACTTCATCGGCGCGAAGTACCTGTTGGAAGACTTGATTACGGCGGGCTTCGCGGAGCCTTCGATCGTTGTCATTTCTCCCTCGCTCAGGATCCATCGACCGACGGACTGACTGCACGAGCCCTTTAGCGGCTTCGGCGCTTGGGTCCAATGCAAGAACGAGGGAAGAGCGAAGTCGGTCCTCTATCGCTCCGTGGCTCACGTTACAGGCCTTGCATGACGGAAATGTCGCGCGCTGAACGGAGGACGGGGTGCTGGTCGGGTACCAACTGTGGGGAAGAAGGTGATCGGCCGTCCTGTCTTCCAATGGCTCGAGACAGTGGACGCAGCGTAGTGGCGGCACCTGCGGCGAGCGCGTCGGTGCTTCCGTCACACGACCTCCGCGAACGACTGGAAGCGCATCCTGAACCTGGCTGTTTCGAGATGTTTCTTCAACTTGTCGGCGTCGGCGAGCGTAAGCGCACCTGCGCGAATGGCGCCGATGAGAAGTCCTGGAGTATTCATGATTCGACTCGGCCCGAGGCGCCTGGAGGCTTCGCGAATGAACATCCCGGTCTCGTCGCAGGCGATCATCCACCCCCGATGTTGGGCCATCGCCAGGGCGGCGGATTCCCCCTTGTCGAGAACTTGCCGAATGTCAGTGGCCAGCGCGATCTCGGCGAGGTCTGTGGACTCCTCGATACACACATGGCCATCTGAAATGGCCTTCTGAAGCAGGAGAACGTGGGTTGCGTGGGTGATCTCCTTCTCGACCTCCTGAGGAATCAGAAACTGCCGCCCCGGGAGCGCGCCGAGAAGGTCGATCCGGTCGAGGATCAGAAAGTTGATCAGGACGCTCGCGTCCAGGACGACGATCTTCGGGGGAGCGAGCGTCGTCATTCTCAGTCGTCTCCGAGAAAGACGGCAGGCTCGGAGTGGGTCTCTTCGATGCCGAGGGCTTCGAGATTGGAGTCGATGGCTTCGGGCTCCGCAGCCACCATTCGGCCCAGCTCGTGGAGCTTGCCGCGTGAGATCTTGGCGCGACGAAACGCCTCGAGGGCGAGGGCGAGGAAGCGGTGGCGGAATTCGTCCTTGGCTCCCGTCGAGTCGGGATCGGTGATCTCGAGCAGCTCTGCCAATCGCTTCCCTTGGCCCCGCTCATCCAGTTCGCGGAACCGCCCGAACTCTGCTTCGGAGATCTGCTTCAGATTCTTCAGGCGATAGAGAGCCGACACCCGGCTGACGCCGAAGTGATTGGCCAGCAGGACCGCATCGTGGAACTGAATGCTCTGGCTCCCGGACTCGGGGCGGGAAGTTGCCGAGACTGCATCCTCCCCGTCGTACACATCAGCTCGCGATCGGCTTGCCAGTCCCTTGGCCAGGCGGGCAAGGAACTCCTCGACCCCCTCCTGAGGCATGAGAAAGGCAGCGGCGAAAGCATTCGCTCGCACCTCGAAGAGGGTGTTGCGCTCGCTGGAACGACTCACGGTGCCCTTCCGCTCGCGATCCAGCAGTACATGGCAGTACTCATGCGCGAACGAGAAGCGCCTGCGAAAGAACGAATGACGCTGGTTCGCGACGACGAAGAGGCCGACCGTTGAATCCGTCAACATTAGCCCCGAGAGATCCGTAGGGAGCTCTACCTGGGCGGTTCGGATTCCCTGGGACTCGAGAATCTCGGCGATGTTGGGAAGCGGCGCGAAGCCGAGCCCAAGCCGGCGGCGCTCCTCGGTCGCGACGCGCTCGCCCTGTTGGACCGCATCCCACTTCGACGCTGCGGGACGCGTCGCATAGGTTGGAAGCGAAGACTGATCCCGGTCGATCTCGAGGTGCCTTTCGAGGTTGGTGATCTCTCGACCGAGCGCCAGGCATTCCCGAATTGCGTCCAGAGTCGACTCGTACTCGGCATCCGGCTCGGCGACCTCGTCGACGGTGGCCGGAGAGCGCCGGAAGAGCGCAACAAGGGTGTCCTCGGCCCGGAATTCTTCGGCTAGGAAGTCGCGCATGTCGCGACCGTAGAGGGACGCCATGCGATCCAGCTCGATGCTGTTCGGCGGACGGTTGCCCTGTTCGATCTGCACAAAGGTGGGTCGGGACACGCCGAGCTTTGCCGCTACGTCCGCCTGGGTGAGGCCAAGAGCCTCCCTCGCTGCGCGAAGTCGCTGCGCCAACTGCACCGCACTAATCGACATAGAGACCCCCTTCAGTGATTCCTTCGCCGGGTGGCGGAGTATTGGGAGTTTACTCTGAATGGCAAATTTGCGCACGAATGTCAGAACCAAGGCGGAGCCAGTACTATTCCCAGCGCTGGGGAAGGAGTCGTCGCTCGATGAGCGCGCCGACGCTCAGCGACCCAAACTCTTGTAATCATTGGGCTTCCTGGAACTTTAGAAGCCTACTTCTGGGGTTCGCCGCAATGGCCAGTGTCGAGCCGGAGCCGCGTGCCGGGCGCGGTTTCGCGGGCAGGCCGGGTTAGGCCTATTTGCGCTTCAAGACCGCTTCGGCGGCGAGCAGGCCCGCGGTCGGGCGGACGCCGCCGCCGGGGTGGCTGCCGGCGCCGCCCAGATAGAGGCCAGGGACGCTGGTCTTGTAGCGCGCGGCGCTGGCGGACGGTCGCAGCACCAGCAGCTGGTCGAGGGCGATCTCGCCGTGGTGGATCTGGCCGCCGGTGAGCGCCAGCTCCTGTTCGAGATCCGCCGGCGTCAGCACTTCGCTGGCGACGATGCGCTCGCGCACGCCAGGAGCGTGGCGCTCGAGCTCGCCCAGAACCGCTTCGCCGAGCGCCTGCCGGGCGGCGTCGGTCCAGCCCCCCTCGAGGGTGTACGGCGCGTAGCTCACCAGAATCGAGGCGACGTGGTGCCCCTGGGGAGCGAGCGTCGCGTCGGCCACCGACGGCACGCGGATCTCGAGGTTCGGGCGGGCGGAGAACTGGCGGTACTTGATGGCATCGAAGGCGCGCTCGAGGTCGTCGACGTGTCCGCCGCCGATGCGGATCGCTTCGAGACCCTCAGGGGGCCGGCCAGAGGCGGCGGGCAGCTCCAGGGGACCCGAGAGCGCGAGGTGCATCTTGGCCGCGCTGCCGCGCGCGCGCAGGCGCCGGAACTCCTCTTCGATGGTGATCGGCAGCGAGCCGGGTGCGACCAGCCGGAGCATCGTCTGCTTCGGATCAGCGGACGAGAGGACCACCGGAGCGTTGATCGTCTCGCCCGAGGCGAGCGTCACTCCGGCGACGGCGCTGCCGGAAAGGCGGATCTCTGAGACGGCGGCGTTCAGCCGCATCTCCACTCCGTGAGCTTTCGCTGCCCCGACGAGCGCGTCGACCAGCGCCGCGGGGCCGCCCACCAGACTCTCGCCGCCGGCGCACTCGCGGAGCAGCAGGTTGGTGTTGCTGCCGGCGGACCAGGGCCCGCTCCAGGTGGAGGCGACGACGGGCGCGGCCAGCGCTTCGACCAGCAACGGGGTCTCGAACTTCTCGTTCAGGAAGTCGGCGACGCACATCGGCGCGACCCGCGCCAGCTCGACCATCTCCTTGCGCTTGAGCTTCAGCGCGACGAGCCCGCGGCGCGCGAGGCCGAGGACTTCTCTCCACCCGTTCGGCGTCAGGGGTGGGGGATCGTTTTCGAGAATCTTCTCGAACACCGGTTGAATTCGGGTCAGAAAGGACCGGTAAAGAGTGTAGTTGTCGCCGTCGTGGCGCGATCGCGCTGCGATCGCGTTCGCCGTTGTCGCCACATTCGGAGAGAGCAGAATGCCGGGGCCGCCCTGCTCGGCAATGTACGTCGCGGGGGCGGTGCGGAAGCGGAGGCCGTGCTTCTCGAGGTCGAGTGCGGCGGCGGCCTTCCTGGTCGTCAAGGCGTCGTCGTGCAGGATGCCGGGTACTTTGTAGCCGGGGTGGAACTCGCGCTTCGCGGAGAGGCCGCCGGGTTGCGCGCCGCGCTCGAGAACGACGACCTTCTTGCCGGCCTTTGCCAGCCGGGCGGCGGCGGCGAGACCGTTGGGGCCAGCGCCTATGACGATCGCGTCGTAGGAATTCGAGGCCGCCACGCTCAGACCGCCCGCTTCTCGAGCATCGTGCGCGCGCACAGCGCTCCCGGCGCGCCCATGATGCCGCCGCCGGGGTGGGTTCCGGAGGCGCACATCCAGAGCTTGTCGATCGGCGTCTTGTAGCGGCTCCAGCCGGCCATCGGGCGCAGGAACGCGAGCTGCTCGAGCGAAAGCTCGCCGTGGAAGATGTTGCCCTCGGTCAGGCCGTAGATCTGCTCGAGATCCCACGGCGTGAGGACCTGGCGATGGAGGATGTGGTTCTTGATGTTGGGCGCGTACTCCGACAGCGTGTCGATGACCGCGTCGCCGAAGGCCTCGCGCTGGTTCGGCCAGTCGGCGGCCCCCTCCTTGAGGTTGTAGGGCGCGTACTGAACGAAGATCGACATCGTGTGCTTGCCCGGCGGCGCCACCGTCGGATCGGTGAGCGACGGGATGACGATGTCCATGAACGGTTTCTTCGAGAAGGCGCCGTACTTGGCGTCGTCGTAGGCGCGCTCGAGATAGTCGATCGACGGCGCGATGGTGATGTCGCCGCGCAGATGGGGACCGTAGCCGGGGAGGCAGGTGAAGTCGGGCAGCCCGTCGAGAGCGAGGTTCACCTTGCCCGACGAGCCGCGCATCTTGAAGCGCTTCACCTGCAGTGCGATCTCGGGATCGAGGTTCTTCTCGCCGACCAGCTTGAGGAAGGTGCGGTGTGGATCGACGCCCGAGATCACCGCCCTGGCGCGGATCTCATCGCCGTTCTCGAGCACGACGCCTTTGGCGGTACCCTTCTCGAGCAGCAGATGGTCGACCGGCGACTCCAGCCGGATCTCGACTCCCAGGTCGCGCGCCGAGGCGGCGATGGCGTTGGCGATCGCCCCGGTGCCGCCCTTCGGCAGACCCCAGGCGCGATACGAGCCGTCGATCTCGCCCATGTAGTGGTGGAGAAGGACGTAGGCCGTGCCCGGAGAGCGGACTCCGAGAAACGTGCCGATGATCCCCGAGACCGACATCGGCGCGATCAGGTTCTCGCTCTCGAACCACTCCGAGAGGAAGTCGACCGCGCTCATCGTCATCATTTTGGCGTTGCCGACCAGCCACTTGTCGCCCTGGCCGCGGATGCCTTTCGCCAGTCGCGCGAGCTTCAGAAGCTCGCGCGGATTTCTCGACACCGGGTCGGGAGCGACGTCGTCGATCACCGGCTTCACCAGGCGGCCGAGCTCGGCCATCTCCTGGCCGAAGCGCTTGTAGACCTCGGCGTCGCGCGGCGAGAAGGCGGCGATGGCGCGCCGGTTCCGCTCCGGATCGGCATCGCGCATCAGGTAGCGGCCGTCGGGGAACGGGGTGAAGGTCGAATCGAGCGGCAGGATCTCGTAGCCGTAGCGCGGCAGATCCAGGTCGCGGATGATCCACGGGCGCAAGAGCGAAACGACGTACGAGCAGCAGGTGTACTGGAAGCCGGGGTAGATCTCTTCGGTGGTCGTCGCGCCGCCGACCTGGTGGCGGCGCTCGAGGACGAGGACTTTGCGTCCGGCCTTGGCGAGATAGGCGGCGCAGATCAGGCCGTTGTGCCCCGCGCCGACGACAATGGCGTCGTACTGGCGAATCGAGGGGTTCGCGGTGCTCACGGCTTGCGCTTCCTTTCCGGATCGAAGAACGGCGTCGCGACGACGGTCGCGGCGACCTTGCGGCGCTCGAACTCGACCGTGTGCTCGAGCAGGAGACGCATCCCCGTGGTCTCGTAGCCGCGGTGCACCGAGGCGATCACCAGGTACTTCTTGAGAATCGGCGACCAGGTGTGCGAGGTCGCCTTGCCGATCTGGCGACCGTCCTCGGCATAGACCGGCAGGCCGTCGCGGCGGGCGGTCGCCGGCAGCGAAGGCGGCAGGTTGAAGCTCTCGTAGAGCGCCTCGAGCTCCTCCCAGCTGACCTCGAGACCGACCAGGTGCCAGGCGGCGCCGCGTGCCTTCTCGGCGGCGATCGCGTCGCGGCCGATGAAGTTGCCGCGCTCCGAGGAGCGGGCGCCCTCGAGCATCCAGCCGAAGCCGAGCTCGAGCGGCGTCGACTTCCGCGCTTCGAGGACGACCTTCGGCGAGCTGTAGTAGTCGACACCGAGCAGGATGAAGCCGGCTTCGATGCGCGTCACGTCGAGCGCGTCGAGCCCGGCGGGCTCGATGCCGTAGGGCTTTCCGGCGGCGATGAGCGCGTCCCAGACCGGCAGCGCCTGGGTGCTCTCCATCCAGATCTCGTAACCCAGGTCGCCGGTGTAACCGGTCCGGCTGATCCAGACCGGGACGCCGTCGATCGAACCGCGGGTCACGCCGAAGAACTTGAGGCCGTCCATGTCCGGGCCCGACTCGAAACGGGCACACGCCTTGAGGATCGCGCGCGATGTCGGTCCCTGGAGAGCCAGCGCCGCGAGACGGCGGGACGAATCCTCGAGCCGGACGTTCATGCCGCGGCCGCAGTCCTCGAGCCAATGGAGCGTCGGGTCGGCGGCGGTGACGCGGTAGTGGTCTTCGCCGAGCCGGGCGACGGTGCCGTCGTCGACCACCCGGCCCTCGTCGTCGCACCAGCAGGAGTAGGCGACCCGACCGACCTTCATCTGCGAGACATCGCGGGTCATCATGCGCGCCAGCAGGCGGGTCGCGTCGGGGCCCTGAACTTCGTACTTGAACAGCGGCGAGACGTCGAGCAGGCCTGCGGTCTCGCGGAAGGCGAAGTACTCGCGCTCGTGCGAGGTGTCGTAGCTACAGACGGCGCAATAGCCCGCCCAGTCCTTCCAGGCATAGCTCCGGCAGAGTGGGGCGGTGCGCTCGTGGAAGGGTGAGGGCGTCGGCATGCGGCTCCTGTCGGGGCCGGGGGAGAATATCACCGGCCTACCCTTGGTCGATTTCTTGCAGCGCCTGTCTTGCGGTGAACTGCCGGCGCGGCCGGCCGCGGTTTCGAATCGGCCGCAGTGGGGGTCTCATGAGCATGCGCAAGGATTCGCCCGTCACTTCCGCAAGCACTTCCATGGATTCGTACCAAAGCTTGAATCGGTTGTCCGTCGCGAGCTCCTGCGGCGCCTTCTGGGAAGGGATGGAAGGCAACTTCCGCGAGCGCCACTGCTCCCGCTGCGAGAAGCAGGTCCACGACTTCCGGCGCCTGACGGCGGATGAGATCGAGGCGCGGCTCCGAACCCATCCAGGCGGCCTCTGTGCCCGTCTCACGCACAGCCCCGCGGGCGAACTGCTTTTCCGGCAACCGGCCCCGCCGCAAGAGATGACCACCGCGCCTCGGGAGCTCCGGCGCGCCCAGCCGGCGGCGGCCTGGCTGCTGTCGGCGCTGCTCGGCGCGGCGAGCGCCTCGCCACAGTCGCCGTCCGGCGACGGCGTTGAGATCGGTGCGGCGCTCGATCCGGAAGTGGAGGAAGTGCCCCCTGGCGAGCCGGGCGAAGAGCTGGCCGGGGGCGAGGAGTTCTTCGACGAGAACGGCGGCGCCGTCGAAGTGTCGATGGGCATCATTGTGATGCCTCCGGACCCGCTCCACGCCGCGTTCGCGGCCAGTCCGCTGGTGGTGCTCGCGACGGTCGGGGAAACGGTGGCGTTGGAAAAGCTCGACGAGGTGGGCGACTACGGCGATGCCGTGGGTGAGCTCGAGATCGACCTGCTTCTCAGGGGAACGCCCGTCGGCGAAGCGATTCAGCTGCGCTATGAGGTCACGGTCGTCGCCTGCGCCGAAGAGGGCCGGACCGAGGTGACGGCCTATCCGGAGGGTACGGTGCTGTTGGCCTTCCTCGAACCGGACGAGGACGAGACCGACCCGTCCGGTACCTACTGGAGATCGACGCGCGAGCCGCAGGTCCTGACGGCGGAGGAGGCTCTCGCCTATCGCTCGCGCCTCGAGTCCCTTGCCGCCCTGCTGTCCGCCCGGGGGTTCGACTCTCCGGATGCCGTCGACGCCGAGCTGCCGCCGGATGAGCTCCAGGAGTGGCTCGTCGGAACGATCGAAGAGCCCTCGACGCGCGACGAGGCGATCGACGAGATCGATGCGGACGAGCTCACGGAGGAGCAGCGTGACCGGCTGACCGCGGCGCTCCTCGCCACCAAGCCACCCGTCGCCGACGATCTTTCGCTGTTCCACCTGGTCCGGCAGTGGGCACCCACGGATGCGCTGCTCTGGCTGCGCGAGAGCGGCGTCGATCTCGAACCCAACGAGGCCGGCCCGGTCCAGTAGAATCGACCCCGATTCGAGAGGTCTGGGAGGCCGGTATGAAGAGCCGCACGTCGTTCGGACAGCACACTCTCCCCGGCGAGTACTTCACCTCGGGCGAGATCTTCGCCGACGAGCGTGAGCGCGTCTTCGGCCGGCATTGGCTGCTCGCCGGGCACGTCTCGCAACTGCCGGAGCCCGGGAGCTTCTTTCTCTTCGAGCTCGACCGCGAGAGCGTGATGGTGATTCGCGACGCCTCCGGCACCATCCGCGCGCACCACAACTTCTGCCGCCACCGCGGGACGCGTCTGTGCACCGAAGCGCAGGGGCAGCTCAAGGCGGGTTTGCAGTGCTCGTACCACGCCTGGACCTACGGCTTCGACGGCGCGCTCAAGGCCGCGCCGGGCATGCAGGACGTTCCGGGCTTTGAGAAGACGGCGCACGGCCTGAAGCCGGCGGCCCTGGCGGAGTGGCGCGGCTTCCTGTTCGTCAATCTGGCGGCGGAGCCGGTGCCGTTCTCGGAGGCCTTCGGCGCGCTGGCGGGAAAGTTCGCTCACTGGCGGGTCGAGGAGCTGCGCTCGGTGCATCAGACGACCTACGAGGTGGAGTCGAACTGGAAGCTCTTCTTCCACAACTACAGCGAGTGCTACCACTGTCCGAACGTGCACCCGCATCTCAACAAGCTGACGCCCTACAGGAACACCGAGAACGATCTCGACGAGGGTCCGGTGCTGGGCGGGCCGATGTGGATGTCGAATCCCGAGGGCAGTATGACGATGGACGGCGAGCGCTGCGCGCCCCCGTTCGCCGACCTCACCGATGCCGAACGCGGCCGGGTCTTCTACTACACCCTTTTCCCTGGCGCCTTTCTCTCGTTTCACCCCGACTACGTCCTGGTGCATCGGGCGCGGGCGCTGGCGATCGATCGCACGCGCATCGTCTGCGACTGGTACTTCCACCCCGAAGCGATCGCCGCCCCCGGCTTCGATCCACAGCCGGCGATCGACTTCTGGGATCTGACCAACCGCCAGGACTGGCAGCTGTGCGCCGACGCCTACAAGGGCGTCAGCTCGCGCGCCTGGGAACCCGGCCCCTACTCCGAGCTCGAGAGCCAGCTCGCCGCCTTCGATCGCCAGTACCTGCGCGCACTGGGCGTCGACGATCCGACCGCCCGGCTGCGCCGGGCCTGAGCCGGGCGCGAATGGGGGGAGGGGGAGGGATGGGGCTCGCGGTCGGAGATCGCCTGGGATCGTACGAGATCCTCGGCGAGCTCGGTTCTGGAGGGATGGGGCAGGTCTATCGCGCGCGCGACGCGCGGCTCGATCGCGATGTCGCGCTCAAGGTCCTGCCGCCGCATCTCGCGGGGAGCGCCGACGCGCTGGCCCGCTTCGAGCGCGAAGCGAAGGCCGTAGCGGCCCTCTCGCATCCCAACATCCTCGCCATCTACGACGTCGGCCGGGAGCGCGACCAGGCGTTCGCGGTCATGGAGCTGCTCGAAGGGGAGACGCTCCGCGAGCACCTGAACGGCGGAGCCACTCCGGCGCGCAAGGCCGTGGAGGTCACGGCGCAGATCGCCGCCGGGCTCGCCGCGGCGCACGAGCGCGGCATCGTCCACCGCGACCTGAAGCCCGAGAACGTCTTCCTGCTCGCCGACGGACGCGTGAAGATCCTCGACTTCGGTCTCGCCAAGCAACAGGAGAGCGTGGAGAGCCGCAATCAGCTCCTGGGCGCCACCACGATGGGTCCCGGCGCGCCGGGGACCGAGCCCGGCACGGTGCTCGGCACTGTCGGGTACATGGCGCCGGAGCAGGTGAAGGGCCAGGCCGCCGACGCGCGCTCCGACCTGTTCGCGCTCGGCGTGATCCTCTACGAGCTGCTGACGGGTCGGCGGGCGTTCGCGCGC
>JAYTAM010000407.1:0-12730 GCA_043737505.1 Thermoanaerobaculia bacterium
GGAGCCTGCCTGGCCGACTTCGGAATGACGGTGACCGGCGTCGACAAGGACGCCGCGAAGATCGAGGCGCTCGAGCGCGGCGAGATTCCGATCTACGAGCCCGGGCTCGAAGAGATCGTCGAGAAGAACGTCCGCGCCGGACGGCTCAAGTTCACCACCGACCTGGCGCCGGCGATCCGCGAAGCCCGCGCGGTGTTCATCGCGGTGGGAACGCCCCCGCTGCCAGACGGCAAGGCCGACCTGTCGTTCGTCCGCCAGGTGGCCGAGTCGATCGGCGACAACCTCAACGGTTACAAGGTCATCGTCACCAAATCGACGGTGCCGGTGGGCACCGGGCAGATGGTCGAGCGCGCCGTGCGTGAGCATTCGGGCGGCACCCAGGAGTTCGCCGTGGTATCGAATCCCGAGTTCCTGCGCGAAGGCTCGGCGATCGAGGACTTCATGCGTCCCGACCGCGTCGTCGTCGGCGCGCGCACCCAGCGCGCGATCGACGTCATGCTCGACATCTACGCCCCGCTCAAAGCCGCCGGCGTGCCCTTCGTGGTCGCCAACGTCGAGTCGGCGGAGATGATCAAGTACGCCTCCAACGGCTTCCTGGCCACCAAGATCACCTTCATCAACGAAGTCGCCGAGCTGTGCGAAAAGGCCGGTGCGGACGTCGAGGTGGTAGCGCGCGGAATGGGCCTCGACAACCGGATCGGACCGAAGTTCCTCCAACCCGGCCCCGGTTATGGCGGCTCCTGTTTCCCCAAGGACACGCGGGCGGTGGCCCAGATCGCCGAGGAGCACGGCCTGCGCTTCGAGATCATCGAAGGGGTTCTGTCGGCGAACGAGCGCGTCAAGCGCCGCATGATCACCAAGATCGAGCAGGCGTTCGGCTCGCTGGCCGGCAAGACGGTCGCCGTGCTGGGTCTCGCCTTCAAGGGCGATACCGACGACATGCGCGAGTCTCCCGCCATTCCGGTAATCGAAGGACTGCTCGAACGCGGCGCCGAAGTGCGCGCCTTCGATCCGGCGGCGATGGCGGCGGCCCGGCCCCTCCTGCCGCCGATCACCTTCTGCGACGACGCCTACGACGCCGCCCGGGGCGCCGACGGGGTCGTCATCGCAACCGAGTGGAACCAGTTCCGCGCACTCGACTTCGCCGAGCTCAAGGAGCGTCTCGCCGCGCCGCTGATGGTGGACCTGCGCAACCTCTATCAACCGGAGCGCGTCGCCGCCGAGGGCTTCGTCTATCACTCCGTCGGTCGGCCCCCCGCCGGCACCGGCACCGGCACCGGGAGCGGCGCATGAAACGAGCTCTGGTCACCGGCGGGGCGGGCTTCCTCGGCTCTCACCTCTGCGAGCGCCTCCTCGCCGACGGCATCTCGGTCGTGGCGGTCGACAACTTCATCACCGGCAAACGCGAGAACGTCGCCCACCTCGCCGGACGCCCCGACTTCGAGCTCGTCGAGCAGGACGTCTCGAAACCGTTCGAGGTCGAAGGGTCCGTCGACTACGTGCTGCATTTCGCCTCGCCGGCCTCGCCGATCGACTATCTCGAGCTGCCCATCCAGACGCTCAAGGTGGGCTCGCTGGGGACGCACAACTCGTTGGGACTCGCCAAGGCCAAGGGGGCGCGCTACCTGCTCGCCTCAACCTCGGAGACCTACGGCGATCCACTCGTTCATCCGCAGCCCGAGACCTACTGGGGGAACGTCAACCCGGTCGGCCCGCGCGGCGTCTACGACGAAGCCAAGCGCTTCGCCGAAGCAATGACGATGGCCTACCACCGTTTCCACGGCCTCGAGACGCGCATCGTGCGGATCTTCAACACCTACGGGCCGCGCATGCGTCCGCGGGACGGAAGGGTCGTGCCGGCGTTCATCCAGCAGTCGCTGCTGGGCGAGCCGCTTTCGGTCTTCGGCGACGGCAGCCAGACGCGGTCGTTCTGCTACGTCGACGATCTGATCGAGGGGATCTTCCGGCTGCTCATGTCGAACGAGGTCCTGCCGACCAACATCGGCAACCCGCACGAGATGACGATCCTGCAGTTCGCCGAACGCATCCGCACCCTGGTCGGCTCGAGCTCGCCGATCGACTTCCGGCCGCTGCCCGAGGACGACCCCAAGACCCGCCAGCCCGACATCACCAAGGCGCGGCGCGTGCTCGGCTGGGAGCCGAAGGTCGATCTCGACCTCGGGCTCGGCCGCACGATCGACTACTTCCGCTCGATTCTTCCGGCGACGTCGGCGGCATCAGCTACATCGGCAATCCCCAGCGGGAGGGTCTGATGGAGACGAGCTCGACGCAGACCATCGCGCCACTGTGCTCGCGCTGCGCCACCCGGCCGGCGGGGCTCCCGCGTCCGCCCTTCCGCGGTGCGCTGGGAGAGGAGCTGCAACACCGGGTGTGCGCCACCTGTTGGGACGAGTGGAAGCACGCCGAAGTCATGGTCATCAACGAGCTCAAGCTGAATTTCATGGAGCCTTCGGCGCAGCAGATCCTCACCGCCCACATGCGCGAGTTCCTGGGCCTCGACCGATCCCCGGCGGCCGGAACGCCGTGAAGGTTCTCGCCGGGGGTGCCGCGCCGCGGTCGTTGCGCGGCCCGGCGGCGAAGTTCGGCATCCTCCTGCTGCTGGTCATCGGCGGCTTTCTCGCCGCCCGCTACACCCCGCTCGCCGAATATCTGAAAGTGGAGCGTATCCAGGGCTACCTCGACCATGCGCGTGGGCTCTGGTGGGCGCCGGCGGCTCTCGTCGGAACGATCGTCGTGCTGGGCTCGGTGGGCCTCCCGGCGACGCCGCTCATCGTCGCCGGCGCGGCGATCTTCGGACCCCTGTGGGGAACGGTCTGGAACTGGGTCGGGATTTTCCTCGGCTCGCTCACCGGCTTCCTGCTCGCCCGGCTCCTCGGACGCGAGTTCGTCGAGCGCATCGGCGGCAACAAGCTCCAGCGCGCCGAGAAGCTCCTCCACCGGCGCGGTTTCCTGCCGCTCATCGCCATCCGCTTCCTGCCAGTGCCGTTCACGCTGGTGAACGCGGCGGCGGCCGTCGTCGGCGTCAAGCTGCCGAAGTTCCTCTTCGCTTCGGCGATCGGCCTCCTGCCGCCGATCGCGATCATCACTTACTTCTCCTCCGCCCTCCTCGAAGCCGCCACCGGCGACCGCGCCGCCATCGTCCGCCAAGCGCTCGCCGTCTCCATCACCGCCGCCCTCCTCGTCTTCTTCCCCATCGGCCTCCGCCGCCGGCTGAGAAAACGCCGCTACAAACGCCTGCGCGCCGAACGCGCGGCGCGCACCCCGAGGCCGCACCCGCACAACGTCTAAAGAGCCCGGACTCTTCGCCATGGCCGAACGGATCCTTCGCGCATCCACGGGGATCTCCTTTCGTCTCATCCTGACTCTGCTCGCCCTTGCGGCGGCCTACTTCTGGTCGAACGGCAGGAGCTCTTCGGCGGGAGACAACGTCGGCACGCGGGCGTTGGCGGCGGCGCTGGCGACGGAGGGTTCGTTCGATCTCACCCCGGCCCTGGCTGGAAGCGAGCCGAACTACTCGGTGAAGCGGGTCGGAAGCGCGCTGCGGGTCGCCTATCCGCCTGGAACGGGAGTCCTGGCTGCGCCCATCTATGCCGTCGCGGAGGCTACCGGCTCCCGCTCGGCGCCGGCGCTCTTCGCCGACGCGCGTGTCGAGAAAGCTGCCGCGGTCGTCCTCTGCCTCCTGGCACTCGCCTGTTTCCTTCTCCTTGTGCGCCACAGCTGGTCAGGGGGCTCGACTCTCGCCGTAGCGGCCTTGCTGGTGGGAGGGACGCCGGTCCTGACGACCATGAGCCAGGGGCTCTGGTCTCATACCGGTGAGCTCCTCGCTCTGGCGCTTTCTCTGCTCCTCACCCGCGCCGCTTCTGCATCTCGATTTCACGGGCTGACGTCGGGCCTCGCGGCCGGCTTCGCGGTCTGGTGCCGGCCCACCGCGATTCTGATCTTTCCGCTGCCGCTCGCGATGCTCGACAGCTGGTGGGCGCGCCTGCGCTTCGCGGTCGGGGCGCTCGCAGGAATCGCCGGCCTGGCCGCGCTGAACCTCGCATGGTTCGGCTCCATTGACGGGCCCTACGGCGGCGACAACCAGGACAAGTTCGATCCGCTGGCGGCAGAGTCGTTCGGCAATCTCTTCAGAGTGATGTTCAGCCCGAGTCGCGGGCTCGTCTGGTTCTTTCCCGCGCTCCTGATCTCCCTCGCCGTGCTCCTCCGAAAGTCGGAGAGCCGGGAGACGCGCAGAGTGACTCGCGCGCTGACGGCAGTGACTGGACTCGTCATCGCCACCATTGCTTCCTACTTCTGCTGGTGGGGCGGCAACTCAGTCGGGCCGCGTCTCCTCGCCGAGCTGTCGCTGCCCTGCGCCCTCGCCTTCGGCGCGGCGCTCGAAGTCGCGCGCGGAAAAGCGCTGCGAATGGCGCTGCTGGCGGCGGGCGCCGTGCAGATTCTCCTCTCTTCCGTTCTCCACTTCGCACCCAACGCGGACGCCTGGAATATCGAAGTTGCGATCAACGCCAATCCCGCGGCACGCATGAGCTGGAAGGACAGTCAACTGCGCGCCGCGATCGACCGCAGCTGGACGTACCAGGAGAGCGGTCCCTATTTCGACGAATCCGTACTCGCGCAGGCCCGCGGCGGTTTCGACTGGCAGCCCGTCGAGCTCGGCCCGTTCGCCAACTCCCGCTATGACTTGCCGCCAGCGACGAGGGCCGACGTCTCTGCGGACAACACGCTGCAATTGGAGAGGCTCGCGCAGCAGCCGCCCCCCGCGACCTCCCATCTGCGCGTCTTGCCCGCAGGAGCGGCGAATGCGATCTGGGTCTGCTCGGGGGAGAGCTCCGCCGACATTCCGATCGACAACGTCCCGACGCAGAAGATCGACACCCTCATTCAGTACCGGGGCACCCCCGCCGAAGAGCAGCAATCAATGGCCGCTGGATTTCTGACCGTCTCGTTCGCGAGCGGCAAGGAGGCCCGCTATACGCTGCGCTTCGGCACTCAGATCCTGCTGAGAACGCAGCTGAACTCGATCTACGCGAGACATCGCTCGCGCTTCTTCACCGGCTCCATGGCCGCCCCCGACGCCCTGCAGCGGCAGCGTTTTTCTCTTACCGGAAAGCAGCGTAGGGTCTCGAGCCTACGCCTTGAGGTGCCCGCCGACGCTCCCGGCGGCTGCCTCTACCTGCTGGCCGTTTCGCTCGGCAAGCCCAGCCCGCCCCGGTAAGCCTCCCCCGTCCGCCTACCCTCGCCGACCCTCGCCTGAAGTCCTCCGATATGTCGTCTTTACTTGTCTATATGTCTGGTATACCGTACATCCCATGTTGAGAATCGGTTCGGTCCTGCTGCTCTCCCTGGTCGCTGGCGGCGTCCTTGCCCTGCTCCAAGGCGTCCTGCCGGTGCGGCCGGGCTATCTGGGGGTCGCGCTGATGCTGTTCAGCGCGATGGGGGTCCGCCGCCACTGGCGGAGGCTCGACGCCGATTCGGAGCCGGGCTCGCCGGAGCGGGAGCTGTGGCACTGTCTGGCGACCACTGCGCTCATCGCCGGACATCTTGTCCTCAGCCTCTGGCTGGCCGGTCCGGGGATGGCGCTCCACAGCGTCGTCGTGCACGCCATGGCGGTCGACAACTGGACGCTCGTCCTCGGCGCGATCCTCAGCTTTCGCATCGCGCGCGATCCCGAGCCCCGCAGCGACGAACGCGACGCCGTCCTCGCCGCGCGTGCCATCCGCGTCGCCTACGGTACCCTGATCGCCGAGCTCTGCCTGGTGATCGTGACCCTCGGCTTCGGCGTCCAGCTCGGGCTGCCGGCGTTTTCGCTGCCGCTCGTCGCCCATGTCCTGATCGTCTGCCTGATGACCGCGTCGATGGTCCGCTGTGCCGTGCAGCTGGCGTCCTACGATAGCGCCCGCCGCGCGCTACAGGGGACTCCGTGAGCGGCACACCGATCGCCAATCACCTGCGGCGCCTCCGCTTCGAGCACGGCGAAATGTCGCAGGAATCTCTCGCGCGCGCCACTGGCATCACCCGGCAGACGATCGTCGCGCTGGAGGGCGGGCACTACGCGCCGTCGCTCGAACTCGCCATGCGTCTTGCGCTCGTCTTCGGCCGGCGCGTCGACGAGGTCTTCTACTGGCGGGAAGTACCCTCCTCACCGACTGCCCGATAGGTCTCCTGTCCAGCTCTCCAGCTTTTCCTTACCTTCTCTGCGGAGTTCTCGATGAGCAACCCCAATTCCGGCCCTCGTAGCGCAAGCACCCCTCGACGAATTCTCTTCTGGGCGATCCCGATCGCGCTCGCCTGGCTAGGCTTCCGCCTGTTCGAGCCTGTTCTCGTCTGGAGCAGCGGCTGGGAGCCCCTGCCGAAAATCTCGGTAAAGGAAAAACCGACTTCCGCAAATGAGTTCGTCGATGCCAGCTGGACTTCGCTCCAGGCACCCGCCGCCGCTCGCTTGCGCGAAGCCTTCGAGGACCTCGAGACACCAGCGCTCTCGGCCGCGATTGCTATCGAGGGCAAGCGCGTCTGGGCCGGAGTGATCGGCCTCGCCGAGATAGAGACCGGAACGCCCGCCACTCTGACTTCCAGCTTCCGATTGGGCAGCACTTCGAAGGCGGTGACCTCGGTGGCGATCGGTACCCTCCTCGACGAGAGCAAGCTGGAGCTCGACCTGCCGGTGAAGCGCTACCTCCCCGACCTCCAGGCGCCGCTCGGGACGATCACCACTCGTCAGGCGATGAGCCACACCGCCGGCGTCCGCGACTACGGGCTCTGTCTCTGCTTTCCGGTCTGGGAGCACCTGAACCGCCGGCCGTTCGCAAGTATCCGCGAAGGTTTGCGGGTTTTCGAGCGCGATCCGCTCCGCTTCGCACCGGGGACGGAATTCGCTTACAGCAGCTTCGGCTACAACGTCGCCGGCGCAGTGCTCGAGGGCGCAGCGGCGGCGCCTTTTCTCGACTACCTGCAGCTTGCGGTGTTCGCTCCGCTGCAGATGACCGGTAGCGGTGGCGATTTCTCTGGCCGGGCGGTCGAGGGTCGGGTCTCGTTCTACGAAACCCAGGAGAGTCGGTACAAGCCGGCGACGAAGGTGGACAACAGCATCCGGTGGCCGTCCGGCGGACTGCTCTCCACGCCCTCCGACATGGTCACCCTCGGCGCCGCAATGACCTCGGATCGCCTGCTGAGCGAATCGACGCGCCGGCTCTTGCTGACGCCGCAGCTCCTCGCCGACGGGCGGGAAAACCCCCAGGGCTATGCCCTGGGCTGGCGAGTGTCGAACGACAAGAAACTGTTCGAGGAGACACTGACGACGTCGATCATCAGCCACCACGGCACGGCTGTCGGCAGCACCTCTTACTTCGCCGCCCTGCCCGAGTTCGGACTGGTGATCTCGGTGATGATGAACAAGGGGCAGGAGAACCTCGACAGCCTTGCGCCCAAGGCGACTTCCCTTGCCGAGGTTTTCGTCGCGGAAATGCAGCGGCGGAAGGGGCTCGCGCCGCCCGCGCAGTGACCGCGGGGCGCTGGGCGCCGCGCTACTCGCTCAGCGCCGCGGCGACGTGGTGCTGGTCGACCATCAGCACGCCCTGGCCGGCGTGCTTCTCCGGGGCGAATTCGAAGTCGCGGATGACGCGGCGGAAGACCTCCTTCAGCGCGCGAGCGCCGAGGCGCGGCTGGCGGCGCGCGGCCTGGGCGATGGCGCGGGCGGCGTTGGGGGAGATGGCGAGCTTCACGCCGCGGCTCTCGAAGAAGGCGCGGGTCTGCTGGAAACCCGAGTCGGGCCCCTCGAGGAAGATCTTCAGCAGCTCGTCTTCCCCCAGGTCTTCCAGCATGACGACGGCGTCGAAGCGCGACAGAAACTGCGGGCTCATGCCGTAGTCGAACAGATCCTCGTTGCGCAGCCAGTCACGCAGCTCGAAGCGGAGCTCCTCGCGGACCCGCCCCCCTTCGACCACCGTCACCGGCTGCAGCGAACCCTTGTCGGCACCGATGGTCACCCGGTCGTACACAGCGTCGTAGAGCCCTTCGAAGGCGCCGGCGCAGACGAAGAGCAGGCCCGAAGAGTCGACCGTCGTCGCCCCTCCACCCAGCCACTGCGGCAGGACCACCGGCACCGCCTCGTTTTCGATCAGGGTGAGGAGCGCCTCCTGGGCGCGGATCCCCGAAACGTTCACTGTGCCGCCGACGTGGCTGCGGATCTTGTCGACTTCGTCGACGAACACCAGCCCCTGCGCCGCGCGCTCGACGATCGCGGCAGCGCCGGCGCCGTCGCCCAACTGCTCGCGCGCGCGCTCCAGCAGGCGACGCATCACCGCCTCGCCCGGCCGGCCCGCCTGGGCCTCTTCGCCGAGGACGTTGGCGTGAATACGCACCACGGCCGAGCGCGCCGCGAGTACGGGGTCGGCGGCGAGGAACTTCTCGACCGAGCGCATCAGGGTCGTCTTCCCGGTGCCCGAGGAGCCGATCATCAGGATGTTTCCGACCCGCAGGCCGGCGAGCTTCTTCGACAGCGCGATCGCCATCTCCTTCACCGCGCCGGGCTGGCCGATGACGCGCTTGCCGAGGGCGTCGGCGATCTCGACCGGCGCCGGGGCCTGGAGTGCGGGGCACATGCTTGCATTCTAGTCCGAGCGAGTGGTCTGCGGCCCGTCCATTGGGCTCGAACTGGGGTCAGCATCGTCAGGGACCGGCCTGCCGACTCTGCGATAGGCTCGAGGCCAGATTCCAAGGAGATAGAGGATGAGCGGATCTTCCTTTCTGGGACGTCTCGCCGGAGCCGGTCTGGTCGTCGTGGCCGGTATCGCCGCGTTCGCGCTTGTGCCCGTGCCGCAGATCGCGTCCGGCCGCGAGCGCGAAGAGGGCAAGGCCAAGAAGCAGCCTTCGACGCGCAGCTTTTTGGGCGAGGTCAAAGTCGAGGCGGCACCCTCACCCTCTTCTGCGGCGCCCGGCTTCGACGCCGAGCGGGCCTGGAGCGGCTTCGACGACTGGGAGCCGGCGGTCGCGGCCGATCCCTCGACCTCCGACGTCTACCAGATGACGACGCGTTACAACGGCCCCAAACCTTGCAATGGCTGTCCGCTGCCGGCGATGATTTTCCGGCGCTCGCGTGACGGTGGCGCCACCTGGGATCCCGACCGGTTCATGCCGGTGACGAAGAAGAAGCAGAACGATCCGCAGGTCGAGGTGGCGACCGGCGGCGCGGTCTACGTCGCCTGGATCGACGGCTACGATCCCGGCGTCCGTTTCACGCGCTCGACCGATCGCGGCGCAACCTGGTCGCTACCGCTCGCCTTCACCGGCCGGCGGAAGGTGCCGACCTGGTCGGACAAACCGGTCCTCGCGATCTCCGCCGATGGCCGAGACGTCTACATCGGCTTCAATGCCAGCGACAGCTACGTCGCCGCGTCGCACAACTTCGGCGCGAGCTTCGGGCCGAACGTCAAGACCTCGAACGACACGCGCTACTGGTTTCACACCGCCGGCGCGGTCGCCGACGACGGCACGGTCTACTTCATCACCACCGACTTTACCCAGGACTACACCGGCGACGCCGCCATCCGGCTGCTGCGCTCGACCAACGGCGGGACGAGCTGGACGACCCTGCCGATCGACACCTCGCGCGAGCTCCCCGGCTGCGCCTGGTCCGCCGGCTGCGGCTTCGGCTTCTTCGGTTCGATCGCCGGTCTCGCGGTCGACAGCTCGGGCACGGTCGCCGTGGCCTACATGGCGAACACGACGAACGGCGGCCCGCAGCAGATCTGGTTCCGAACATCGAACGACCGCGGTGCGACCTGGAGCTCGCGGGTCTCGCTCTCGGGCGCGCCAGCGACGGTGAATCACCACAGTCCGGCGATCGCCGCCGGACCGACGCCGGGCGACTTCCGCGCTGTCTGGCAGGACGACAAGAACGGCGCGCAGACGGCCTGGAACGCCTGGTACCGGTCGACCGGGAACAGTGGCGGCAGTTGGACGGCAGTGCGTCGGCTCTCCGACCTGGGCTCCGGGGCGCCGTACAAGTCGGCGGCCGGCCACAGCTTTCCCTACGGCGACTATCTCGAGATCGCGGTCGACTCGGCCGGCGTCTCGCAGGTGATCTGGGGCGCCGGAACGAGCTTTACCGGCCCCGGCGGCACGTGGTACACGCGCGGCCAGTAGGCGCAGCGGGCTGCGAAACCCCGGGGCGTGTCCAGCTTTGGCGGCAGAGGCCCGGTCGGATAGATTGCGGAGATGTTGTTTCGCCGTCCGACCGCACTCCTGACCGCCGCCGTCGTACTCGGCTGGGCGACGCTCCTGTTCGCTCTTGCTCCCGCGCTGCGAGCTCAGCCGGTGTCCGATCCGCTCGCCGCCGTCCAGCGAGCGCTGGACGCGGGCCACAGCGGTCGCGCTCTCGAGCTGCTCGCACCGATCCTCAAGCGTGAACCGAAGAACGCTCGCGCTCTGCTGCTGCGCTCCACTGCGCTGTGCATCGACGGCGAGCTCGAGGCCTGCCGGAAAGACCTCGATCAGGCTTTGACGCTCGATCCGACGCTGCGGCAGGGGTGGCTCAACCGCGCCGGCCTGGCGATCGCGGACAAGCGGTACGACGACGCCGTCGCGGCTCTCGGCCAGGCCGAGAAGCTCGATCCGGGAGCGAGCGACAACGCCATCAACCTCGGCGCGGTCTACCTCCTGCAGGGCAAGCTCGAGCTCGCGAGCCGGGCGTTCGAGCGCCACCTCGAAGCGAACGCCCGCTCCGCCGGGGCCTACTATCTCGTCGCCACGAACTTCGCCCTCGCCGGCTACTCGGCGCTCGCCGCGCAACACCTCGGACGGGCCATCGAGCTCGACGAGCGGTCGCGGGTGCGCGCGCGCAGCGATCCGAACTTCGCCGATCTCGCCTCGGGCCGATCCTTCCAGGTCCTGTTGACGACCGACTCGTTCGTCGCCCCCGCCGGCAGTGCCACCGCCAGCCGGATCTATCGCAGCCCCTACAAAGGCTCCGGCAGCCCGCTGCTGGTGGCGGTTCTGAACACCTTGCAAATCGCCGGCACGCCGATGGACGCGAGCGTCGAAGTCACGGACGAGTGGGCCCTGTTGTGGACGGATGCGCGGATCAAGATTGCCCGGCGCTCCGAGCAGGAGACGGCGGTCGAACTGTCGGCGCCGGCGGGGAGATTCACTCCGGAAGGCTGGGACCGCCACAGCCGCGCGCTCTACGCCGGGATCGAAACGGAGCTGCTGAAACTCGAGAAGAGCGGCCTCGGGCGTCCCTGAGGGGACCCCGAAGAGCTCCCGAAGAGCCCCCGAAGTGCCCGAAGCTGTCCTGAGCCAGACGGCTCGCCGCGGAGCGCCTCAGATCCGCATCAGCACGGCGCCCCAGTGCAGCCCCGCTCCCAGGGCGGCGAACTCGACCAGCGCGCCCTGCGGCGCCTTGCCCGCCAGCCGGGCCTCGTGGAAGCAGAGCGGCAGGGTCGCCGAGGTGGTGTTGCCATACTTCTGAATGTTGTTGTGGACCTTCCCGTCCGGAAGCCCCAGAGCCTTCTGCGCCGCCTCGTTGATGCGCAGGTTCGCCTGGTGCATGACGAGCAGGTCGAGATCCGAAACCTCGAGCCCGTGCTCGGCGAGCAGCGCCGCCGCGACCTGCGGCATGAGCGTCACGGCGAGTTTGAACACCTTGCGGCCGTCCATAACCGGTACGGTGTCCGCCGCGGCGATCTGCTCGGCGGTGACGAACGGCCGCCGCGAAGAGCCCAGCCCCGGCACGGTGAGGATCTCTTTGTGGTTGCCGTCGCCGAACAGGCGGGAGCCCAGGATCCCGCGCCCGTCGTCCTCCTCCGAAGCCCGGAAGACCATGGCGCCGGCGCCGTCTCCGAAGAGTACGAGAAGGTGACGGAAGCGCGAGTTCCAGGCGAAATCCTCCGCCGGGAGAGGCCCCTCGTCGCGGCCCTCCAACACCGCCCAGGTGCGCTCCGAAAACGGCATGACGCAGGAGTGGACGTCGGTGCCGATGAGGAGGACGTTTCTGGCGATGCGCGAGCGGATGAGGGCATCGACCAGCTGCAGGCCGTAGGCGAATCCGGCGCACTGCTGCCGGATGTCGAGCGCCGGAATCGGCCGCAGGCCGAGCTTCTGCTGCACGATCGTTCCGCAACCCGGAAAGTAGTGATCCGGCGTCATCGTGGCGCAGACGATGTAGTCGATCTCGTCGCCCTCCATCCGGGCGTCGGCGAGCGCCGCTCGCGCCGCTTCGGCACCCAGGTCGGACGAGGCGACTCCCGCCTCGACGTAGCGGCGCTCGACGACGCCGCTGCGCTCGCGCACCCAGGTGTCGTCGGTCTCGAGGATGCGCGCCAGCGTCGGATTGTCGATCACCCGGGGCGGGACGGCGATTCCGCTGCCGGCGAAAAGTGCGCGCGGCGTCGGCATCGGCTTCAGAGCCGAAGCAGGTCGAGGAACTCTTCCCGGACCGGCTTCTGGTAGAAAGTGCCGCGGATCGCCGACGTTACGGTCATCGCGCCCGGCTTCTTCACCCCGCGCATCTCCACGCAGAGGTGGCGCGCCTCGATCACGACCATCACGCCCTGGGGCTTGAGCCGCGTCTCCATGTAGTCCGCCACCTGCTCCGTCAGGCGCTCCTGGAGCTGCGGCCGCTTGGCGTAGAACTCCAGGATGCGGGCGAATTTGGACAGCCCGAGGATGGTGTCGTTGGGGATGTAGGCGATGTGCGCGTGGCCGTAGAACGGAA
>JAYTAM010000408.1:0-5500 GCA_043737505.1 Thermoanaerobaculia bacterium
CGCACCCGCACGCCGGTGGCGTGATAGACCGCGGCGGTGATCGCCGCCGCGGTTCCCGCCAGACCGATCTCGCCCACGCCGCGGGCGCCGAGCTCGTTCAGAACCAGGTCCGGATGGTCGAGGAAGGTGACGTCGATGGGTGGCGTGTCGGCGTGAGTCGCCATGACGTAGTCGGCCAGGTTGCTGTTGATCGGGGCGCCATATCGACGGTCGTACTGCGCCTCCTCGAACATCGCCATGCCGATCCCCATCACGACCGCTCCTTCGATCTGATTGCGTGCCGGCTTGGGATTGATCATCCGGCCCGCGTCGATGACGCTGACGAAGCGCGACACCCGCAGGCGGGCGATCTCCGGCTGCCAGGTGATCTCCGCGAACTGCGCGCCGAAGGAGTGCAGGGAGTACTTCTTACTCTCTTCGCCGCCGAAGGCACCGGCCGACTGGCCGTTCCCTACCGCGGCGCGCGCATTGGCGCTGGCCAGTACCTCTCCGATCGTCGCGCCCGACGACGCTTGACTCTTTCGCACGACGCGTCCGTCGCGCAGCTCGAGGTCGCCGGGTTGCGACCCCGCGAGCGGAGCGTTCGGCCCCGAGGTCGCCATCGTGAACAGGGATTTGAGCGCCGCGCGGCCAGCATTGGATACCGCCGGGATCACCGTCGCCGTCGCCCACGAGCCGCCGGAGATCGGGCCGGGAGGCAGCACCGTGTCGCCGAGCCGCACGTCGATCTTTTCGAGCGCAATGCCGGTCGCTTCCGCGAGAACGAGCGCGAGCACGGTGTAGGTACCGGTGCCGATGTCCTGCGTCGCAGTGGTGACCGAGGCCGTTCCGTCGCGGCGGATCTCCACCGACGCCTGGGCATCGGCGCGCATGGCGCCCCAGGTACAGGCCGCCATTCCCCAGCCGATGGTCAGCCCATCCCGCCGCATCGCGCCGACGCGCCGATCGCGCTCAGCCCAGCCGAACTTCTCCGCGCCGACCTGCATGCACTCGAGGAGGTGTCGCGACGAAAACGGCAACTTTTTCGACTCGTCCTCTCGCGGCTCGTTCCTCCTTCGGAGCTCGATCGGGTCCATCTCCAGAGTGACCGCGAGCTCGTCCATCGCGGATTCCAGCGCGAAGAGCCCGGGCACGGCGCCAGGTCCGCGCATCGCCGTCGGCGTACCGATGTTGGCGCGCGAGATGGCCGAGGCGACTTTCAAGTTCGGGACGCTGTAGAGGAACGGTGTCGCCTCGCCGCAGCTTTCGGTGTAGTCGTCGAGGATCGAAGTCTGGTTCATGTACTCCTGGTGGATCGAAACCAGCTGCCCATCGCGCGCCGCACCGAGGCGGAATCGCTGTTCGGTGCGAGGCCGATGGCCGACCGTCTCGAACATCGACTTGCGTGATACCACGAGCTTGACCGGCGCCCCGACTTCGCGCGCGATTCCCGCGGCGAGGATCGAGTGCGTCCAGGGCCAGAGCTTGCCGCCGAAGCCGGAGCCGAGGAAGTGGGTGACGACGCGCACGTTCTCCTTGGGGACCCCGAGCATCTGGTACAGCACATCGCGGTGATTCAGCACCGCCTGCGAAGTCTCGTAGAGCGTGACCCGTTCGCCCTCCCACGCCGCCACGGTGGCGTGCAGCTCGATCGGGTTGTGTACTTCGGTGGGTGTGACGTACGTCTGGTCGATCTTTACCGGCGCGGTCCCGAATGCCCGGTCGGCATCGCCGCGCTCGTTCTCGGTCTTGAGCGGCTTCTCCGGCGCGAGACGTTTCTCGACATCGTGGGGCTCGGCGGCGTACTGCACCTTCACCGCCTCCGCGGCCGCGCGAGCCTGCTCGTACGTCTGCGCGACGGCCACCGCGACGTACTGGCCGTAGTAGCGCACCACGTCGTCTTCGAATGGGGGTCGCCGCTCGTCGATCAGTCCGCTGAACCCTTCCGCTGGCGCGCTGCGAAAGAAGGGAGTGAGATTGCCGCGCGCATACACGGCGCGAACTCCGGGCAACTTCTCCGCCGTACCGGCGTCGATCGAGACCACGCGGCCGTTGGCGATCGTGCTGCGCACCGGGACGGCGTAGAGCATTCCCGGCAGCCATACGTCCGAGGTGTAGACCGCTCCCCCGCTCACCTTGAGGGGCCCATCGATCCGTGGAAGCCTCCCGCCGAGCAGATCCGGAGCTACGGGGCCTCGCGAGAAATCGCCTGCATGGGTCATGCGGACACCCTCCCGGTGGCGAGGCGGAGCCCGTGCGTCAGGCATCGCGTCGCCAGTTCCACTTTGAAGCCGTTCTCGCGCTGCGGCTGCGCGTCGCGCAGCGCGAGCACTGCAGCCGCCCGGATCGTCGCATCGTCGACCAATGCGCCAGTCAAGGCCTCTTCTGCCGCGGTCATACGCCAGGGTTTCGTTCCGATGCCGCCCATGGCGAGTCGCACGTGGCGGAATCGCCCATCCGCCACCTCCACAACGACGGCAGCCGAGGCCAGGGCGAACTCGTAGGAGGCGCGGTCCCGGAGTTTGAGATAGAGCGACTTCCCTCCCGCACGTGGCGGTGGAAGAGTCACGTGGGTGACCAGGTCTCCGGGCGCGAGGACCGTCTCGCGATGCGGCGATTCTCCGGGCAGAAGATGGAAGTCCTCGAAAGCGATGGCGCGGCTCCCGCTCGGGCCCTGGACGTGCACGATCGCTTCCAGGGCCGCGAGCGCGACGTTCATGTCCGAGGGATTGGTCGCAATGCAGTGAGCGCTCGTTCCCAGGATCGCGAGTGTCCGGTTGGCCCCGTCGATGGCCGAGCAGCCCGAGCCCGGCTCGCGCTTGTTGCACGCCATCGCCGTGTCGCGGAAATACATGCAGCGAGTCCGCTGGAGCAGATTTCCGCCGGTGGTCGCCACGTTCCGCAACTGCGCGGAGGCGCCGGCGAGAAGCGCTTCTCCCAGTACCGGATAGTCGCTGACCACCGCGGCGTGATGGGCCAGGGCGGCATTGCGAACCATCGCGCCGATTCGCAGCCCACCCTCGGGGCTGCGCTCGATGGTGTCGAGCCCCAGGCGGTTGATGTCGACAACCAGCGTGGGCCGTTCGACGTCGAGCTTCATCAGGTCGATGAGCGTCGTGCCTCCGGCGACGAAACGGACCGGCGCGCCTTGCTGTGCGGTCGTTGACCGTGCGGCGAGACCGATCGCCTCTGAAATCGTTCGCGGGCGCGTGTACTCGAATCGTTCCATGGAGACCTCGTTTCGAAGCCTGTGTCAGTCCCTGCGGTGGGGCGAGCCGCGCCGCACCTTCTGGATCGCCTCGACGATGTTCGGATAGGCACCGCAGCGGCAGATATTGCCGCTCATCCGCTCCTTCACGTCGGCGTCGGACGGTCCGCATGGCTCCGAGAGGAGCGCGACCGCGGACATGATCTGCCCGGAAGTGCAATAGCCACACTGGTAGCCGTCGTGCTCGACGAAGGCCTCCTGCATGGGGTGGAGCGTGTCCGGTCCTGCGAGTCCCTCGATCGTCACGATGTCGTCCTCGTCGTGCATCAGGGCGAGACGCAGACAGGAGTTGACGCGCTGGCCGTTGACGTGCACCGTGCAGGCGCCGCACTGACCATGGTCGCAGCCCTTCTTGGTGCCCGTGAGGTGAACGGTCTCCCGGAGCGTGTCGAGGAGCGTGGCCCGAGGATCGATCCGCAGGCGGTGCGACTCGCCGTTGATCCGCAGGGTCAGGGGCACCGTCCCGGGAATCTCGGCGGCTCCGGTTGCTGCATCGAGCCGGGCCGCGGCCGCGATGGGCATCGAGGCCACGACCCCCGCGGCGCCAGCGCTGGAAAGAAAGCTCCGGCGAGTCAGTCCATTCGGCATCTCATTGCCATCTGGTGAATCGGATCCGCTCATGACTGGCTCCTGGGGAAAAAGCCCGAACTTGCTGAACTGCCTAACGCAGCGGCACCCATGGAGAAGCTCGACCTTTGCATTGTCTGCATCAGCGCCTGCCGAAGTATATGTGCGCCCGCGTCAAGCCCCTGGGCTTGCGCCCGACGCGGCTCAGCGAGACTTCCGGCGGAAACAAGGCAGCCGACCGCAGTCCCCGCTCGACTCTCGCCGGCCGAAAGACCCGGCAAGATGCAGAAAGGTCCGCTCACCGGGTCTATTCTTGACTCCTCCCGAGGGCATCATCGGCGCCATGTACCCGCCCGTACTCATCGGCCGCCTGCTCGCTTCGTATCAGCCCCTTCGGCGAGCCGAGGGTCGAATCGCTGCCGCGTCCGAGTGGCGCGTCTGCGAGCCCGGGCGACAGCCGCGCGACACGCACGCGGCCGCCGTTGGGTGCTCTCTTACGGGATCGTCGCTGACCAGCGGGACGTATCGTCGGTCTCGAAGCCGTCGATGAAGATCGAGTTGTCGCTCGCCGCCATGGAGATGTTGTTCGCGTCGAGGGTGACGGCAGTCTGCGCCAGCGCCCTGCCCAGCAACCGCGCGCCCGTGTTCATCACGATCTGGGTGGCGCACAGAACGATTCCCTTCATGCGAGCCGTCGTCCCGAGGGTGGTCTCGCCTGCGACCTGCCAGAAGACATTGGCTGCGCTCGCGCCACCGGCCAGGGTCACGATGGCACCCGATCCGAGAGTCAGATCCTGCGAGATCTGGAAGATCCAGACATCGGTCGGGCTGCCCGCGAGGGTAACTCCGCCGGAAGAGATCAGGACGCTGGTTCCCCACTTGTAGAGCCCCGGCGTCAGCGTCTGCCCGGTGAGATCGCCGGCGTGCAGCTCGGTGAAGTCCGGCAGGGACCGACGCGCTGCGTCGACGTAGGCGGTTTCCATGTCGCCCACGGCGCTAGTCATGTAGGTGGGTGTGGGTGGCGCGTAGTCCGAGGCGAATACCATGCCCGTGACCAGTGAGGATGTCGAGTACATGCCCGAGGGGCTGAGGATCAAGTCGAAGCCCGTGACGGCCGTCGCCGCGATCGGGCTGACCCCGAGGTCACCCACGATCGAGGTCACACCCGTGGTCGAGATTCCCGCTTTCGAGAGAATCACGAAATCGCCGGCAGTTCCGAGGTTGACCGGCGCGGGGCCCGCAGCCTGAGCCGGCATTGCCGCCAGAATGGCGAGAATCGTAGTCATCGAGACGGACAGCCCTGACATCGCGTTGCTGATTCTCATCGACGTTCTCCTTGTCGTAGCCGACCGACGAACGGGAGGAACGTCCTCACGGTCTTCACTCTGCGGTCGCAGCGTGCCCATCGTAGGCGTCGAGACCGGCGAGGTGAAGCGCACTTTCTACGCGAACGGCGATACGGGTCGGGTACTAAGTACGCGATCGTCGCGGAGCGGGCGCCGAACTGCCTGCGGCCAGCGCTCGGGGAGGACTGTGGAGCGCCGGATCAGATCTCCGGCTCGAGCAGCTTCGCCAGGAGATCCAGGCGCTCCTCGAAGAGCTCTTCGTACTTCTCCAGCGAAAAACCGAAGAGCGGAAACGACTCGGTGAACGAACCGCGTCCGACCGGGATCTCCGCCCGGCCGC
>JAYTAM010000409.1:0-12678 GCA_043737505.1 Thermoanaerobaculia bacterium
CGCTTTCTGGACCACGCCGCGCAGACGCCCAACGCGACGGCTGTCGAATGCGGCGATGAACGATGGAGCTACGAGCGTCTCGAGCAGCGCTCCGGCCGACTCGCAGCGGCGCTCACGCGGCGAGGGGTCGGCGTCGAATCGTTGGTCGCTTTGCGCCTCGCCCGGTTACCGGATCTGGTCACTGCGATGCTCGCCGTCCACCGGGCGGGGGCTGCCTTCCTGGTGCTCGACGCGCTCGAAACGCCCGACCGGATCGGTCGCATCCTCGCCGAAACACGTCCGCATCTCGCGCTCACAGATTCCGGCGCCCTTCGCCTCCCGGCACAGCTGCCGGTCCATCCAATCGACCTCGCGGACGGAAGGGAGCTCTCGCCGCTCAGGATCTCAAGCAGCTCCCGGCCCTCGAGCAGCGACCGCGATCTGGCCTATGTCGCGACAACCTCGGGCTCGACCGGAGCGCCGAAAGGGGTCGCCATCGAGCAGGGCGCTCTCGGCCGCTACATAGCCGCAGCGGGCCTGGAGTTCGAGCTTTCGCCTGCCGACCGGATCCTGCAGCTCGGTTCGCCGGCATTCGACCTCGCCCTCGAGCAGATTTTCGGCGCCCTCTGCCACGGCTCAACCCTCGTCGGCCTCGACTCCCCGTCTCTGCCGACGCCGCGGGAGCTGATGGCGTTCTGCTCAGAGCGCGCCATCAGCGTGCTCGACCTGCCGACCGCAGTGTGGGAACAGACGGCGCCTGAGATCGCGGCGCGAGGCTGGACCATGCCTTCCGAGCTGCGCCTGCTGGTCCTGGGCGGCGAGCTGGCGAGCGCACGCGCGGCACGCGTCTGGCTCGAGTCCAGCCGTGGTCGGAGCTTGATCAACACCTACGGTCCGACCGAGGCGACCATCGTCGCCACTTGGTGGAAAGCGCCGCGTCGCGCCGCCGACCTCGTCGGAGAGACCGGGCTACCCATCGGCCGTCCGATCCCCGGAGCCCTTGCCGCTGTGCTCGATTCCCGCCGCCGTCCCGTGGCACCGGGAGAGGCCGGCGAGCTCTGGCTCGGTGGGGGCGGCGTGGCACGCGGCTACCACCTGCGTCCCGACCTGACAGCGGCGCAATTCGCCTTCCTCGACCTCCCCCGTGCGTCGCCCACCGGCGACATCGGCGGGCCCGGTGCCGGCCGGGAGCGCTACTACGCCACCGGAGACCGCGTTCTTCAGCGCGCCGACGGCGAGCTCGAGTTTCTCGGTCGACTCGACCGCCAAGTGAAGATCGCCGGCCGGCGAGTCGAGCCCGGAGAGGTGGAGGCCACGCTGCGCGCCATTCGTGGCGTCACTGCGGCCGCGGTGGCACCGGCGCGAGAGGGCGCGGGCGGACTCCGGCTGCGGGGATGGGTCGTGCTCGAGGCCACGGCCGATCTGGTATCGGTTGCCGCAGAGTGCGAACGGCGGCTGCCTGCTTTCCTGCGGCCGAGCCCAATCGTCGCCGTCACCGCGTTGCCCCTGACGCTCGCCGGCAAGGTCGACTTCGAGCGCCTCCTGAGCGCGAGCGCGGCGGCCCCGACAGCGACCACGGACGCGCTGACAGGTGCGCAATCGGACGCGCCGCCAGCGGACGAAGTCGAACGTCGCCTGGCCTCCATCTGGGCGCGCCTGCTGGGCGGGAACGGCTCGCTTGCTTTCACCCGCGACGGCAACTTCTTCGCTCTCGGCGGCGACTCGCTCGCAGCGGTCTCCCTGCTGGTCGAGATCGAGGCCTCGTTCGGAGTCCCTCTCCGCGTGGCAGCCCTGCTGCGTTCGCCGACGCTCTCCCTTCTCGCCGCGGAGCTGCGCGCCTGCCTGGCAGAGAACTCCCTTCCCAGTCTAGCCCCGAGCCTGGTGACCCTCGTGCGTCCGACCTCGACGACCGCTCGGGCCCCGGCGATCTATTGCGTGCACGGCCTGGGCGGGCATTTGCTTCGACTGGTTTCGCTGGCCCACTCCCTCTCCCCCCAGCGCGTTCTCGTCGGCCTCCAGAGCCCGGGCCTGGACGACCACCGCCCGATTCCGCGGACGATTGAGGAGCTGGCGCTGACCTTCCTGAGGGAGGTCCGTTCCCAGCCGCTCCCGCCGCCCTACCGGATCGCCGGCATGTCGTTCGGCGGCCTCGTGGCCTACGAGATGGCCCGCCTGTGCGAACCCGATGAGTTCCTCTGGGTTGCCATGTTCGACACCGAGCTCGCCGAGGTTGTGCCGGGATTTCGTCCGCCTCCGCCTTCGCCGCAGGCGAGACTCCGGGCGCGGCTGCGGCGCTTTGGAGGCGATCGGCTGGGACACCTCCGGCGTCTGCGCCGCCGCCTGAGAGAAGGCCGCGACGAGGCCCTCAAAGCGAACGAATACCGGCACTTCAGCCGGGTGATGCGCGCCAACGACGCCGCGATGGCGCTGTACCGGCCCGGCGCCTGGGCCGGGAAGGTGACTTTCCTCGCCGCCACGCCCCGCCCTCTGGGACTCTACGAGGAGTTCATGCGCGCCACGGGCTGCGAGCTCCGGGTCGTTCCGGTGCCGGGCGATCACCTCTCGATGCTCGATCCGCCGCACGTCGCCACCCTCGCAGCCGAGCTCGATAACCTGTTCTGAGGGGGCGCCCACTCCAAGCACCGGCGCAGCTGGTTTCCGCAAACCGCAGCACGCCGTCAGCTTCCCGAAGGCAGGCGGCAGGCGACTGCAAGGCCGCCGCCGGCGCGCGGCTGGAGGCGCAGCGAGCCGCCGTGCGCTTCGATGATCTCCCGGCAGATGGCGAGGCCGAGGCCGGAGCCTTCGGGCTTCGTCGAATGAAAGGGCAGCAGGGCCCGCTCGAGGGCCTCGGCGTCCATCCCGCTGCCGCGATCGCGGACCTCGAGTACGACGAATCGTTCGTCGCTCGAGGCGGCGATCGCGATCTCCTCCGGCGGGCTCCCCGACTCGCGCGCATTCTTCAGCAGGTTGACCAGCACCTGCCGGATCTGGCCGGGGTCGAACTCGACAGCGATCGTCGGCACCTCGCCCTCGATGCGGAACGCTTCGAGGCGCGCCAGATGGACCAGGAATCCGCGCAGCTCGACCGCTTCGCGCTGCGGCTCGGGGAGACGAGCGAAGCGTCCGTAGCCATCGATGAATCGCTGCAGGGCGGCGCCCGCTTCGTCGACGTCACCGAGCAATTCCGCCACTCTTGCCGGTTCCCCGCGCTCGCCGAACTGGCGCGCCGAGCGGGCGAGGGAGCGGATCGCAGCCAGGTGCGTGCGGACCTCGTGACCGATGACGCGAATCGCCTTCTTCCAGCCGAAGACCTCCTGGCGGCGGAGCTCCTGAGTCAGCCGCCGGACCTGCACCAGCCTGCGCGGCCGGCTGTCGAGGACGAAGCCGCGATGATGCACCTGAAAAGTTTCCTCGCCATCGGCGCCAGCGGCGAGCGGGAAGGTCACGACGGCGTCCTCGCCGGTCGCCAGCACCGCACGCAACTCCTCCGGCCCTTCGGCGCAGAGCTCGCGAAAGGCGTGGCCTTCGAGCCGGCGCCCGGCGTGGAAAAGCACTCTTGCGGCGCGATTGGCGAACAGGATGCGCTCGTTTTCCCCCACCAGAACCACCGCGGCCGGCGAAGCTTCGAGCGCTCCATCGAGCAGCAGCTCGCGGCGGCGCAGCTCGGCGCGCTCCGCAGAGAGGGCTTCGGCGAGCGAGTTGTAGATCCGCGCCAACTCGCCGAGCGTCTTTTCCTCGGGCGGGGCGAGCCGCAGACTGAAATCGCCGGCGCGCAGCCCTTCGATCGCCGTCGACAGCGCCTCGGCGCTCTGTCGCCATCGCCAGGCGAAACGCAGGCCCAGCCAGAGAGCTGTCGGCAGGCCGGCCGCGAGAGCGCTGCCCGCGACCCACGGCGCGGAAGCTCCAGCCGCGGCAGCCCACGCCGAGGCCGCAGCCGCCACCACGACCGGAAGCGTCAGGGTGAAAGCGAGCCGGCCTGCGACGCGGGAGCCCATGGTCAGCCGTCTACGGCCGCGGACGGCGCTCGAGCACGATACCCAGCCGCTCCATGCGACGGTAGAGCGCCTGCCGCGAGAGCCCCAGGCGATCCGCCGCCTGCGAGACCACGCCGCCGCAGTCGACCAGCAGGGCTTCGATGCGGCGCCGCTCTTCGGCATCGTCGAAGGGGGGCGGCGGAGTTGCCGGCGGGCTGACGGGCAGCACAGCGGGCACGCGATCCGACGCGCGAACCGGCAGAGGCACGGAGAGAGCGCTCCCGCTGCCGCCGAGACCCAGATCCTCGGGCCGGATCGAGACCCCTCGCACCAGGAGGCCGGCACGCTGAATGCGGTTGCGCAGCTCGCGCACGTTGCCCGGCCATCGGTGCTCCTCCAGGGCGCGGCGGCTCTCCTGCGAAAGCGTCGGCGGCGAACCGGCGCCGCCCAATCCGGCGAGAAAATGTTCGGCCAAGGGCAGGATGTCCTCCGGCCTCCGCGCCAGCGGCGGCACCTCGATCTCGATCACCGCCAGGCGGTAGTAGAGGTCCTCGCGGAACTGTCCGGCGGCGATCGCCCGCTGGAGATCGAGATTGGTCGCCGCGACCACCCGCACATCGACCTCCAGCGCTTGCGAGCTGCCGAGGCGTTCGAATCTGCCTGACTGCAGAACGCGCAGCAACTTGGCCTGCCCGGCGAGCGGGAGGTTGCCGATCTCGTCGAGCAGCAACGTTCCGCCGTCGGCCGATTCGAATCGTCCGGTGCGGCGACGGGTGATGCCGGTGAAGGCGCCCGGCTCGGCGCCGAAGAGCTCCGCTTCGAGAAGCGCCTCCGGCAGCGCGCCGGCGTCGACGCGAACGAACGGCTTGCTCCGGCGCGGCGAGTTGGCGTGCAGAATCTCGGCGAGCTTCTCCTTCCCCGTGCCGCTCTCGCCGGTGATCAGCACCGAAACCTCGGCGGCCGCGACGCGCGCGGCCAGCGTCACGACCTCGTGCATCGTGGGGCTCGCATAGATCAAACCGCAGAGGTCGTGCGCCGCGGCGAACCGCCGGCGGCCCGACGCCGCCTCCGAACCTCCCGCCGCGGGCTCCACAGGCCGCTTTGTGGCCGCCAGAACGCCGCGCACCGAGGCCACGAGCTTGCGATCGTCCCACGGCTTTTCGATGTAGTCGGCCGCCCCGGCGCGCATCATCCTCACCGCGGCCTCGAGCTGGCCCCAGGCGGTGAGCAGAATCAGCGGCAGCCCGGGATGGGTCTCGCGGAGGCGCTCGAACAGGAGCGCCCCCTCCTCTCCCGAGGTGGCACCGGCGGTGAAGTTCATGTCCTGCAGTACCAGATCGAAGCCGCCGGCGGCCAGGCAGGCGAGTGCCGCATCGGGAGACCTGGCGATGACCGAGGTCAGGCCCTCGAGCTCGAGCAGAACGGCGAGCGCTTTCGCCACCCGCTCCTGATCCTCGACGATCAGGATACGCAGAGGGCGCTCCGGGATGCGAGGAGCGGAGGGGGGAGAATCGGCGCTTCCGGCGGGCATCGGCTTGGAGGACGGTAGCCGGTCGGGCGCAAGGAGGCAAGAGCCCGCCTGGCGGCGCCTTCCGGCTTGGGCGCGCCTCGGGGCTTCAGACGGTGCGTGTCGCCAGCGCCGGCGAGAGCTTCGAGGCGCGCCGGGCCGGGACGATGGTCGCCGCCACGCCGACCAGCCAGAGCAAAAGGACGCCGCCCAGCACCAGTCCGGGTCCGATCTTCGCGCCAGCGAACTGGGTCACCAGGAGGAGATTCAGGCCGAACGCCGCCACCAGGCCAATGCCGATACCCATGCCGGCGATGAGCGAGTTCTCGAGCAGGAAGTAGCGCACGATCTCGGTGCGCGAGGCGCCGAGGGCGCGTCGGGTTCCGATCTGCTTCGTGCGCTGGGTGACCGAGAAGGAGGTCGTGCCGAAGATGCCGAGCGCGGTGACAGAGAGCAGCAACACGGTGATCAGGGCCAGCACGCGAACGAGGAAGACGTTGAGCGCGTAGCCGTTGCCCTTCACCTCCGCCATCGTGCGCAGCCGGAGAATGCGCTCACCCTGTTGGGCGAGCAGCGTCGACTCGACCTGCGCGATGAGGGCCTCGAGATCGCCCCCCTTGCTGCGCACGATGAAGCTCTGGAATCCCCCGCCGATCGGCCCACTGGGATAGATCACGATCCGCCCCTCCATCGGGCCACCGCCGTAGGGCGTCACCATCCGCTCCACCACGCCGACGATGACGTCGGGAAATTCTGGACTCCCGCTTTCGATCAGCTTGCCAATCGGCGAGACGCCGGGAAAGAGCGCATCGGCGAAGTCGCGCGTCACGAGGCAGTTGAGAATCCGCGGACCGTTCTTCTCCGGCCGGTCGGTCGCCACGAGGTTGCGGCCCTCCACCAGTTGGAGACCCAGGGTAGCGAGAACATGCTCGTCGGCGTTGTAGATGGGCGAGCGCACCTTGTCGCTGTCCTTGCCGCCGAGCGGCTTGAAGGTCGCCGAGCTGCCGCCCCCCTGCAGCGGCATCGGGCCGATGATCGTCGCATCCGCCACTTCGGGCAGGGCGCGCAGCGCCACCATGTCGCGCTCGGCCTGCGCGTTGGCGAAGGCGTCGTCGGCGAATGCGTCGCCCCACGGCTGGATCCGGACGGCGACGAGGTTCGCCTCGTCGAGGCCGCTGTCGCGTCGCATCTGCCCGCGCTGGGAGCCGATCATCGCCAGGCAGTTCAGCACGATGGCGGTGGTGAAGGCGATTTCGAGGACGAGCAACGCCACCTTGGTCTTGTTGCGCGCCATGGCGCGCAAAATCGGCCCGATCTGCATCAGAAATCCCCCCCCTGCCGGCGCGCTGCGGGCATCGTCTCTTCGGATCTCTCGTTCACTGCAGCTTCAACTGCATCGCCGGCGGAATGCGGCAGGCGCGCCAGGCCGGATAGAGGCCGGAGAGCAGGCCGGCCAGGAGCGCCAATCCGAGCGCCACCAGCAGAGTGAAACCATCGGCGCCGAAGAGGTCGGCGCGGGCGATGTTCGCCGGCAGCAGCCGGTTGACCAGTTGCAGCGCTCCGGCCGCCAGGCCGACGCCGAGGAGGCCGCCGCCCACCCCCACCAGCTCGCATTCGAGGAGCCGCTGCAGGAAGATCGCCGAGCGCGGCGCACCGAGCGCCCGATGCACCCCGAGCACTCCCGAGCGCGAGAGGAATTTGCCGAGCAGGAGCCCGGTGAGATTCAGGCAGCAGACCGCGAGGAAGAGCAGCGCGATGATCACCAGTCCCACCGTCGCGGGCGGAACGACGGCCCGCACACGCATCCACTCCATGAGCGGCGTCACCCGGTTGTTGAGTGGACGCGGAAAGCGGCCGGTGTTCTTCTGTTCCTGGGCGTAGGCGTCGACGAAGCGCTCGTAGTCGCCCCGCCGGGCCGGGTCGAGCTCGACCCAGTACTGGATCCAGGTGACCTCCGAGGCATCGAAGAACGAGTTGGGGTCGTTGTTGTCGACGGTGCCGAAGCCATCGGTGTCGCCGGTGCGGGAGAGCTCGAGGCCGGCGTCGCGGATCAGGTCGAACGGCAGGTAGAAGTCGCGCGCCTTCCCCATGGCGTTGTTGATGACGTCGAAGAACAGCGGCGTCGGCTGATAGTGGTCGAGGACGCCGACGACGGTGAAACTCTGTGCCCCCAGCCGCACCTGCCTGCCGACGCTGTCGGCGCCGCCGAAGATCCGGCGGTTGGCTTCCTGGGAGAGCACGACGACGTGCTCGCGATTCTCGTCGGCGGCTTTCGTCCAGCCGCCGCCATAGCGGAACGGTACGTCGAACATCGGGAAGAAGTCGGCGTGGCAGAGCTGGGCGATCGTCTGGTACGGACGCGCATTCGCGTCAGCAGGAAAGGCGAAGAGATTCGCCGAGGCAACGCCAGTCTCGTGCAGCGGCAGGTCGGAGGCGAGGAGCCCGCGCATGTCGCGATAGGTGATGTGCTTCGGCGGGTCGCCGGGAAGGACGTTGAAGAACTCGCTCTCGAGCTCCCAGCTCTCGAGGCGGATGTTCCACAGGCGGTCGCTCTTCCCGGGAATCGGATCCTGGGCGAAGACGTGATGAACCGAGATCAGCGCCGTCGGGACCGCGACGCCCAGGGCGATCGCGCCGACGGTGAGCAGGGTCAAGCCAGGAGTCGAGAGTGCGCTCTTGGTGGCCAGGCGGAGGTAGTAGAAGAACATGACGGGTCTCTCTCCGCGGCCCTAGACCGTCGCCTGCAGGCGGGTCCGCGGCGTAAGCGCCGGCATCTCGTCGCGGATGTCGATCAACCGGCCGTCCAGGATGTGGATCTGACGTGCGGCGTGGGCGGCGCAGCTCGGATCGTGGGTCACCATGACAATCGTCGTACCGGCGTCGTTCACCTCGTGCAGCAGGTTCATGATCTCCTGCGCGGTCGCCGAGTCGAGGTTGCCGGTCGGCTCGTCGGCGAGAATCAGCCGCGGCGAGACGGCGAGCGCGCGGGCTATGGCGACGCGTTGCTGCTGTCCACCGGAGAGCTGCGACGGCAGGTGGTGCAGGCGGGCGGAAAGCCCGACCCGGGAGATGCTCTCCTCGATCCGCCGCTTGCGCTCGGCGGCGGGAAATCCGCGGTAGCGCAGCGGCACGTCGACATTGTCGAAGACGTCGAGATCCGGAATCAGGTTGAAGCTCTGGAAGACGAAGCCGATCTTCTCGTTGCGGATTCTCGCCTGCTCACGATCGCTCAGCCGCGAGACATCGACGCCGTCGAGCTCGTAGGTCCCGGAGGCGAAGGTGTCGAGCAGGCCGGTGATGTTGAGGAAGGTGGTCTTGCCCGAACCGGAAGGCCCGCTCACCGCGACGAACTCGCCCTCTTCGACGGTCAGGGAGATGTGATGCAGCGCCCGGGTCTCGACCAGGTCCGTGCGATAGCTCTTGGTGACATCGATCATCTTCAGCGTCGGCATCTCTCGCTCCCTCCAAGCGTCCAGCGAATCTTCAATCCCGCACCAGAATCGTTTCGGCACCGCTTCCCGCGCCGAGCGCCCCCACGTCCGAAAGGACGACCTCTTCGCCCTCTTCGAGACCGGAAAGAATCTCGACTTCGGTGACACTGATCGCTCCCAGGGTGACCGCTCGCCGGCGCGCCAGCCCGTCGGCGACGACGTAGACCTGGCGGCCTCCCCCGGCCTCGAGGAAGGGACCTCGCGGCACCTTCAGCACCGCGCTCCGCCGGTCGAGTACCAGGCGGCAGCTCACCCGCTGGTTCTGCCGCAGCCCGGCGGGAGGCCCACCGTCGAAAGCGATGCGACCCTCGACCTGCGCGTTGCGCACTTCGGGAGAGACGCTTGTCAGTACGCCGGTGACTTCGGTCGTATCGATCTTCACCACCGCCGCCACGCCGATCGCAACCTGATCGGCGTAGGTCTCGGGAATGTTGATCTCGATCTCCAGGTCGGAGAGGTCGACGACACCGACCAGCGGCTGACCGCGCACCACGGCGTCGGCGTCGGCCACGCTCACCGTCGCGACCTGGCCGGCAAACGGCGCGCGGATCTCGAGCTCGCCGATCTGGCGCTCGACGTCGCGTACCACCAGCTGCTGGCGGTCGCTCCGGGCCCGGGCGTCGCGCAGCTGGAAGTCGAACATCTCCTTCTCGTTGGCGACTCGCTGGCGCGACTGCTCGAGCTCTAGCCTGGCGATCGCCAGAGTGTCGCGCGACTTCTCGAGGTCGATCTGGTTCATCAGCCCGAGCGTGTCGAGCTTCTCTGACCGCTCCACTTCGCGCGCCGCCGCCGCCGTCTGGACGTCGCCGAGCGCCACCCGCTGCTCGTTGGCCAGGTTCTGCTGGCGGATCGACAGCTCGATGCGCGAGGCGTCGGACGCGAGCGCGGCGAGAGTCGCGCGCTCCTGCTGCAGGCGATTCTCGAGCTCCGGACTCGCCACGACGGCGAGAAGCTGTCCGGGCGTCACCGCCACCCCGCCGCGCACCTTCAGGCTGACGATTCCGGCAGCCGGACTGAAGAGCGTCGGGCGCGAAGCTGCCACGACCCGCCCTTGCGCGGCGACGTCATGGACGAGGTCGCCGCGCGTGACGGTGCCCAGGCGCAGGCGCGCGCCTTCGACACTTCCGGTACTCGACGCCCAACGCCCGACGATCGGCCGCAGCCACCAGATCGCGAGCAGAAGGACCACCGCGGCGCCAGCCGCGAGCGGCTTCCAGCGTCGCACTTTGCGCTCCACCGGCCTGTCCATGCCCTCGGTGTCGCGAATCGCAGTCGGTCGAATCGGAATCGTCACATCCGCCGAGATAGCAAGCCCGGGGCCAATTCCAGCGACGCTCGGTTCGAGCTCGCAACTCCATTCCTTGGAATGAGTTCCAACCTGGACCCAAATTCCCGCCGGGCGGGCGGACAGTCCGATCCGGACAGCTGTCCGGCGGTCGGCGCGACAGCTGTCCGGGACTCAGTCTCCGCCCGAGGTGAAGCTCCAGGCGGCAGTGTCGCCGCTCTCGAAGCCATCGTGGAGAACAGCTTCGCGGACCGACGTGCTCTCGACATCCGCCGCGAATTCGCCGCCGTGACCGGTCGCCGCAGTGACCACGGCGGAGAGACTCAGCACCTCAGCGCCTCCGGTCGTGCCGAGACCGACCGTAAGGACGAAAGTCAACGTCGCTCGACCGCCGCTCGGCAGGGACGACACGGTCCAGGTCGCCCCGTCCCAGCTTCCCGACGAAGGCGTCGCGGAGTCGAGGGTGACCCCCGCCGGCAAAGGCAGAGCGACTGCGACGGCGATCCCCTCCGCTGCGGCCGAGCCGAGGCTCGCGAGCGCCAGCGTGTAGACGAGATTGCCGGCTCCGGTGCCGCCGTAGACCGGGTCGCCCGACTCCGCCACGTTGAGCCCCAGGTGCACCGTCGCGAGCGCGCCGTCGAACTCGAAGGCGCCGATGTCGCAACCGTCGCCGCCTGCGGCATTCGGCACCCCCGCGAGATCGAGGGGCCGCACGGCGCCGCGGCCGTCGAGCTCCGTCCCCGCTTCGCCGCAGCGCCCGGCGTCGGCTGCCGGACTGGTCGGCGGAAAGGCGACGGACGGCGCGCACGAACCGTCCGGCAGGGTCAGGGCGCAGCCGTTGTCGGCCGGCGGGAGAAGCTGCGCCTCCTCGCCGAGGATGTCTCCAGTGCTCGTGAAGGTGCACGAGGCGTCGGGCGCCTGAGCAAAGTTCCACCCCGCGGAACCGAAACCGGCGGAGGACCAGCAGTCGTCTCCCAGCACGGCATCGTTGCCGGCGAGCAGGTTGTTGACCAGGACGATCGCTCCGCCCGGTCCCGAACCTGGGGGCGGGATCGCGCTATAGATCCCGCCGCCGGCGGAATAGCTTATGAAGGTGTTGGGAACTACTGGACACTCGTTGAGAGTGAAAGTGCTCGCCGCGATCTCGGCGATCGAGCCGAGGTTCCCGATCCCGCCTCCGACACTGGGGCCCTGGATGTTATGGACTCCAACACCACCCTCGGCGGTATTGGCGATGAAGCTGGCGGCGACGATCCGCTGGATACGCCCGGTGTTGTCGAGTCCGCCGCCGCGGCCCTCGCCGCCCATGGCACCGAGGGCCAGATTGGCCGAGTACGTCGCGCGGGCGATCGTGTCGATGAATCCGCTGTTCGCAAGCCCGCCACCGAGGCCGTCCGCAAAGGCAAGGAACGATGCCCCACCGGCGCGGGCGGAATTCGCTGAGAACAGGGTATCCCGCAGCTCTTGTAGACGCCCACCGGTCACCGCAATGCCCCCGCCGGACGCCGAACCTCCCGCCAGAACCTCTGTGCCGGCTAGGTTGCCCGCAATCAGGAGATGCGCCAGAGAGCCCGCGTTGACGTCGCGCAGGGCGATGGCGCCGCCCGAAGTCGGAGTCGTGGCCATGAAATCTTCGGCGGGCGCGGGAGTGGCGCGATTGCCCTCGAAGCGACTCCAGGTGATCGCCCGGAGGTCGCCGCCTTCGACCGCGAGAGCCCCTCCCCGAGCGTCGAAGCCGATCACCTCGTTGGCGGAGAACGTCGAGCCGACGATCTCGAGCGATCCGTCGAGCACGGCTACGGCACCGCCACGTGCAGCGCCGGCGGACTGCGATACGCCTTCCGGCCCGCCTCGCGCCGTATTCCCCTCGACCTCACAGTCGTCGATCTGGAGCGCCCCTCCGGCGAGGACGAGGACGGCTCCTCCCGAGGCGATCGCGCCGGCGCCGACAGCCGCGACGCAGCCGTTGCGCAGCGTCAGGCCGGCGAGCTCGAGGTCGCCGCCAGCGGCGACCTCGAGGAAACGAAAGGCTGTGGGCTCTTCCGAGTTGCAGGCCATGGCACTCGAGCGCTCGACGACCGACCCGGCGCCGGCCGCGATGAGGATCTTGCTCGAAATCGCCGGCAGGCCGCTCGGGCCGCCTTCGACGCTCGCGGTGAGCGGCGCCGTGAGCACGACATTCACGCCCAGCATCAGCGTGTCGGCGCCGGCTCCGGCGGTGCAGCCGCCGACCGCGGCGTCGCCGTTCGCCGACAGGATGGCGTTCCCCAGGCCACAGGTCGTGCCGTCGACCGCGATGACCGCAGCTCGAGTAGGACTCGACGCGACGAGCGCGATAGCCGAAAGGCCACAGAGAACGAACCTTTGTCTTCGGTCGGGCATCGTTCACCTCCCGGGATGCCGGTGCGGCGGCCCTTCGCGGCCAGTCTACAAGTCGGTGGC
>JAYTAM010000410.1:0-12575 GCA_043737505.1 Thermoanaerobaculia bacterium
GCCTGGTCGAACTTCCGCCCGGCGACTGCGGACGGCCTGCCGATCCTCGGCCCCGGCGCGGTCCCGGGTCTCTTCTACTCCACCGGGCACTACCGTCACGGCATCCTGCTCGCACCGGCGAGTGCCGACCTCGTCGCCGCGACCCTCCTCGGCCAGCCGCCGGCGCTCGACCCTGCGCCCTACCTCGCGACTCGGCTGGCCTGACCCGCCGTTTCCGACTGCTAAAGTCGGGGGCAGATGCCTTCCGCCACCACCATCGATTTCGCCAAGGAACTCAATCCCGATCAGCTCGCCGCCATCACCCACGGGGACGGCCCGCAGCTGGTGCTTGCCGGAGCCGGTTCCGGCAAGACCCGCGTCATCACCTACCGCGTCGCCTGGCTGGTGCAGGAGCGCGGCGTCGATCCGGCGTCCATCGTCGCCGTCACTTTCACCAACAAAGCGGCGGGCGAGATGCGCGACCGCGTCGAGCGGTTGCTGAATATCTTTCCCCTGCCGACCTTCGTCGGCACGTTTCACCGCTACGCCCTGACCCTGCTCCGCCGCTATGGCGAGCGCGTCGGACTGCCGCGCGACTTCGCGATTCTCGACACCGACGACCAGAAGCGCCTCGTGGTCCAGGCGATGCAGGCCGAGGGAGTTTCCGAGACCAGCTTCCCGCCCCGCACCCTGCTCGCGGCGATCTCCGGTGCCAAGAACCGCCTGCTGTCGCCGGCGCAGTACGAGCGCGAGGCGAAGGATTTCTTCGAGCAGCGCGTGGCGCGGGTGTATCGCCGCTATCAGTCGCTGGTGGCGCAGGCTTCGGGAGTCGACTTCGACGACATGATGAGCCTCGCGGTGAGGCTGTTCACCGAGCACCCGGAGCTCGCCGAACGCCTGCGGCAACGCACGCGCTATCTGCTGGTCGACGAGTTCCAGGACACCAACCAGGCGCAGCTCAAGCTGGTCTCCGAGCTCGCCGGCGAGAACGGCAACCTGACCGCCGTCGGCGACGAGGACCAGGGGATCTATCGCTGGCGCGGCGCCGATGTCACCCACATCCTGGAGTTCGAGCGCCACTTTCCGGGCGCCGCGGTGCGCAAGCTCGAGCGCAACTACCGCTCGACCGGCACCATCCTCGACGCCGCCAACGCCGTGGTGTCGAACAACCAGCTGCGGCGCGGCAAAAAGCTCTGGACGGCCGCCGGAAAGGGCGAGTCGATCGCCCTGCACCGCGCCGGCGACGAGCTCGAAGAGGCGGCCTGGGTCGTCGAGTCGCTCACCCGTCTGCGCGGCCGGCATGCCCTTTCCGACATGGCGATCCTGGTGCGTACCAACGCCCAGACGCGGGCGTTCGAGGACGAGTTCTTCCGTCATCGGATCCCGTACACCATGGTCGGCGGCGTGCGCTTCTACGAGCGCGCCGAGATCAAGGACCTGGTCGCCTACCTCCGCCTGCTGCGCAATCCGCGCGACAGCTTCTCGCTGTCGCGCATCCTGAACGTCCCGCCGCGCGGCATCGGCAAGACCACCGCCGCGATGCTCGACGAGCGCGCGGCAAAGCTCGGGGCGACGCTCTGGGACGTTCTCGAAGTCGATCCACTGGAGAGCTTCCCGGCGCGCGCCGCCACCGCCCTGCGCGCCTTCAAGGCGCTGATCCATCAGTTGCGTGGGGTGGCCGAAGAGCTCCCCCTGCCGGCGCTCCTCGACGAGCTGCTGGCGAAGACCGGCTATACCGACATGTTCCGGCGCGAGAACGAGGAGGAGCAGGCCAAGCTCGAGAACATCCGCGAGTTTCTTTCGGCGGCGCAGAACTTCACCGAGTCGAAGAGCTACGGCAGCGGTGAGGACGACGACCTGCTGACCGCCTTCCTCGACCACGTCGCTCTGGTCTCCGACCTCGACTCCTGGGATGGCGAGCGCGGCGTCAGTCTCATGACCCTGCATAGCGCCAAGGGGCTCGAGTTCCCGGTCATCTTCCTGCCCGGACTCGAAGACGGTCTGCTGCCGCACTGGAATTCGCAAGGCAAGAGCGAGGATCTGGAGGAGGAGCGCCGCCTGTTCTACGTCGGCATGACGCGCGCGAAGGAGAAGCTCCACCTTTCCTGTTGCCGGCGGCGCCGCATTGCCGGCGCCTATCAGGATCAGCGGGAGTCGCCGCTGCTGGCCGAAGTGCCGGAGAGCCTGCTCGACACCTCGGCGAGCCCGCGCATCTATCAGACGGAGCGCACCCGCCCGATCGACGAGTTCTACGGGCGTCAGCCGGCGCTTCCACCGCTCCCAGCAGCCACAACACGCGGTCCGAAGCGCGGCAGTCGCGTTCGCCATCCGACCCTCGGCCAGGGCGTGGTGCTCGAGCTCGAAGGCGAGGGCGACGACGCCAAGTTCACCATCTTCTTCGAGCGCGCCGGCAAGAAGAAGCTCATCGCGCGCTACGCCACGCTCGAGCTGCTTTAGTTCCGCTCCCCGGCCTCCGGGGCCTGCAGGAAATCCGCGCGCAGCAGGGCGAAGAGGAAGTTATCGATCCGCTTGCCGTGGAGCGAGAAGTAGCTGCGCAGACGTCCTTCCTTCAGGAACCCGAGCTGCTCGAGGAGGCTCGCCGAGCGGACGTTCTCCACCGAGCAGCGCGCTTCGAGGCGCTCGATGCCGACCGCCGCGAACAGCTCGGGCAGGAGCTGGCCGAGCGCTTCGCCCATCAGGCGTCTCCCCTGATACTCGGAGGCCAGGGCGTAACCGATTTCCGCCAGTCCGTGCTCCCAGGAGAGGATGGCGAGCGTGATCCAGCCGGCCGACTCGCCGTCGACCATGACGATCCACTGGAACCGCTCGCCGCGGCCGCGATAGAGATCTTCCATGCGCTGGCGCGCGAGGTCCGCCCGCAACTCTCCGGCGCTCGTCTCCTGCAGCGGCTGGTGCTGCCGCACCGACTCCTCCGCCCGCCAGGCGGAGAGACTTCCGGCGTCGCCCGGCAGCGCGGCGCGCAGTGCTACCCGGCGCTGTCTGGGTTCGCGGTCGGCGACCATGGGACGATCCTATCCAACCGGCTTGTGAGAGATGATCCGGCGGTGCCTAGCCTGCCTCCGTTCGTCGACCAGCGCCCCCGGGATCATGCCGTGCCGGAGGGCCTCTATCGCTATCGCCTCGACCTCGCCTACGTCGGCGCCGACTTCGGCGGCTGGCAGCGTCAGCCGAACGCCGACACCGTGCAGGCGCGCTTGGAGGCCGCGCTCGGCGAGCTGACCGGCGAGACCGTCGCAGTAGTCGGCGCGAGCCGCACCGATGCCGGCGTTCACGCCCGCGCCCAGGTGGCGCATGTCGACCTCGCCCGTCCGTTCTCCTGCAAGGGCCTGGTCCACGGCACGAACCACCATCTGCCGTTCGCGATCCGCGTTCTCGACGCTGGCCTGGCGCCGGCGGGCTTTCACGCCCGCTTCTCCGCTGCGGCGAAGGAATACGCCTATCGTGTGAGGCTTGGGCGCTTCGCACCTCCCGACCAGGCGGCCTTCGCGTTCGCGGTTGCCGACCGCCTCGACCGGGACCGGTTGCGGGCGGCGACGCTGCTGCTCCCCGGGAGGCACGACTTCTCCTGCTTCGCCCTCGCCGGCGGCAGCCACCGCTCGCCGGTCCGCACGCTCTTTCGCGCCGCCTGGGCGGAGGAGGAGCCGGGCGCTCTCACCCTGCGCATCACCGGCGACGGTTTTCTGCGCGGCATGGTGCGCAGTCTCGCCGGCACCCTGCTGGAAGTCGCTTTCGAACAACGCTCGGTCGCCGGCTTCGCGCAACTGCTCTCTGGCGGCGACCGGGGAGCGGCCGGGCCGACCGCTCCGGCGCACGCGCTGGCGCTCGAGAGAATCGACTACCGCACCGCGACCAGAGCCGGCACCGAACCGGCAGACGCCCCGGCCCGCTGACCGTGCGCTGTGGTAATTTGCCTCGAATGTCCGAGCCATCGCTCCTGGTCGAACCCGGATCGTTGGAAGAGACCCTGCTGCGCCAGATCGATCGCAGCCGGTTGCCTCGCCATGTGGCCATCATCATGGACGGCAACGGACGCTGGGCCGGCAAGCGCTTCCTGCCGCGCATCGAGGGCCACCGCGCCGGCGTCTCTGCGGTCCGCGAGACGGTCGAGAGCGCCGCCCGGCTGGGAGTCGAAGTTCTCACCCTCTACGCCTTCTCGATCGAAAACTGGAAGCGGCCGCGGCACGAGGTCTGGACGCTGATGAATCTCCTCAAGGAGTTCCTCCGGCGCGAGATCCGCACGCTGATCGACAACGACATCCAGCTGCGCATCCTGGGCCGCTGGCGCGAGCTCGACCCCTCGGTGGTCGCGACGCTCGAAGAGGGGCTGGAGAAGACCGCCGCCGGTCGACGCATGGTGTTCAACATCGCGCTCAACTACTCCGGCCGTTCGGAGCTCGTCGATGCCTGCCGCAAGCTGGTCGCCTCCGCCCGGGCCAACCCGGGGCTGGTTCTGGACGAGGCGGCGATCTCGAACGCGCTGGAGACCGCCGGTCAGCCCGATCCCGATCTTTTGATCCGCACCTCGGGGGAGATGCGGGTGTCGAACTTCCTCCTCTGGCAGATCGCCTACACCGAGATCGTCGTCACCCCGACCCTCTGGCCCGACTTCCGCCTGCGCCATCTGCTGGAGTCGATCGTCGCCTTTCAGGGCCGTGAGCGTCGCTTCGGCGGTATCGACGCTCCGCCGGCAGCGCTCGCCGCCGGAGATGCGCTCGCCGGCGCGGATCCGCTTGCCGAAACGCCGCCTTCCGCCACCGTCCAGAACTCCGCCAAGAGCTGAACCGGGAACCGAACGCGAGCGATGAAACGTCTCCTCACTGCCGCGATCGGTGTGCCCGCCGCGCTCTTCGCCGTCTTCCGTTTTCCGGAATGGGCCTTCCTGTTGCTGCTCCTGATTATTTTCGAGTGGGCGGCGCTCGAGTTTCTCGCCATGGTCCGCCCGCTGGCACCCGGGGCCCCATGGCGCCTCCTGCTGGTCACCGCGCCGCTCGCCGCGGTGGCGCTCGAGCATGCGCTTGCGCTCGGCATGGCACCCGGCGGAGTCGGATTGGACGCCCACTGGCTGTTGCTGCTCGCCGCCGCGGTGGCGATCGTGCCACCGGTCTCGGTCCTGCTCACCCGCACACCGGTCGAGCAGGCGATCCCGGCGGCCGCGGTCCTCAGCTGGGGCACGCTCTACTTCGCGGCGCCTGTCGCCAGCCTGGTGATGCTGCAGCAGCACGATCCGTGGCTCTTCTTTCTCCTGCTCGCCATCGTCTGGCTCGGAGACTCGGCGGCCTACTATGTCGGCTCGGCCTGGGGGAGGCATCGCCTCGCTCCCATCGTCTCGCCGAAGAAGTCGTGGGAGGGGGCGATCGCCGGCCTCGCCACCTCACTCGCGGCCGCCGCCGTCTGGTCGTTGTGGCGTCAGGGAGCGGTCGACTGGCCACTCCTCGCCGTCGCCCTGGCGACGGCGATCGCTTCGCAACTCGGCGACCTCGTCGAGTCGCTGGTCAAGCGAGCCGCGAACGTCAAGGACTCCGGGGCGATCCTGCCCGGCCATGGCGGCATGTTCGACCGCTTCGACGCCATGTTCCTGGCCGCCCCGGTGATGCTTCTCGGCCTGTGGATCGCCGGCGTCGAGCTCGCCCGATGACCCAGCGCCTCGCGCTGCTCGGCGCCACCGGCTCGATCGGCGCCAGCACCGTCGAGGTCGTGCGCCACCATCCCGATCGCCTGTCGATCGCGACCCTCGGCGCCCTGGGAAGAAACCCCGAAGCGCTCCTCGCCCTGGCGAGGGAGTTTCGTCCGCGCCTGCTGGCGGTCGTCGACCCGGAAGTGGCGAAGAGCCTGCGCCGGGAGCTGCCACCGGGGGTAGAGCTCGCGTCGGGACCCGAGGCCCTGGTCGCCGCCGCCAGCCACCCCGAGGTCGACAAGGTCGTGGCGGCGATCGTCGGCGCGGCCGGTCTTCCGCCGGTGGCCGCTGCGCTCGCGCTGGGGAAGCCCGTGGCGCTCGCCAACAAGGAGTCGCTGGTCGTCGCCGGCCGCCTGCTCACCGACCTCGCGAGGAAGTCCGGCGCCGAGATCGTGCCGATCGACAGCGAGCACGTGGCGCTCCATCAGGCGCTCCGCGCAGGCAGCCACGAAGAGGTCCGCCGCCTCGTGCTGACCGCCTCGGGCGGGCCGTTTCTGCACCGCGACCCGGCGACCTTCGCCACGATCCGCCGCGAAGAGGCGTTGCGCCACCCGACCTGGTCGATGGGCGCAAAGATCAGCGTCGACTCTTCCACGCTGATCAACAAGGGTCTCGAGCTCATCGAGGCCTCGCACCTTTTCGGAATCTCCCCCGCGGCCATCGACGTGGTGATTCATCCTCGTTCGCTGGTGCACTCGCTGGTCGAGTTTCGCGACGGCTCGTGGATCGCCCAACTGTCGAAGAACGACATGATCTTTCCCATCCAGTACGCCCTCGCCTATCCCGAACGGTGGGCGAACGAGTTTCCGCGCCTGGCGCTCGAGGAGCTCGGAACGCTCGAGTTCCTGCCGCTGGACAACCGGCGATTTCCGGCAGTCGAGCTCGCCCGCGCCGCCCTGGCGGCGGGGGAGAGCGCGCCGGCGGTGCTGAACGCCGCAAACGAAGTCGCGGTCGGCGCCTTCCTCGCCGGCGAGATCAGCTATCCGGAGATCCTCGCCACCGTCGCCGAAGTCCTTGCCGGACATCGCGCCGAAGGGCTCGCCGACCTCGACGCGGCGCTCGAATGGGACCTCTGGGGACGCGGCCAGGCAGCTGTGGTGCTATCCAAGCGCCCGCGGTCGCGATAGTCTCCGGCGCCCCATGCTCCACCTCGCATCCAACACCGCCGCCTTCATCTTCGCTCTGGGCGTCATCATCTTCGTGCACGAGGCCGGCCACCTCCTGGTGGCCAAGGCATTCGGCATGAAAGTGCTCGCGTTCTCGCTCGGCTTCGGCAAGCGCCTCTTCGGCTGGAAGATCGGCGAGACCGACTACCGGATCTCGCTCGTGCCGCTGGGCGGGTACGTCAAGCTCTCCGGAGAGGAACCGGGCGAGTCGACCGACGATCCGCGCGATTTCCTCAACCAGCCGCGCTGGCAGCGGATCCTCGTCTACCTCGCCGGTCCGCTGATGAACGGCGTGCTGTCGGTCCTGCTCATCGCCGGGCTGTTCATGGTCGGCATCGAAGTTCCCGCATTGCAGAGCGTCCCATCGGTCATCGGAACCGTCGAGGCGGGCTCGCCCGGCGCCACCGCGGGGCTCCTCGCCGGGGACAAGATCGTCGCCATCGACGGCAAGGAAGTGAGCCGCTGGCAGGACGTCGCCTTCACGGTTCTTACCGGGATCGGCAAGCCGCTGGCGTTCGAGATCGAGCGCAACGGCGAACGCAGCACGGTTCGCGTCACGCCGGTGAAGCCGGCCGACTTCGATTTCGGCGACGCCGGCATCTATCCCAAGCTGCTGCCGCGGATCGGCGACATCATCGCCGGCGGACCTGCCGAGGCCGCCGGCTTCCGGCTCGGCGACGAAGTACGCAGCGTCGACGGCCGGCAGCTCGGCAGCCCACTGGACTTCGTCGCCTACATCGAGCAGCACACCGGAGAGTCGGTCACCGTCGAAGTCCTGCGCGACGGCGCCCTCACCCGGCTCGCCGTCGTCCCGGCCGACCAGGGCGGCAAGGGGCGCATCGGCGTTCGCTTGACGGTCGCGCAGCGCTATCCGCCGCTCGAAGCGCTGCGCGAAAGCGTGCGCTTCAACTACGACATCGCCAAGCAGAGCCTGGCGGTGATCGGCAAGATCTTCAAGCGCGAAGTGGCAGCGAAGAGCGCCTTGGCGGGCCCGATCGAGATCGCCGCCCAGTCGGGCGCAGCGGCGCGCACCGGCTTCAAGAATCTGCTCTATCTGATGGGCGTGCTGAGTCTCTCAATCGGCCTGCTCAACCTCTTTCCGATACCGGTGCTCGACGGCGGCCAGATCACCATCCTGCTGATCGAGAGCGCCATGCGACGCGACCTCTCGTTGGCCGTCAAGGAGCGCATCGCCCAGGTCGGGCTGGCGCTGGTGGTGCTGCTGATGGTCACGGTTCTCTACTTCGATCTGTCGAAAAACCTGCTCGGCAACTAGTTCCTCAACTCTTCCTATCGTTGCCAGGCGGGCTCTGGCGCTCGAGAATTCGAAGTGGGCGGGCAAGCTTCACTAGGAGCCCACTTCGAGTTCTCGAGTGCCGGAGTCCGCCCACCACGAACGACGAAAGCTCTCGCTTTAAAGCAGCCCCCGCAGGATGGCGAGATCGCGCGAGTGTCCGAGCTCGTCGTCGCCGATCGGCGTCTCGAGAATCATCGGCACGCCGCGCAGCCGCGGCTCGGCGAGGATGCGGCGGAAGGCCTCGACGCCGAGGCACCCTTCCCCGAGATTGGCGTGGCGATCCTTGTGCGAACCCAGCGCACCGACGGAATCGTTCAGGTGAACGCAGCCCACGAGATCGAAGCCGATCTCGCTGTCGAGCTCGGCGAGAAACGCGTCCCAGCCGGCGGCGCTGTCGATCGCGTAACCGGCTGCCAGGGCGTGACAGGTGTCGAGGCAGACGCCGAGGCGTTGCCGGCTCTGGGCCTGAGCCCGGATCGCCGCCAGGTGCTGCAACCGGCTCCCCAGGACCGTCCCCTGCCCGGCCGTGATCTCGAGCAGAATCCGCGTCGCGCAGGAGCCGAGCTCGGCATCGACGGCGTCGAGCGAGCGCGCGATCGCCGCGAGCCCCACCTCTTCTCCGGTTCCCAGATGCGCTCCGGGGTGGACCACCAGCGCCGGCACTCCGAGTGCCTCGCAGCGGCGGAGCTCGTCGGCGAGCGCCGCCCGCGAGCGCGCGAGGATCTGCGGATCGGGCGCCGCGAGGTTGATGAGGTAGGCCGCGTGCGCGACAATCGGCCCGATCGCGCTCGCCGCGTGCGCCACCCGAAAGGCCTCGGCGTCCTCCGCCAGAATCGGCTTGCTCTGCCACTGGCTCGGGCTCTTGACGAAGATCTGCAGCGCGTCGCAGGCGAGATCCGAGCCGCGCCGCAGGCCTTCGACGAATCCACCGGCCACCGACACGTGGGCACCGAGGGACGGAGGGGGGACGGCTTTGGATCGCGGGGTCATGGCGCGACTCTAGCCCAGAGTTCTCACCCGCTCGCGACCTCGAGTGCCTGTTAGACTGGCCTCACCGTGCCTGGGCGTTTCGTGCGGTTCGTGCAAAGTCTGCTCTGGGGAGTCGTGCTGGTGCTGGTGTTCGGCGCCACGGCCTACCTGTCGTTCAATCTCTTCGTGCGCCGGGGAGCGATGACCGTCCCGGAGCTCGCTGGATTGACCTCGGAGGAGGCCTCGCGGCTGCTCTCCGATCAGGGTCTGCGGTTTCGCGCCGCCGAGCCGGCCGGACGCTGGAGTGTCACGGTCGAAGAGGGGCGGGTGATCGAGAGCCGGCCCAAGGCCGGCGGTTTCGTCAAGCGCGGCAGCGCGGTCGAGGTCGTGCTCTCCCTCGGGTTGCGGCGCGCCAGCGTGCCGAATCTCGCCGGCAAGGCGATGAGCTCGGCGCGCGTCACAGTCCAGGCCGAAGGGCTCGAGCTCGGCGACACCCTGTCCATTTTGACCGCAGCGGGCGAACCCGGCACCATTGTCGGCCAGGATCCACCTCCCGGCTCGAGCGTCGCCGCCGGCACGCGGATCGACCTCCTCGTCGCCCTCGACACGCCCGCCGAAACCTTCGTCATGCCGGACCTCGTCTATCGACGCTATGAACCGGTGCGAGGCTACTTCGAGGGCGGCGGCTTCCGCATGGGGGCGGTCAAATTCGAGCCCTACGAGGGCATCTCGGACGGGACGATCCTCCGCCAGAATCCGCTGCCGGGGCATCCGCTCCGTAAGCGGGACGTGATCTCGCTCGTCGTCGCCGCCTCCCAGGGAGCTCTTCAGTGATCGAAATCGCCCCCTCACTGCTCGCCGCCGATCTCGCGGACCTCGCGGGAGCCGCCCGGATCTGCGAAGCCGGCGGCGCCGACGTCCTGCATGTCGACGTCATGGACGGCCACTTCGTGCCCAACATCACCATCGGCGTGCCGGTGGTCGCGGCGCTTCGGCGGCACACCCGGCTGCCGCTCGACGTACATCTGATGGTGGCCAATCCGGACCGGCTCCTCGGGGAGTTCCTCGACGCCGGCGCCGATCGGATCAGCGTCCACTGGGAGGCGGCGACCCACCTCGACCGGCTCCTTGCCCGGATTCGCGAGGGCGGAGCGAAGGCCGGTATCGCCCTCAATCCGGCGACCCCGGTCGAGCTCTTATCCGATATTCTCCCGGCGGCGGACTTCGTGCTGCTCATGTCGGTCAATCCGGGTTTCGGCGGCCAGGCATTCCTGCCCTACGTGCTGGAGAAGGCGCGGCGCTTGCATTCGTCCATTCTGGCGCGCCGTCTCGACCTTTTTCTGGAGATCGATGGCGGTATCGGGCCGGGCAACGTCCGCTCTGTCGTCGAAGCCGGCGTGCGCACGCTTGTCGCCGGGTCGGCGGTCTTCGGTGCCACCGATCCGGTCGCGGCACAACAACAGCTTCGCAGGCTCGCGGAGGGCAGCGTTTGAACACCTATCTGATCCGGCGACTCATGGCACTGGCTATTGTCTCGGCGCTCGCGAGCACCGCCGTAGCCTGCAAGTCGAACATCCAGAACGATCCGATTCTCCGGCTCTCGGCGGCCGAATCACTCGCTGAAGGCAAGCGGCTGTTCGAGAAGCAGAAGTACGACCGCGCGCGGCCCTACTTCTCGCATGCCTTCGAAGTCGAGCCCAACTCGAGTTCCGGGCGCGAGGCGCTCCTGCTGGTCGCCGACTGCTATTCACTCACCGGCAGCACCGCCGATCTCATCCAGGCCGAGGCCAAGTACCGGGATTTCCAGAACCGTTTCCCGACCAGCGATCGCGCGCCCTACGTCCAGTATCAGATTGCCAGCTCGCTCGCCCGCCGGATCGAACGGGCCGACCGCGACCAGGCGGCGACGGTGAAGGCGCGGGAAGCGCTCGAGGAGCTCATCCGCCTGTATCCGACCAGCGAGTACGCCGAGAAGTCCCGCGTCGAGCTCGAGACCGTCGTCGACCGGCTGGCGGAGCACGAGTTCGTCGTCGGACGTTTCTACCAGCGCTACGGCGTGCCGGGGGCAGCCGCGACACGCATCGAGGGCCTCCTCCAGAGCTACCCGAAATACTCCGGCAAGGACGCCGCGCTGTTCTACCTCGCCAAGGCGTACGTCGACCTGGCGCGTCCCGAGGATGCGCAGGCGACCTTCGCCCGCCTGCGTGAAGAGCACCCCGACAGCCGTTACGTGGGCAAGATTCCCAGCCAGGGTTGATGGTGTCGAGTCCTCTCCCTGGCGCGATCGCACTGGCCGCGACGCTACTCCTCGCGGGCGGCTGCGCGAGCAGCGGGCCGTATTGGAACGCGGCGGACCGCGAGGCCGCCGAAGCGACCGAGCAGCGCGAGCGTCTCGAGCGAGCCGAAGCGGAGGCCACGGCCGTCCGGGAGCGCGAGCTCGCGAGGCAGGCCGAGGCCGCCGCGCTCGAGGCCGAGCGGCTCCGTGCCAGCGAAATCCCTGCGGAGTCCGCCGCGACGGCGATCGTCGACGAGCCGGCGGTGACCGGCGAACGGTCCGAGATCGAACAGAGCGACCTCGAGGACCTCGACCCGCCCGCAGTACTCTCGCCAGGTGACGCCGGCATGGCTCCTGCCCCGGGCTCCCCGGCCTCGGATACTGCGGACGGCCCCCAGGGCCTCTACGACCGGAGCCTGATGGAGCTCGATGCCGGCCGCGTCGCCGCTGCCGAGGAGGGCTTCCAGCGCTTTCTGGCGGAGAACCCGACCTCCGATCTGGCGGACAATGCACAGTTCTGGCTTGCCGAGTCGGCTCTGCGCCGGACGGACGTAGATACCGCCCTGGCCGGCTTTCGCGCCGTGGTGGAGAACTATCCAGAGGGCAACAAACTCCCGGACGCACTCCTCAAAGTCGGCGCCTGTTTGGCGCTTCTTGGCGAGGCCGAATCGGCAGCGACGGTCTACCGCGAGCTTTTGACGCGATTTCCCGAAACCGCGGCGGCCGAGATCGCACGGGCCCGCCTGGCTACCCCCTGAGCGCCCCAGGGCGCCCCAAAGCCGATCCGGGGGCCTCGCGCGCCCGCCGCCGTCCGCCGGAACCACGCGGCTAACCTCAAGCAGGTGCGTGGGTTCCGTGGAATAAGCACTTGACACTGTGCACACCCGCGAGTACCCTTCGAGGCAAGTTCTAGACGAAACAAGCCAGATAGAAACGGTTCTGGAGGTCGACTCATGGCAAGCCGCCATCTCACGGTACTCGCGCTGCTCGGCACGACCCTTCTCGCTGGCGTCGCCGTCGAAGCGGCGGACACTCCGCCGACCGAGCTCAAGCTGGTGAACGGACACTGGACCGCCTGGGATCCTCCGGTCCCACCCGAGGGGGCCAGGGTTCACATCGTGGTACCGGGCGACACCTTCTGGGATCTCGCCCGGACGAATCTCGGCAATCCCTACCTCTGGCCGCAGATCTGGG
>JAYTAM010000411.1:0-12546 GCA_043737505.1 Thermoanaerobaculia bacterium
GCGAGCGGGCGCGGAGGGGTGTGAGCCGTCGGGCTCCGCCCGCGGCTCGAGGGGAGGGCGCGTGCCCTCCCCTTTCAGGTTACGGCCCCCAGAGGGGGCCAGACGCGGTGACTGACATCGTCTGGACGTTGCTGCGGAACGGCGTCGTGACGCCGCCGACGGTGATCGAGCCGCCGGTCGAGGTCATCCCCTTCTGGAAGGTGATCGTATTTCCGGCGGAGAGCGTCACGGTCCAGGAGGTTCCGTTGTCCACCACCGCCGGCGAGAGGGTCGGGTCCGAGGCCCCCTTGGCCTGGAGCAGGGTCAGGATGTAGCTCTGCGCCGTCGCCGGAGTCGTATCGACCTCGATGCGGTACTGGCTGTTGGGGTGCGATCCTTCGTCCACCACGCGGTAGGTGCGCTGGGCGGGCAACAGCGTGGTCATGACCAGCGCCTGCGTTCCGACGGTACAGGTGGCGGCGTTGTTTCCGGAGACGGCGGGGTTGGTCTCGCAGTGGTTGAGGAACGTCTTCGTTGCGACCGCGCTCGCCGTCTGCAGGCGATCGAGAATCACCAGTGTCTCGAGCGGCCGCACGAAGACGAACTCCCGCCGCCACTCCTGCATCCGGGTGGACGGCGGAACCAGGTCGACGACGGCATAGGCGTAGTCGGATCGCGACTCGAGGCGCTCGACGACCGCCTGCCGATCCGAATACTGCGGCCCTGGATTCAGGCCGTCGACCAGCACCGTGTTGTGTGCGATGCCGGTCGCACTGTCGACCGATCCGGCACCGGCGTAACCGACCACTTCGGTCGAGCTGTCCCCCGAGTACCCGGCCGTCTCGTGCGAGACGAAGCGGCCGCCTCGCCAGAGCTGGAAGGTGCCGTAGTCGCCGTGCTGGTGGCCGATCGTGCTTTCGGCGGCGTCGCCCAGCTGCAGCTGGAACACCGTGGAGGAAGCACCCCAGGCGTTGCGGCCGTAGAAGTAGCGCGGACCCGCGGCGTAGAAGTCGAGCGGCAAACCGGTGAAGGCGAGCGGCGAGTTGAGCACGTCGACCGCCTGGACGTGCCGCCAGGGCAGCACGCCGACCATGTTCGCCCACTGGCGCGCGTGCCGGCCGACTGCAGCCGTCGGCCAGTACGACGCTGTCGCCACCATGAAGTCGGGAAAGTAGTGCGTCTGCGCCTGGAAGCGTTCGTTCCAGCCTTCGTCGTCGCTGAACGGAAACACCGTATAACCGGTCCCTGCCACTCCCGGGATGGCGGTCGGCGCCGGCGTCGTCGAGTGGATCAGGGCGTAGACGAACTCAAGCCAATAGTCGGTCTCTTCGTAGAGGTTGCGACCCAAGAGAGCCGCGGTGGTGAACGGGATCAGCGGGTACGCCCCGACGACCGGCCCGTACTCGGAGCCCTCGTAGGCCATGCCGCCACGGCTCTTGCCGGCCGGCAGCGTGGAAGGGTTGAACGCATTCGCCAGCCGGTTCGTGAACACCCAGGTCAGCATGTTCTCGGACCAGGTCGGGTCCTCTTCATAGGACGTGATCGCCCATTCGAGCTCGTTGCGCAGGTATCCCCAGTAGTAGTTGTTCTGGTACATCGCCGGCCCGCCCCACGCCTCCTGGCTCCACGACTGGAGGCCGGTGGAGATCCCGAGGACGAAGCTGTCGCGCTGGCTCTCACTCAGATAGGCGTGGCACCAGTCGTAGACCAGAATCAGCTGCTCGCCGGACCAGCGACAGGGGTCGCAGGCGACGCCGCCGGTGTCCTCGAGGTCGTCGAGCCTGCCCAACGCCCAGTTGATCGCGGTCGTACACGAGCCGGTGGCGTTGAAGCTCAGCAGTCCGTGCAGCGCGACGTCGCCGTAGCCGCCGGCCTGATCCTCGTTCGTCGGCGGCGTGAACGGGTGGGTCTGGAACCAGTTGCGGGCGCGAGCGAGCCGGGCGGGATCGAACCAGAGCCGGGGATGGGCAACAGGCAGGGCCATGCCGTGCGTCGCAACCAGGATCGCGGGGAGCGTCGCGCTCCAGGCCGACGTGTCGCCGCTCTCGAAGCCGTCGCTGAAGATCTCGACGCCGCCAAACGGCGTGCCGCCGCCGGTCGCCGCCACCGACAGATCGGGGAGGGCGAGAAAAACGACCGCGACTGCGGTCGCGAGGGACCATCGTCCATTCCGCCTGGCTTTCATGTCGATCCTCCCCTCAGGGACAATGCTTGCGACGAGCCTATACCGACGCCAAATCCTCGCCGGGCCGCTGCACGAGCGCAGAACATCCTGCACACTCAACGCGTAATGCGGGCTGAGGAGGGGACAAGGAGGCCCGGCGTCGCCGGGCCGGGTACGGTCTTCGCCCCTTCGATGAAGCCCTGCACGGCGATACCGAAGGCGGTGCTCGGGTCGAGCTCTTCGGCAAACTGCTGGATCAGGAAAGCGGTCGCCGCGGCCGCCGCTTCCGCGGACTCGCGCTGGGAGAGCTTATTGCGCGCCCGCACGGCGACAAATGCCTCTTCGAGAGCGCCCTGCGACGCCAGAAAATCGAGCTGCGGCTGCCGGTCGGGATCCGGACCCAGGGCGAGTTTCTCGCCATCGAGCGCGACGCCGCCATGCGCCAGCACGCCGCCGAGGATCTCCAACAGACGCGGAGCGTGCCGATGGGCCTCGTCCGAGAGGACGACCGATCCGGGCGTGAGCGGCTCGAGCTCGAAACCGCACGAGCGCAGCAGGAACGACCCGGCCATGCGCGCGACCGCCTCGACCGCCGCCTCGGGATGGACCCCCTCCGCGGTCTCGAGCTCGTCGAGCGTCGCGTCGGCGAAGGCCTCGGCGGCCCCGATCTGCGCCGGACTCAGTGCGGCCATGGTCGCTCCATTCGCTTCGTCCCCGGGCTTTCTTCGCTAGACTATCGTCTCCTTGTTCCGACCCGAGGAGGGGGATTTTCATGAAACTCGCTGCTTCGAAGTTCGCACCTGTGCCCTTGCTGCTGTGCATCGCCCTAATCGTCGCGGTGCCGGCGGGAGCCGGCGTTCTCGGCTACCCATCGACCGAAGACGCCAGCTTCCTGGTGGACATCCCGGACGGCTGGGAAGTCGAGCCGGGCGAAGAGGTTGGCGATTTCGTCGACGTCAACAGCCCCAGTGGGGTCTATCTCGCATTCCGCACGCTTCCCGGGAGCGAGAACGCGATCACGGAGGCGATCGAAGACTCGGTGGTCTACCTCCAGGAAAACTACAAGAACGTCAAGGTCGGGGAGGCCGTGGATGCCACGCAGGCCGGGCTCACCGGCTTCTACATGGACGGCACCGGCAAGGACGAGGACGGCACAGGCATCGTCTTTCGCATGGCCTGGCTGGCACTCGAGGACGGCCACGTCGGCGAGATCTGGTTCGCCGCACCCGCGGCCGACAAAGCCGGGATCGCGGCGGCCTCCAAAGCGCTGAACTCCTTCCGCGCGCCCTAGGCTCGAAGCCGCGCCGGCGATCTCAAGAGGTCGCCGGGCGCGCGCTGCGATCCGGCGAAGTGGACGAACCTGCCGCCGGATCGCCGTCCTGCCAGAGCCCGAAGCTGTTGCGATCGGGATCGAAGAAGCGGGCGTAGAGGCCGGAGGCGCCGATCGGGATCGGCTCGAGGGCGACGGTGCCGCCGGCCTCGCGGACGCGCGCGAGGACGGCGGCGAGCGGCTCGCCCTCGATGCGTATCACCAGGGTGAGGCGATCGACGATGCCGGTTTCGTCCGGAGCCAGGATTCCCACGCCGACGGGCTCGGTCGGTTCCGGCGGCAGCATGCGGACGTAGGCCGGGCCTTCCCACGGTACGGTCACCGACTCCCAGCCGAAGACATGGCGAACGAAGGCGGCGGCGCGCACCGGGTCGGGCGCGGCGATCTCGATCTGCGACAGCGTGGCACGCGGCATGAGGACGATCTCCCGGGAACGGTTCTAACATAGCTCGAACGATGTCCGCAGATCCCACCGTGCCCCAGGCTGCCGCGCCGGACGAGCTCCGGGCGGTTGCCGCACGTCTTGCTGCCGGCGGCGCAAGGGCGCTCGCCGCGATCCCGATCGCCCGACGCCTCGCACTTTGGGAGGAGGTGATGGCGGCGTTTCTCGAGCCCGGGTCGGCGGAGCGATCGGCGCTGCTGCCGCGCCTCCTCACCAGCTCGCGGCTGTCGGCCGAGGGGCTGACCGAAGGGCTCGAGATCGTCCTCGGCGGGGCTTCGGGCGCTTCGGCCGCGGCGATGGCGAGAGAGGTGGAGCGTCTCTCGTCCGCCGGTTCCGGGCCCGCCGCCGGCCTTGTCGGGGTCATCCTCGCCGGCAACATCCCCGGGCTGGCCGTCCAGAGTCTGCTGCCAGCCCTGCTCATCGGCAGGCCCCTGCTGCTCAAAGGCGCCTCGACCGAGCCGTGGTTCGCTCCCGCGCTGGTCGCGGCGCTCGTGGCTCGTGAGCCGGCGCTCGCCGACGCTTACGCCGCGGTGTCCTTCCGCGGCGACGACGGGGAGGACATCGCCGCAGCGTTCGAGAACGTCGAAACTCTTCTCGCCTACGGCGGCGGCGAAACGATCGCCCGCCTCGCGGAGCGCTTCAGCCGGCGACTGGTCGCCCAGGGCCCGAAGGCGAGCGTCGCCTTTCTCGGCCGAGGCACGGACCCCGTCTGCACCGCGCGCGCCCTGGCGCGGGATATCGCGCTCTTCGACCAGCGCGGCTGTCTCTCTGTCCAGGCGGTCTATACCGAAGGCGACCCGGAAGAGCTCGCCTGCGCCCTCGACTGGTCGCTCCAGATCGAGGCCGCGCGACTCCCCCACGGCCCGATCGACCCGACGATGGCCGCTGCCGTGCAACAGCTGCGAGCGGAATCCGAGTTGAGAAGTGGCTCGAACAGTGGGCGCGCGACGGAGCTCGCCGTCGGCACGGTCCTGGTCGAGCGCGAGACTTTCTTCCGTCCCGTCCCGGGGCTCAGAACCGTCCGCGTCCACGGAGTGAACAGCCTCGCCGACGTGATTCCAAAGCTCGAACCGTGGAAGGGAAAGCTGCAGGGAGCCGCGCTCGCCGGACGAGCGGCGGAAGAGCTGCGAACAACCCTCCCTTTTCTGGGCTTTTCGCGCTTCGCCAAGCCAGGAGAGCTGCAGGAGGCCGACGCCTCCTGGGCCAACGGCGGCATCGACCCGCTGCAGGTCTTTTCCAAGAAGAACTAGTCAGGGATCGACGCGCGCGAAGTCGATGAAGCCGCGCTCGACGTCGGTGCGCACGAGCTTCACGTGGACCCGATCCCCGACGTCGAGCCCGGCGGCGCCCTGGCCGAGCTTGCCTTCGACCGGCGGGGCGAAGATCCGCACCCAGGTGCCCTTCTCCGAGGCACCGGTGACGATGCCCTCGAAGCGCTGTCCGATGCGCTCCTCGAGCAGCAGCGCGGCGGCGGACTTGCGCACCTGGCGCTCGATCTTGGTGGCGTCGTCCTCCTGCTCCGTGCAGTGCGCCGCCAGCGACTGGAGCTCGGTCACCGAGTACGGCGATGGAGCCCCGGCGATGGCCGCCTTCACCAGACGCTGGGTGATGACGTCGGGATAGCGCCGGTTGGGCGCCGTCGAGTGGGTGTAGTCGCGGGCCGCCAGGCCGAAGTGCCCGGCGGTCTCGGCGCCGGGGAGCTCGACCGCATACTCGCCGGAGCCCATAAGCTTGACGATGGTGAGCGAGAGATCCGGAAAGCGCAGCGGATCGGCCTTCTTCCGCCGCAGCAGAAACGCCTCGAGCGCCGCGGCGTCCGGCGTCGCCGGAAGATTGTCGCCGGCCTCGCGCGCCACGGCGACGATGCGCTCCCAGCGTTCCGGCGCCTGCAGAACGCGGCGCAGGGACGGGAAGCCGCTCTGCTCGAGAAAGCGCGCCGTCACGGCGTTGGCGGCGATCATCAGGTCTTCGATCAACTGGCGGGCGCGGTTCTTCCGCTGCTGCTCGAGGTCCGAGATGCGATCGCCGACGAACACCGCCCGGGCCTCGATGGTCTCGAGATCGAGTGCCCCCTGCTGGTGACGCACCTCGCGCAGACGCTGAGCGGCGTCGTCCTGCCACCGCACGTTCTCCTCGAGGCCGGCGATCTCCGCCAGCGCTGCCGGCGCCGGCGCGCGCTCCTCGAGCCACTCCGCAACGCTGTCGTAGGCGAGCTTGGCGTGATTGCGCACCGTGGCGCGATACATCGTCGGCTCGCCGATGGAGCCGTCGGGCGCGACGACGAAATCGACCACCACCGCCAGCCGGTCCTCGTCCTGCACCAGGGAGGTGAGATCGGTCGACAGGCGCTCGGGAAGCATCGGGAAGATCTTCGCCGCGGTGTAGATCGAGGTCGTGTTGACGCCGGCGTGGCGATCGATCGCCGACCCCTTCACCACCAGCGCATCGACGTCGGCGATGGCGATCCGGAGGCGGATGGCGCCGCCGCTCCCCTGCTCGCCCACCGATAGCTGATCGAGATCCCGGGAGTCGTCATTGTCGATCGAGCACCAGAGAAGCGAGCGCAGATCCTCGACCGACGGCTCCGCCGCCGCGCGTGGAATGGACTGCAGCTCGGCCATCGCGGCAGGGGGGAACTCGGGCTCGAGCCCGCGTTCACGCATCACGCGGTCGGCGATGCGGACGAGGTCTTCGCGGCTGTGGTTTCGTCGGGGCATAACCTGGAGGATATCCGGTGGGAGATCCTCCAGGGGGAAGCGCCTACATTCCGAAGCGCAGGGTGGTGAGCAGCTCGTCGTTCGAGACCTTGTTGCCGTTGGCGAGGGTCATCTCGTTGTCGGCGAACTCGATCGTCAGATCGACGCCTTGGATGATTCCGATGCGGAGGCCGTAGTCGAGCTTGCTCCACTCCCAGCGCACCGATTGCGCCGGAAACTGCGGCGAACCGCCGGCAAACTCCGGCTTGAGGAACGAGAAGCGCACCACCGGCTGGATATGCGGGAAGAGCTGGCGTCCGCCGGCGGCCCAGGCGAGCGGCAAGTCGAAGCGCCAGGCGATCTCCGCTTCGTAGCCCGAGCGGTCCATGCCGGCGAGCTCCTGTTCGACGTACTGGCCGAAGAAACTGAATCCGCCCTGATAGATCCAGAGATTGGCTCCCACTTCCTTCTTCTCGTCGCCGCGGATCGGCAGGCCGAAGCCGCGGAACGGGCCGTCCAGAAGGTCGAGGTCGCCGCCGTAAATCGACCCGCGGAGCGGCGTGCTGACGGCGAGCTTGCGCTCGTAGCTCCAGGCGAGGAAGTTGATCTCGTGGCCGGAACCCGGCTCGCCGAAGCGCAGACCGAGCCCGTAACCCATTTCGAGATCGCCGTCGAAGTCCACGTCTTCGGCCTCCGCGTCGTAGAAGATCGGGAAGCCGGAGAGGAGATCGGGATCCGGCACGGCGTCCAGATCGCCGCGGTCCGGCGTGCCGTTGTCCCCGGCGAGCGCATTCGGATCGCGGAAGAACAACGGGTTGCCCTGGGTGAGCGAGCCGCGCAGGTAGAAGTGACGGCCGAAGTCGACGCCGACCTCCAGCCCCTGATCCTCGAAGCGGTTGAACGCCGTCGAGACGAGGCCATAGCTCTCGGTGTGGCGGTCGTTCTGGCGCTCGAAATGGCCGAACTTGCCGACCTTGGCGTAGAGGCCGAAGCGCTCGGAAAGCGCCGCGGGGTCGCTGCCGAAGCGGATCCAGAGCTCGTCGACGTCCACCTGCTTGTCGCTCGACGTCGGGTTGCGATCGTAGAGATCGATGAAGTCGACCTTGGCGTGCGCCTCGACGTTCGGGCCCCAGGAGGCGTCGGCGAGCAGGGTGAACACGGAGAGCTCGAAGTGCTGCCCTTCGCTCACTGTCTCGAGGAAGATCGGCGGGGTGCCGGGCGGCAGGATGTTGGCGAAGTTGAACGCGCTGCGAAGCCGCAGGTTTTCGCTGTCGCGGTAGTGCGCCTTGGCTTCGAAGCCGAATTTGACCTTGAACTCGTTCGGCTCGACGTCGGCTTCGAGCGCCACCTCCTCGACCGGCGCCGCGACCTCCTCGGCCGCCGCTGGAGCCAAGGGAGCCCTGGCTTCCTGACCTAGCGCGACGTCGCCCGAGGCCAGCCAGCCTCCGGCGAGCCCTACTACAGCCCACAATCCCACCCACGTCCGTCGAGTCATCTTGAACCCCCCTCCAGCTACGCCGTTCGCGACGATCTGGATTGTATTGTTCAGAGGATCCTAACTGCTCTCCGAGAAGATCGGGCGGCGCTCTACTGGCTCGCCTTCGGGCCGTTCAGCTGAAGATCGAGGGCGACCTCGGGGTTCGACCACTGCGAGGTCGGAATGCGGCCGATCTCCTTGCCGCCGACGAAAAGGATCGACGTCGGAACGCCGGTCACCTTGAACTCCTTGGCTTCGGGAACCTCGGCGAACTCCTTGCCCTTCGGCATGCCCAGATATTCGAACTGGATCTTGCTCCCCGCAAGGCTCTGCTCCACCTTGAGCAGCAGCGGAACGTGCGCCGAGCAGAACGGGCACCAGGAGCCGAACAGGGTCAGCACCCGCACCGGCTCCTTCTGCGCCTTCAGGCGCTTCAAGATCGCCGCGTCGGGCGTGTAGGCGTTCGCCTTGCGGCTGTAGGCAGGGTTCCCGGCGAGGAGCTCCGCGCCGGTGTGCTTGCCCACGAGATGCGGGCGAGGGGTCAGGCGGACCTTCTTGCCGGCGTAGGTGAAGGTCATGTTGGGCCCGTCGACGGCGTATTTTCCGGCCGGTTCGAGCACCGCGTCGGCGAGCAGGTCGATCGTGCCGTTCGGCTGCTTGGCGACCTTCATCAGGTCGATCGTGTCGATGGACTGCGTCGCGGCGCTGACCAGAACGGGCGACGGCAGCTCCGAGGCCATCAGAATGTAGGCGCGCGCCGTTGCTGAGAGATAGATCTCGGCCTTGGGCAGATCCTTGCCGTCGATCGCCAGTTGAAAGTCGCCGGAGATCTCGAAGTTGCGCAACACCGCGTCCGAGGGCACACCCTGCGAGGCGGCGGGAGCGGCTGCCGGCCCCGCGGCGTCGGCGCCGCAAGCGGTGCCGAGCGCGAGCGTCAGAGCTCCCAAGAGCAGCGTCCAAGTGCGATGCATCCCGCGGTAGCTACGAGTCGAGGTCATGGTCGGGGAGTGTCCGTTCTGGAATCGTTCGAACCCGCCGGGGAGGCGATCTCCTCGGGCAGGCCGGGAAAGGTCCGGGTGACGCGGCCCTCTTCGACGAAGAAGGTCCGGGGCAGCTTACGGTAGAGCGGCCGCAACATGGCCGGGGGCAGTTCGTGCAATTCGAATGCCGGTGCCACGCGCCAGAATAGCTCCATCCGCTCGTCCTGCGAGAAGTCGGCGAGGACCGCAATCGCCGGCTGTCGGCCGAGGAGGGTGTACCGGTTGAGCGACTCGGCGAGCGCCGGGAAATCGGCGGCGCGGATGTCAGCGAGAACCACCCAGTGGCTGCCGCTGCCCAGGCCGTGGACGATGCCGTCCAGGCAGATGCGCTCCTCTTCGGCGCCGGCGCAGATCTCCGTCAGTGCCGTGCCCGGGCGCAGGCGGGTCGCCAGATCGTCGAGCGGCAGGCCCGGAGCGAGAGCGGCGAAGGTTCCGCCAACCAGAGCGGCCAGAGCGGCCACCCCGGCGAGAGCGGTGGCGACCCGGCTCCGGCGCCTTCCTGGCACTCCCGCAGTCGTTCCAGCGAACGCCGGCCGGCCGACCCAGGCCAGAGCGAGTGCCGGCACGAGCATCAGCAGGTCCTGCCAGAAGGCCTCCGCCGGCGTGCGCTCGATCAGGTTGCCGAAACAACCGCAGCTCGCCAGCTCCTCCGGGGTCAGGAGGCCGTAGGCGGCGCGCCAGTAGGTGCGGGCGGTGAGAAAGACGAACAGGCCGACGAGGAGCGTTGCCGCTACCAGCACCGAACGACGGCGCAGGTTGAGGAGCAGTGCCACCCCGAGCCCGACCTCTACCGCGACCATCCCCACCGCCCAGGCGAACGGCGAGCCGAAGAGCGCCAGGCCCTCGCGCACGATCTGTTGCGCGAAGGCCTCCGGGTCGATCGCCTTGCTGTAGGCAGCAACCAGCAGGACACCGCCGAGGAAAGCGGCCCCCAGGTAGCCGAGCCGGCCGGGCCACGGAGAGCCCGCCGGTACCACAGCGGGCGCCGGCGTCGCAGGGAGGACAGGTGTGGCTGGCATCGCCGGCAAATCTAGCAGGCGGCGGCTCGCGCGGCCAGGAAGGTCGAGCTCAGGCCGAGGCCGGGCGCTTGCGCACGACGTTGGTCTTGGCGATCAGGTCGTGCAAACCCTGCTTGCGAGCGCTGAAAGCGACCAGCAGATAGCCGAGCCCGGCCGTGGCGCTGCAGGCCAGGTAACCCACGAACCGCAGCCCTGCCGTCGCCCAGCCCAGCCCCTGACCGGGTGAAGTCGTCTCCGAAACGATCCAGAGTTTCATCAGCCGCTTGCCGGGAGTGGTTCCCCAGATCGCCGGCAGGACGAACGTCAAAACCAGCCCGTAGACCGGCAGGATGAAGAAGATCAAGGTTCCCAGGTTGGGCGAAATGTAGAGCGCGACAACTACCTGGGCAATGGAGAGAATGACGAACGGCACCATGTCCAGCAGGTAGGCGACGGCCCGCAGCCAGAATCCGGCAGGCTCGATCTTGCCGCTGCTCGGCCCTGCAGAGGCGGCGGCCCCGGCGGCGGCGGCGACAGCCGCCTTCTTCGGCAGCGGCGACGGCACCGGAGCGAGATCGATGTCGCGGATCGACGAGAGCAACTCGCCACCCTTCGGCGCTGCACCGGCGGCCGACGACGCGGCCGACGCGGCGGGAGCGGTCGGAGCGCTCGGAGCGAACGCTGGCGGCGCAGGAGTCTGTGGGAGCGAGGGCAGCGGGGACGAAGGAACGGAAGGGGCGAACACAGGAGCCGGGGCCGACGCCGGCGGAGCGGGATTGCGCGACAGGGGGGTCGGAGTCCACGGCGCATGCGAACCGGAGGCCGTGCCGGCTCGCGGCGCAGGGGGCGCGGGCATCGATGGCGGAGAGGACGGAGAGGACGGCGCAGCCGATGCCGGCGCCGGGCTCGCCGGCTTCAGCGGCGCCGACAGCGGCGGGATCACCATCTTGGCCGTCGCTTCGGACGGTCCCAGGGGCGCGAGCATCCGCAGGATGAGTTCCGCCTCGCCCACGACGACGCGATCGCCGTCGCCCAGAGGCATCTCACCGTCCACCCTTTGGCCGTTGACGAAGGTGCCGTTGCTCGAACCGAGGTCGCGGAGCTTCACCTTGCCGGGCTCGACGACGAAGATCGCATGCTGACGACTGACCGTCGTCTCGGCGATCTGCACGATGCAGGCGCGGCTTCGGCCGATCACCGACTCGCCGGTCGGCAGCTCGATCGGCGCCTTGCCGGGGACCTCGACGAAAATCTGCCAACCGGTTTGGTTCACTGACTCACCTGGTTCACCTGGCTCAAGACGCCCTCGTGGATCGTCGCTTGCTGGGGAGTAATCTCGGCGGGATTGTACCCGAAGCCGAGTCGGACCGGCTCCAGGCGACCTGGGCCCGCAGGAGTCGCGCGGTGGGCGACTCGGTCTCGTCGAGAAAAGTCGCAAACGGTCCGCAGAACAGCAGGTCGCCGCCGTGCATTCCGCCCCCCGGCCCGAGGTCGACGATCCAGTCGACCCGCGCCAGAAAGTCCAGGTTGTGCTCGACGACGACGACCCCGTCGCCGCGCTGGACGAGCTTGCGGAGCGTGCGGTAGAGCAGGTCGATGTCGGCGAGATGCAGGCCGGTGGTCGGCTCGTCGAACACGAAGAGCTGCCGGCCGGCGGCTGCGGGACGCCCGAGGAAAGTCGCCAGCTTGAGGCGTTGCGCCTCGCCGCCGGAGAGCGTCGAGGTCGGCTGCCCCAGCCGCAGGTAACCGAGCCCGACCTCCGCCAGTGGCGTTAGCTTCCGCACCAGCGGGCGCTCGCGTGCGAAGACCTCGAGCGCTTCGTCGACCGTGAGCTCCAGGGTCTGGGCGATGTCCCGCCCCAGATGCCGGACCGCCAGGACCTCGGGGCGGAACCGGCGCCCCTGGCAGCCCTCGCAGCGCACGACGACCGGCGCCATGAACTGCATGTCGACCTCGAGCACGCCCGTCCCTTCGCACTCGGGGCAACGCCCGGCCTCGACGTTGAACGAGAAGTGCGCCGGGGTGATGCCGCGGCGGCGCGCCTCCTCCGTCCCGGAATAGATCCGGCGCAAGTCGTCGTAGGCCTTGACGTAGGTCACCGGATTGGAGCGCGAGGAACGGCCGATGGGGCCCTGATCGACCAGCGACAGCTCCGAGATCAGCTCGAAGCCGAGAATCTCGTCGCAGCGCCCGGCGTCGACGTCGGCGAGGCCGCGGGAGCGGCGCCAGGTAGCGTAGAGCACATCCTCGACGAGGGTCGATTTGCCCGAACCCGAAACGCCGGTGACCGCGACCAGGGCGTCGAGCGGGAAGTCGACGTCGATCCCGCGCAGGTTGTGCTCGCGGGCGCCGCGGATGCGGATGCGGCCGCGGTCCGAGAGCTCGTCCTCGAGGCTCTGCCGACCGCGCTCGCGGCGGAA
>JAYTAM010000412.1:0-12515 GCA_043737505.1 Thermoanaerobaculia bacterium
GGAAAGCGCTCGGCGAGCAGGTCGTCGAAGCCACCTTTGCCGCCGCTCCACAGGATCGCGACGCCGATCTCGTCGACCGCGAGCGGCGTGACGTAGGCCTCCGCATCGGCGCCGAAGGTCACTTCGACGCGCTCCGACCAGGGGGCGAGCCGGAGATGCCGCGAGACGCCAAATCGCGCGCGCGCCGGCGAGCTCGCTCTGCTCACGCGGACGAGCCCCAGGTGCGCGCGCACCGCAGAGCGCAGTCCGTCGGCGGCGACAACGAAGCGGCTGGGCCATCTCCCGGTCGCGGTGCGGACTTCGCCCGCGCTCACCGCCTCGACGCGCGTGCCCCACTCGAGCTCGACGCCGACCTCTTCGGCCCGGCGTGCCAGCGCACCATGGAGCTCCGTTCGACGGATACCGCGGCCCGGCCCGCCGGGAAAGTCGGCTTCGGCGACGACGCGGCCAGAAAGATAGCGGATGCCGCGAAAGGGCGCCGAGCGCGCTGGCACCTCGACCCCCAACGCCGCGAGCGCGCGCACCCCGGCCGGCATCAGCCCCTCGCCGCAGGCCTTGTCGATCGGCGGTTGCTGACGATCGAAGAGGCGTACCGAAAGCCCGTGGGCACGCGCCGCGATCGCCGCCGCGAGCCCTACCGGGCCGCCGCCGACGACGATGACGTCGTTCACTCCCGCTCCGGCGGCAGCTGCAGAAAGTGCGCGCGATAGAGCCCGGCGCGGGCGAGGAGTCCGGCGAGCGCGACACGCAGGACGCCGAAACCGTAGCGTACCGAGGCGCCGAAACGGATCGACGAGGCTTCGGGAAAGTACTTCGTCGGGCAGGAGAGCTCGCCGACCCGGAGGCCGGCGGCGAAGCTCTGGACCAGGATCTCGTTGTCGAAGACGAAATCTTCGGAATTGCGCTCGAATGGGAGCCGCTCGAGCACCTCACGCCGGAAGGCGCGCAGACCGGTGTGGTACTCGGAGAGCTTCTGCCCGAGCAGCAGGTTCTCGATCAGGGTGAGGGCACGATTGGCGACGTACTTGTAGGCCGGCATGCCGCCCGCCAAGGCGCCGCCCCCCAGGATGCGCGAGCCGAGGACGACGTCGTACTCGCCGTAGGCGATCATCGCCGCCATCGCCGGCACCAGCCGCGGCGTGTACTGATAGTCGGGGTGAAGCATGACGATGATCTCTCCCGGCCCGGCGAGCGCGGCGGCGTAGCAGCTCTTCTGGTTGCCGCCGTATCCCCGATTCGCCGGGTGCAGGTGGGTCTCGATGCCGAGCCGCCGCGCGACTTCGACCGTTCTGTCGGCCGAGGCGTCGTCGACCAGCAGGATCCTGTCGACCACTGCGCGGTCGAGCTCGCTCCAGGTGCGCTCCAGGGTCGCGGCGGCATTGTAGGCCGGCATGACGACGCAGATACGTTGGCCCAGGATCATCGCCGCAGCATTCTAGAGAAGTTCGCGTGTTACGCTCACTTCTCCGTTTTCGAGCCTTCGCAGCCCTTTGGAACCCGTCGGTTCGCCTGTGAGGTGCAGTCGTCGTGAGTGCGATCGATCCGCGTCTGGGGAGCCTGCTCGACCGCCGCTACCGGATACTCGAGCGCGTCGGCGAGGGCGGCGCGGGCGTCGTCTACCGGGCGCTGCACGAGGAGATGGACCGTCCGGTCGCGATCAAGGTACTGCATCCGGAGCTCTTTCCCTCGCCGGTCGCTCTGGCGCGCTTTCGCCGGGAGGCCCGAGCGGCGGGTGCCCTGGTGCATCCACATGCCGTCACCGTCTTCGACTTCGGCCGCACTGAAGAGGGCGAGCCGTACCTGGCCATGGAGTACTGTGACGGCGGAGCGCTCTCCGATCGCATCGCCGTCGAAGGGACGCTGCCTGCCGCCGAGGTCGTCTCTCTGCTCGCCGGACTGGCCGCAGCGGTCGATGCTGCCCACCGCCAGGGAATCGTGCATCGCGATCTCAAGCCGGGCAACATCCTTTTCGCCGGCACGGTCGCCAAGGTCGCTGACTTCGGCCTGGCGCGGATGCTCGAGAGCGACGACCCCGGGCTGACCGGCGGTCACGCGATCGGCTCCCCCTTCTACATGAGCCCCGAGCAGTGCCAGGGAAGACCGGCCGGTACCGAGAGCGACATCTACAGCCTCGGCGTCATCGTCTACACCCTGCTCACCGGCGAAGTGCCGTTCCGCCGCGGCACGGCGCAGGAGGTGCTTCTCGCTCACCTCACGGAGGAGCCGCGCGCACCGCAGACGATTGCCCCGCGCCTCGGCAGCGCGCTCTCGCGCGCCGTCCTCAGGGCACTCGCCAAGAATCCGCAGGCGCGTCCCCGCACCGCCGGCGAGCTGCACCTGGGTCTCCTCCAGGCGCTCACTGAAACCACCCTCGACAGCCCGATGCCGGCGATGGCGCCTCATCCTGTGAGCGCTCCGCTCGCCGCGACACCCGCGCACGCCCCGTCGCCGAGCAGCCAGGCGAGCGGTGCAGCCAGCCGCCCGGCGACGGCGCGGGTGCGGCGGGCGGTGCGCGATCGATCGACCGGCATCGCCCCCGAGCCGATCGGGCGCGAAGAGGAGCTCGCCCTCCTGCACGAGCTCCTGGAGGCGGCCGCCAACAGCAACGGGCAGCTGGTCACCATCGCTGGCGAACCGGGCGCCGGCAAGTCGACGCTGGCGCACGCCTTCCTGCGGCGGGCGCGGATGACGGCTCCCGGCGCGCGGCTCGCTCTCGGACGCTCGCCCGAGCAGTTCGGCTCGGCCGAGGCCTACTCGCCGTTCCTCGATGCGCTCGGCAACCTGCTCGGCGGCGGCGAGCGCGAGGCGCTCGTGCCTCGCCTGCTCGAGCTCGCGCCGACCTGGGCGGTGCACTTCCCGGGCGTCGCCAGCGAAGCCGAGGCGGTCGCCGGAGAGACGCTCGCCGGCATGCGTTCGCGCGACCGGATGCCGCGCGAGTTCGCGGCCTTCGTCGCGGCGATCTCTTCCTCACGGCCGCTCGTACTGCTGCTCGAGGATCTGCAATGGGCCGATCCGGCGTCGATCGATCTGCTCGCCTACCTCGCGCCGCGGCTCGACACGTTGAAACTGATGCTGGTCGCGACCTACCGGCCCGCCGACGTCGAGTCGCAGGGTCATCCCCTGCGCGCCGCGCTGGCGAGTTTCGCCCGCGGCAACCTGCCGTGGAGCGAGATCGCGCCGGCGCCGTTCGCCGAAGAGGAGGTCGCGGCCTTCCTCACCCGGGAGCTCGGCGCTGCGCCTCCCCGCGAGCTGGTCGACTTCGCGTTGCGCCGCACCGAGGGGAATCCCCTCTTTCTGTTGAATGTCCTCAACCATCTTCTGCAGTCGGGCGCCGTGGCGCGCGATGGCGACCGAGTGATCCTCGCCCGTTCGCTCGACTCGATGGACCGCATCGTGCCCGAGGGGATGGTGGCGCTGATTCGCGACAAGGTCGACCGGCTCGACGAGGCCGATCGGCGGCTGCTCACCGCCGCCAGCGTCGAGGGGCTCGAGTTCACCGGTGCGGTGGTCGCCCAGCTCACCGAGCGCGACGAGATGGAGATCGAGGAACGCCTGCGAACGCTTCAGTCGACACACCGCCTGGTCGAACCGATCGGCGAGCTCGAGCTCGCCGGCGGGCACTCGAGTCAGCGCTACCGCTTCGTCCATTCGCTCTACCAGCACGCCTTCTACGATGCTCTGGCGCCGAAGCGCCGGGCGGCGAAGCACCTCCTCGCCGCCGAGGCGCTCACCCGCCTGCACGCCGGACGGCTCGAGCCGATGCGCGTCGCGCTCGCGCTCCACTGCGAAATGGGCCGCGACTTCGCCCGTGCCATCGAGCACACCCTCGCCGCCGCCGAGCTCGCCTCAGCACGCAACCCGCGCGACGCGCGCCCTCTCCTCGCCAAGGCGCTGGCGCTCACCGAGCGGCTGCCTTCCGAGCAGTCGCCGGCGCGGCGGGCGGAGCTGCTCATCCGGATCGGCCGCCACGACGCCGAGACCGCCGAGTTCGCCGGCGACGTCGAGCTCTACGCGCGCGCCGAACAGGCGGTCTCGGAGGCGCTGGCGATCGAGCCGGGCTCGGTTGAAGCGCGCACGGTCCTCGGGCTCATCCATCTCGAGCGCGGCGAGAACGAGCGCGCCTTCCTCGACTTCGCCCGCGCGCTGGAGCGCTCCGCCGGGCACGCCGCCGCGTGGGACGGCCTGTCGTATCTGTTCAAGAACACCGGGCTCTGGTCGGCCTCGCTCGCCGCGCAACAGCGCGCAGCCGGGCTCGATAGCCGTTACGCGCACTCGATCCGCAGGCTCTCGGTGCTGATCTACGAGGGCCGGCTCGACGAGGCGCGCGACGAAGCGGCGGCCCTCGTGCGGCGGCGGCCGAAGTTCGCCCACTACAACTACTGGCGCGGCATCGCCGCCTGGTACGCCGGCGCGCCGGCTGAATCGCGGCACTGGATCGAGCAGGCCTACGCCCTCGATCCCGCTGATCCGATCGCCCAGTGCGTCCTCGCCTTTACGCTGGCGGCCGACGGACAGCCCGGCGAGGCCGAGCGTGCGCGCGAGCTGCTGCGCGGGGCCGAGCCCGGGGCCGCGGCCGACGGCACCTTCACCTACTGGATCGGCAAGGTGCACAGCCTGCTCGGCGAACCCGAAGCGGCGCTCGTCTGGATCCGCAAGGCGGCGAACCTCGGCTACTGGGACGCGCCGTGGATGCGCAAGGACGCCGCGCTCGCCGCGCTGCACGAGCTGCCCGAGTTCCTCGCCCTCACCGACGAGATCGAGTCGCGCCAGCTCGCCTTCCGGGCTTTCGTCGAGAAGGAGTCTCCCGCCGGCCTGGACCTCCTCCCGCGCTGATCCCTGCGACCGCGGCTCAGCCCTTCCGGCGGACCATCTCGCCAATCCAGATCGGTGCGAACGGCGAGGTGCAGCCCTTGGAGACCGGATAGTCGCGAAAGATCCCCAGCCGCTCGCCGATCGCGAGCGCGCGCGGCCGAAGCTCGGGGAAGTGGATGCCGATGCCGGCGAGACAGTTGTTCATCGTCCACTGGGTTTCTGGCGGCGCGCCGGGCATCTCGGCCTCGATGCGATCGAGGAGCGACACGAGATCGAGTTCTTCGGCGCCACGGTGGATGCATCCGGAAGTGAGACTCCACCCCGCCCGCGCCGCCCAGGACTCCTGCCCGCTCTCTTCAACGTCCAGAGCCATCCACTTCTGCCGCAGCGCTTCCTTCTCCGGATGCTCCTTGACGACGTAGGCGTTCAGCCAATCCGCCAGCTGCGCGAAGCTCGCCGAACGCACCATCGCGTCCACTTCGGCGGCGGAGAGTTCCTTCACCCTTAGAATCAGGAGCGCCAGCAGCCTCGCATCCAGATTCCCTGTCTCCCAGAGCTCGAGCGCCAGGGCGTGGTCGCTCTTGATCTTCGCCGCCAACTTGCGCAGATCGCCCAGCTGGACACCAAACTGGTTGTCCCCGGCGCCGAGTCTCGCATTGCGCGCCCGCACCTTCTCGTTGCAGAGCGCTTCGAGTTTCTGGAGGGCTTCTTGAAGGGTCACGGTCGCTCTCCTAGTGAGCTTGGATCGGAGCGCGCCCCTCGAGCTCGAGGCCGAGCTCGGAGAAGAATTCGATCGCGCCATCGATGTCTTCCACCACGATGCCGACGTTGTCCATACGCTTGACCGTCATGAAGTCGCCGCTGCAGTGGATCGCAGGTCAACCTCTATGGCGACGGAGTAGACAACAGCTATGGGCACTCCCTTCAGCCTCGCGGGCTCGAATCGCCAAGCTACCACTGCCTCGAGGATCGAAGCGTCCACTGCCGAACTGATTCCTCGAACGACCTTGGCATCGCAAACCTCGCCGGAGGACAGGATGGCGACACTCACAATGGCGATCCCAGAGATTCTGGAGGCCAGGGCTTGTGCCGAATAGACAGGTTCCCGGCGCTCCACCAGGGTGGGTCCTTGATCGGCGCCCATGACGCGGTGCAACGGCTCCTTGAGGCACTCCTCGCGAAAGCCCTCCGGGTTGACGTTCGCCATGATCGGACCTGTCCCCATTCTTTCCACTGGAGGTGCGCAAGCCACAAGGGCGAGAAGAATGACGGGAACTTTCAAGTGAATATCCGCGACGCTTGACGGCTCGGTGAGCGGGCTGCGCCCGCTTGCCGCTGGAGCGCCTGGTCAGGCGTCATTGCGAACCACATTGGCAGTTGGGTACAGGGCATGAAGAGTACTGAGGAATCTCTCGGGTTGGTCGGGGGTAACGACAATCTTTTGCTTCGGCAACTCGAGCACGACCGCGAGGCGAGGCGCTGTGGCAAAGGCGCGGTATCGACCTAGCTGCCTGTTTGTGAATTGGCCAGAGAACGAGAAGAGCCCGCCGTTTCCTGCGAGCCGATACGAGCCGGACATGGCTCGAGGTTCGGCGACCGCGCGAATGAGCCCGTCCAACGAAACCTCCGTCCGCCAGAGCAATCGCTGAACGACGAGCGCACTCGGCGACAGCACATACCCGCGAACCGCAAAGAGCGCGGCGCCGACCCATATCGCGAGCAGGGTGGCAGCACTGGAGAGAGCGATCGGATCTCCAATTGCCACGATGAGACCCGCAGCGCAGGCAAGAACGAGAACAGTGACCGACAGCGTCGCGAACGTCAGAGCTTTCGACCAGGGTGCCTTGAAACTCGGATCGGTAGTCATCCCTCGCTCCTGGTGACGTTTAGCCGATCATGAGTTCAGCGAGTTGCTAGATGCCTGGCCACAAACCTAGCGCGGGCGAGCTGCCGCGCGAAGGGATGAGTATCGACCATCAGAACTCCGAACTGGGTAGGCGTACTCAACGAAGAGAGTCGTCTCTGACGCCTCGGGTGTTTCGGCTCGGATTGTCTCCCAAACAAGCTCGACTGCCTCAAAGAGATGCGTACCAAATGCGGCCGCCTCACCCTCGGTATTCGCCTCTCTCCAAACGGCGAGCGCGGGCCAGAAGTCGGTCGGTGCAACCGGAAACGCCTCGAGCTGTTCGAGGATCGAGGCTTCTAGCTTCGACACCGAGATTGGAAGGAACGCGATGGACACCGGATCGTCGAGGCTGTCATCCAACGAGAGAACTCGGGTGTGGGCCACGCCTCGCGTTTCGTCGATCGCCAAAAGCTGCCCAAGTCCGAACACACGCCCTCGAGGCAATCGCCGCTTCTTCCAGCGGAACTTGAAGAAGCTGCCGACAACCGGAAGAACAGCTGGCTTTGGCTCAGATGCTGCCACGGGCATCTAACGCCCCGCATCAGCCGCGTGGAGGCCGCAAGACCGGAACTCGGCTGCATGCGATGGTTAGGCACTTTGGCCACGCCTGACAACCGAACGAAGAATGACAAAGGTTGCGACGAGAAACAGCGCGGTCGCGAAGTGTTTGAGAATCACCTTGTCACCTGCTGATGCATGATACGCGAGCCATGCGTCTGTAACTGGCATAACGGTGCCGAGTAGCGAGGCTACGGCTAGGATTGCGAAGTGCTTGCGGTAGAGTAAGTAGCCGATAATAAGTGCAATGAATAATGTGCGGGATGCATATATTTTGATCCAGTCAGAATCGCCAGCAGCAAACAACTCGGTGCCACGTATGAGCGAAAATGCCGCTGGATCAGCGAAGGCATATAGGGCGTAGGCCAACTGCAATCCAGCCATTAGGAAAACAAAAACGATCCCGGTCGTTCGTAGCGCTTCTGATTTCTTCTTTTCCACAATTTGAGCTCCATTGATGATCGAGAAAGTGCCTAACACCTGAGTTAAGGGGACAGACATCAGAACGATGGCTGTACCGCTTGAATGAATCGTTAAGTTGAAGCCTAGCAAACGCAATCACGCTTGCAAGCGAAACGATCCGGAGGCTGCAGACGATGCTGCCTCAAACCTGGCGAGACCGGGAAGCCAGCCGAAGACTAGCCCCTACGAATCTGCGGTGAGAAAGACCCACGGCCTAACGGATCATGATTGAGCGGCAAATGGGCGAAGCCCGTTTGTCCGCTCGAACGAATTGTTAGGCGACGAGCCATCAGCGTTCACGAAAGTACGCAATGCTTTGGCCAAGGTCTTCAAGCAACTCAGGAGACAAGTCAGATTCCTTCAGCAGACCCTCAGCAACGGCTCTCGCAACAGCCACTGGCGCCATGTTCCGCTGGTAGAGGCCCCAGATTTCTCGTTGTTCCTTCTGGTGATACTCATGGATCGAATCGTTCAAAGCGAAAGTGTCCAGCTTCCCGTTACGCCAGAGCGTGAACTTGGCTTCAAGCGACTCCAATGCTGCCCGCAATGCACGTTCGTGCGCCACGCCTGAAAGGCGACGAAGCTCCTTCTTCCCGCGGGTGGTGCTCCTGTACCGAACTTCTTCCATCGTCGTCTAACGGATCCGGAGCTGAGCGGCGCGGCACAATTGCCGAACCGCGAAGCGGACCGCCGACGCCCAACGCTTCCGCTCGAGCGACTGGTTAGGCGTCTGAGCAAGAAAGGTAAACAAAGACCTCATGATGACAACAGCCTCTCGCAGTCTTTACATCGGCCAGCCGCGTCAAGCGGTAACGGTTTCATCGCGCGCTCAAGGGCTCGCCTGATGGCTTGTCTCTCGAGGGTAACGGCAAAGTCAGTTTCGAGCACCGCAAGCGAGTAGCCAGTGCGGCCGCAGTGAACGCAAGTGACTATGAACCTCTTCGCGCTCGGGTTCCAATGGTCAAGGTAGAGCGACTTTCCCTTCTTCTCGAGTTTGCTATGAGACATCGATTGGCAGACGCCTAACGGATCGCGAGTTGAGCGGCGCGGCACGATGCCGAACCGGCGAAGCCGGGAGCCGCCGCTGAACGCGTCCGCTCGAACGAGTTGTTAGGCGGCAGGTCACCAGATTTGAATAGCAAATAGTCTGAGGCGCTGTGGTCGACCAAGAGAGTGATCGCAACCGTAGCCGACTTTCCAGGCGGAACTTCAGACCTCACCTCCGCGATAGCGAAGCCATCAAGGCTTACCCGAGCTAAATAACTTCCGGGCCTCAATCCTGGGAATTCAACATACCCATCATGAGTTGTAACGGCGCGCCTCTCTACTCGGCCGTCCTGCACGAGCTCGACCGAAGCGCCCGGGATGAGGTTCTCTTCTTCGTCGAGAACCGTTACGCCGAGCGAGCCCAATATACCGGCCACCAGGATCAGCGAAGAGAACATCATCACCCTCTGCCGTCTAACGGATCTGGAGCTGAGCGGCGCGCCAGGATTGGCGACCCGCGAAGCGGACCGCGGGCGCTGAACGCGTCCGCTCGAGCGACTGGTTAGGCGACTGGCCACAAGCTACTCTGCCTCGAAAGTGGAGGAAGGGCGCAGGCCGGAAACGAAGGCGGCAAAGGACGGGGCGAGCTCGAGCTCTTCGCTGCGTTCAACATCAACCCAGCTCACTCTTGGCTCCCCGGGTGAGCGATAGTCCAGCGTGATCCACCAGTGCCCGTCGCCCGAAAGCAGGACCTGATTCTGAGGTAAGCCCCATTCCTCGGTCATGTACCCGGTGTCGTAGATATTCTGATGCCCGACGGGCCCACTCGGAGAACCGATTCCAAACATCTCATCAAACGGAACATGCGTCTTCGACCAGGAGGTTGGGCTTGATGTGGGAAAGCAGTAACCACGGGTGTACCCGCCGTTCTTGAACTGTAGCAATGCCACGAACTCAGCCGGCAGCTTGATGCCAAGCTGCGTTTCAACTTCTTGAACCATTGTTGGGGTGAGAGGCGGATTCGCGCTCGGCGCTTCGCTCCAAAACGCATCACCTCTCACAAGATGTTCTCCAGTCGCCTAACGGATCTGGAGCTGAGCGGCGCGCCACAATTGGCGACCCGCGAAGCGGACCGCTGGCGCTGAACGCGTCCGCTCGAGCGACTGGTTAGCTTGCATGCGCACAGTGCCGAAGAGGCTAACACCACGTCGCCCGAGCGGCGCCGCAACCCGAAGCCGAAGGCGCCGGCCAGCCAAGGGTGTTGCCGAAGGCACCGAAGCCGAGAAGCGTACGCCCTTCCGCGTGCGCGCGCGGACAACAAAGCCAGGAAGTCGCGAGGGTGCAGAACGCAACGACCTCGCCAAGAGCGAAGAGGCCGCAACTGCTGCAAACAAAGAAAAAAAAGACGTTGGGCAGGCGAGGATGCTGCTGTGCAAGCTAACGGATCTGGAGTTGAGCGGCGCGCCACAATGGCTGCCCGGCGCAGCCGGACGCCGCCGCTGGACGCGTCCGCTCGAACGACTGGTTAGCTGGCGGGCTGCAATTGCTGAGGTGTCGACGTCGCATAGCCCTACCTCGTTGAAACTACGACTCCCCGAGGCCTTCGGGAATGACCCAGGATAGCGCCGAGCGCGGGGCCAGCGAGACAAAGAGCCTTTGCCCACCAACTGGCCTCTACCAAGAACCGCCGCGTCTCGGGAGGTCGACCGAAGTTCGCGAGGAAGCTCAAGAGGAAGAGAAAGAGCACGATCGATAGGGCAGATCCTGCAAACCAGATCGCAAGGGTCTTCACACCCGACCGGGGGCTCTGCGACTTGGACTGAACCCACCAAGTAAGAGCGAGGAGGAGCAGTGAAGCAATGGCCGCGGCTGCCCAGAGCGCGACCGCCTGTTGAAGAGCGCTAGGCTCGAAGAAGTTGAAGTTCATCGATAGGGCCGCAAAGTAAGTAGCACCGCCAGCTAACTACTTCTTAAGTGGCAAACACGGCGACGTGCGTTTGGTGTGAACTTGCAGTGTTTGCGAACGTCGCTGGGTGTCATTGGCGTAGGTCAACCCTCTCGCAAAGCTTGAGTTGTTTCGATCATAGCGGTCGGAGCGCGGGAGGCAAACACGCGTGAAAGTGCCGTCTTTCGCGGCCTCGCGGCGCGCCGGCGAGCCGGGCGTCACCGGAGCTCGAGGCGCCCGTTGGGCGAATCGAGGAGGGCGACCAGGGCGGGGTGGGTGGCTTGTCGAATAGAGAGGTCGATGCCGAAGGCTTGCAGGAGGGTGCGCAGTTTGTCGGGCTCGGGGTGCTCGAGGCGCAGGTCGACGAGCGTGAGGCCGGGGGCGGCGGTGGTCGAGGGATGCGGCGAGGCACCCCAGTCGATGAGGAACGGGACGACGCCGCCTTCGAGCATCGCGCGCGGGCTGGTCAGGCGCCAGGTGAGCTCGACACCGTCGGGGCGGAGGCGGCCGCCTGAGAGGATCTCGCCGAGATCGACGCCCGCCGCGGCGAGCCCGGCCAGCCGCCCCTCGAGGTCCGCTTCCTGCGCCGCCCAGGTGACAAGGCGCGAGCCTTCCAGCCGGCCGAGGCCGAACGGGCGCTCCCGGACCGGCGGCGGCGCCGACGGATCCGGCGCCAGGAGCTCGAGGTACATCCCCGGGCCGAGCGCGAGCAGGGCGTTGTGGGTCGCCCAGCTCGGGTGCTTGCCGCCCAGCGAGGCGCGAACACCGGTCCGCCGTTCGATCTCGCGGACCCCCTCCTCGAGGTCCGGCGTCGCCCAGACGAGATGATCGACGCGGGCGAGCGTCATCGCGGATCAGTCCTCCGAGATCGGCAGCCCACAGCTCGCGCATCGGCGCTTGCGGCCAGGCAGCAGGAACGGAAATCCGGTGAAGAGCCAGAACAGGTGCCCGATCCTGCGTCGGCTCTGGACCGGTTCCGTCTCCGGACTGCCGCAGCGCAGACAGATCTCCGCCGCGGATTCCCGGCTCTCCGCGCGCTCGGTTGGATCGGCGACCGGCTCGGGGGCAGCGAGGATCTCCCGCGCGCGCTCCGCGTCTTCGGGCCGAACCTGGAGGCAGAGCCCGCCGACCGCATTTCTGTAGAGCCAGTGCATCCGGATCAGGTTCTCGTTCTCGATCAGCGCCTCGATGCCCTCGGCATCGAGGCAGGCGCGCGCAAACTCGGCCTCGTGCAGATAGGAGTACGAAGCGACTCGTTCGAGACCATCCTCGGTCGCGCTGTTCAGGCGAGCTCCCGGCGCATGATCACGCGCAGGTGCATCGGGAAGCCGCCCATCGCTTCGCGGCGCTGGAGCTGGACGAGGCCGGGGGTGAGCTCGTGCGGGGCGAGGATGCGGAAGCCGCGCTTGGCGTAGAACGGGGCGTTCCACGGCACATCGGTGAGCGTCGCGAGGGTGATCGCGGGATAGCCCGAAACCCGGGCGATGGCGACCACCGCTTCGAGGAGCTCGCTGCCGACGCCCTTGCCGGAGACATCGGGGTGGACGTCGATCTCGTCGAGGTGCGCGATGCCATCGATCTCGGTGGTGAACGCCATCCCCACCGGCGGCGAGCCGCCCACCGTCGCCACCCAGAGAGTGCGGTCGCGCACATGCTCGGCGAAGAGCTCGTGCGGGAAGTTCTGGCGCCAGAACGAATCGAACGCGGGATGGCCGCGGAACCGCCCGGTGGCCGCGCGCTCGATCGGCGCGAGCCACGGAATGTCGGCCATTTCGCCGCGCCGGATGAGGACTTCCCCGCTCCTGCCGCTGGTCATCTCCTGCTCCTCTCCAACTTCCAGTATGC
>JAYTAM010000413.1:0-5406 GCA_043737505.1 Thermoanaerobaculia bacterium
TGGAACGTCCGGGAGGCCAGTGCAGGGAATTGGTAGATCTGGGAGCCGAGCGGCATCGCGATCGGCGACACCTCGATGCCACTCTCTGCGAACTCAGGGGTGTACTGGAATGTGGCGCGGCCGGGCTCGGTGCGCCCGTCGGCCATCGCGACAGCACCGATCGTCCGGCCCCACAGACGCACCTCCGCGATCACGACTCATCTCCCCAGGTCCACTTCCGCGTCGCAGGTCGCGTGGGGCTCCGCTCGCCGGAAGCACGCCGGCGCTTGCGCCCTGCGAGCTTCAACTGCTCCACGGGGCTGAGGGTTGGGGGGGGGCGAGCAGGTCCAGGCGGTCGGCCAGGTCCAGAGCGCGCAGGACGCGAATCAGGGCCGAGAGCCGGGCTGCAACTTCGCCCGCCTCCAGACGCTCCACCGTCCTTTTCGAGAGGCCGGCCTCTTCGGCAAGCGCAGCTTGCGTCTGGTTTCGGAGAAGCCGGGCGGCAGCCAGGCGGCCGCCCAGCTCTTTCAGGATGGCCTCGTCAGAAAGCTGTCCACTCATCTTCATGGTTCGCCACCGATGGCGAACAATAGCAGAAAAAGTGATCAATTCGCCACATATGGGTATTTATGCCTATCGACCCCCGCTTTGCGGTCCGCAAGATAGTCTGCGTAGCCGATTCCACATCACGGCGGCTCGAGCGCGAGGGCGGTCGGGCGGAACCGGATAGGATCCGAGCTGTGTGGACGGAGCCCGCGGGCCCGGGCGCGATAGAAGGGGGCGAGATGAGCGAGCTGCATCGCATCACGGTGAGTTCGGGGCAATGCGGTGGGCGGCCCTGCATCCGTGGGCTGCGTGTCCGCGTGAAGGACATCCTCGACCTCCTTGCGGCGGGGGCCAGTCGTGACGAAATTCTGGCCGACTATCCGTACCTTGAGTCCGAAGACATCACCGCCGCGCTCGAGTTCGCAGCCAGGCAGAGCGACCATCCGGTGCTGCTCAGCGCCTGATCGTGCGCCTGATCGTCGACGCTCAGCTTCCGCCAGCCCTCGCGCGCTGGCTGACCGACCAGGGTGAAGAGGCTGAGCATGTCGCCGATCTCGGGCTCCTTTTCGCCAGCGATCTGGAAATCTGGGGCGCCGCAGAAGTGCGCGGGGCTGTAATCGTCTCCAAGGATGAGGACTTTGCCTTGCGAGCGCAACTCCGCGAAACGAGCCCGCAGATCGTTTGGGTCCGATCGGGGAACGTCAGGACGGCCGAGCTGCTGCGTCGTTGGGTCCAGCTTTGGCCTGGCGTGCGCGATGCGCTCCGGCGCGGCGAAAAGCTCGTCGAAATCGTTTGAACACGATTGGCTGCACCAGCACCCTTTGGATGTCGCAGCACAGGCGGCGGGGCGCTGAGGAGTCCGGACTGACCGAACCTATCGAAGCCCTCGCCGGCTCCCTCCGACAGGACGGCCGCACCCGGGAAGAAATCGGCGACAGCCCCCATTTCTCGGAGGCGGGAGTGGAAGGCGGGGCGCTCCCTGGAGAAATGGGGACGGTCCCCATTTCTTCCTCGGGTTGTGTCGGCCGCGTCAGAAGGGTCCAATCCCGGTGTAGCCTGTGACCACACCCGTCAGGAGGGCCCATGAGCGCTGCCCCCGTGCGTTTCTCGACCTTCGCCCTCGTCGTGGCGCTGCTCGTACCAGCTGCCACCCGGGCAGAATCGCCTTCGCCGGAGCACGAGACCATGGAGCGCCTCCGCGCGATTGCCGGGGCTCTGCTCTCGCGTGCCGTCGACGAAGTCTCCGGCGAGAACCGCATGGGCGAACCGGCGAACGATTGGCTCCTTGCGAGTCGACCGTCAGATTTCATCCGGGTGCCGACGGTTCGGGAGTTGCGCTCGCGCAAGGGGGTGCTCGGTCTGCTGCGCCCGAGTGAGGATTTCATCTACCTCTGCGACGTGCCGGATCGCGACGCCTGGGGGTCGCGGATCGAGGTCTACTACGAGCAGGAGAAGCTCCTCTCCGCGCGTTTTCTCACCGTCCGCAGTGCCGGCGCGAATCGCCAGTTCGACGCCGATGAGTATCAGGTCGGGGCGTTCCTGCCCGGCGCGGCGATCGACGACATCGTGATCGCCGACGAGCGGTTCGTGCGCTGGCCGATCGGAGTGCCCGAAGTGGAGCTCGAAGTGAGGGACAAGATCGGACGATGCCCGGGTTTCGAAGAGGAGATGCGGAAGCGCATCGAGGCTCAGGAGACGCGCGCGAATCCGTGATGTGCGCGAATAGGTGCACGGTGCCTTTCGAACAGGTGCTTTTCGAACGCGGTTTCGAGGGTGCAGGTGCGCAGCGGTGCCTTCGCCTCGCCGTCGACAGCGTGCAAGGCGCAGAGTAAGCTCGCGCCCGCGTCACTTTCTGATCGGTTGTTTCCGCTGCGCGCGAGGTGGTCCATGCGCCGATGGCTCTGGCTGACGGCAGTTCTGCTGAGCGCGAAGGCGGGTTGGGCCGGTGTCTCGGCTCCGCTCCCGGTGGGCAGCGAATTTCAGGTGAATAGCTACACGACCGGAGTCCAGTACAGACCCGCCACGGCGATGGATGGCTCGGGAGCGTTCGTCGTGGTCTGGACGAGCGAAGGCTCGGCGACGACCGACTTCGACGAGCGCAGCATTCAGGGGCAGCGCTTCGCCGCGGACGGTTCGCCCGTGAACGGTCCATTTCAGGTCAACAGCTACACCACCGGCCATCAGGTGCTATCGAAGGTTGCGATGAAAGCGTCGGGGGAGTTCGTGGTCGTCTGGCAGAGCGCGGGTTCGCCCGCCGACTCGTCCTACTCGTCCATTCTCGGGCAGCGCTATGCGGCGAACGGCTCCAATCTCGGCGCGGAGTTCCAGGTCAACTCCCTCACCACGAACTATCAGCAATACCCCGACGTCGCCATGGATGCCGCAGGAGTTTTCGAGGTCCTTTGGGACAGCCAGGTCTCGGCGGGCGGGGACAACTCGCTTCAGAGCATTGCGGCCCGGCGTTTCACCGCCGGCGGCGCAGGCGGAGCGGAGTTTCAGGTCAGCAGCTACACGACGAACTCGCAGACCCGGCCTGCGATCTCCATGCAGCCCAACGGCAACTTCGTCGTTGCCTGGGAGGGCCTGGGCTCCGCGGGCAGCGACTTTATGGGCTCGAGTATTCAGGGCAGACGGATCGAATCCGACGGCGTGCCGGGGCTGGAGTTTCAGGTCAATACCTACACCACGGGTCTTCAGGCGGGCGCCGCGATTGCGGTCGATCCCACCGGGAACTTCGTCGTCGTCTGGCGGAGCCATGGGTCGGGCGGCACGGACAACTCCTCCACCAGCGTCCAGGGCCGCCGTTTCGCTCCGGACGCCACGCCTCAAGGCACCGATTTCCAGGTCAACAGCTACACGACCTCACTCCAGGGGGGGGCCGGCCGTTGCGATCGACGCCGACGGCGACTTCGTCGTCGTCTGGCGCAGTAGCGGACCTGGGGCCGGCACCAGCACGCAGGGACAACGGTTCGCTGCGTCCGGTGCTCCAGCCGGCGGGCAGTTCCAGGTGAGCACCTCGACCGGAGCCGTTTATGGAGCAGGACTCGCGCTCGACTCGAACGGCGACTTCGTCGTGACCTGGGCGAGCGCGCTTTCGCTCGGAACGGACACCTCGGGCTCCAGCATTCAGGCTCAGCGCTTTCGCGTCACGGGAGATCTCGTGGGCAAGGCATTCCTCGACGAGAACGCGAACGGCCTGCAGAATGCGGGAGAGCTCGGAATCCAGGGCGTCGAAGTCGAGCTCCTCGACGAAACGTCCACGGTTCGGCGCACCTCGACCACCGATTCCCAGGGGAACTACCGGCTGCACCCGAAAGAGGGCAGTTGGGTTCTTCACTTCGTCGCGCCTCCAGGGGCATTCACCACGCCGAACGTCGGCGGCGACGACACGATCGACAGCGATGCCGACCCGGCAACCGGGGAGACCTCCCCCTTCCCCGTGAGCATCAACGTCCTGGACACCACGATCGACGCCGGCCTGACCCGACTGCCGCTCTTCTGGGACGGTTTCGAGAGCGGGAGTACGAACCCGTGGTCGGCCCAGGTTCCCTTGGCGAACTGAAGCTCGGGGCTCGATCCGAAGCGGTCCACCGCTGATGCCGCCGTCGGGTCGCGCGGCAGCCGCCTGGCGGGCAGACGGTTCATGCCCTAGGGACGGAGGAGGCCTTGCGCATCGTCGAGCGCTTGCGAAAGCGATTTGGCGCCGGCACTCTTGTCGGGCAGCTGCGCGGCGATGGGCTGGAGAGCGCCCTGGGAGCGGTGATGCAGTCGTTCGACGGTCAGGACCTCGACCCGAGCCTCGAGGAGAAGGCGGCGCACCTGCTGTACTTCGCAGCGGTTTCCTGACGCGCGCTGGCGCCGAAATCGGCGCCGCGCATCTGCAAGGCGCAGCCCACGGCGGGTGGGGCGGCAGGGTCGCGCAGGAACGCGGCGGTGACCTCGCGGCCGCACGGGTGGAAGCCGGCGCCGTGGCTCTGGCCCCGGAGCTCGACGTAGTAGGCGCGCGGCATCGACTCCAGAAGCTGCCGCCCCCAGGCGGGCGGCGTGTCGGGATCGAACTCGCCGGCGAAGATCAGCGCCGGGATCTCCGTTCGCACCGGTTCGTTCTCGATCGGTGGCGCCGCCGCCACATTCCAGGCGCGGCAGAGCTCCACCGACGCGGCGCGCTCGTCGATGCCACCGAGCTCGAAACCCTGGGAGGTCTGGAGCGCCACCCGCTGCGGGTCTTCGAACGGCATCTCCTCGCCGCACCAGACCGAGTAGCGCAGACCCCGGCTCAGCGTCGAAGCGCCCGTCCCGGGCTCCAGTAGCCGGGCAAGCTCGCTCCGGCGGCCGGCGGCGAGGTCGGCGATGAAGCGCGGGAGGAGCGGGATCGCCTCGCTGTCGTGCAGCTGGTCGTAAATCGCGCCCACGATGTCGGCGCCGCGGACCTCCCTGCTGCCGTGCGCGAGCGGCACCGAAAATGGAGTGCGATCGGCCGCCGCGATCAGCTGCACGAACGTCCGGCGAAGATCGGGAAAGGCGGCTCCGCACTCGCGATCGACCGCGCAGCCGGAGAAGACGAGATCGAGCGCGCGCCAGAGGTTGGCCGTCGCCACCTCGTCGAAGTGGACCTCCGGCGGCAGCACCGAATTGAGCACCAGGCTGCGCACGCCGGCCGGGTGGCGCCGCGCCACCGTGAGCATCAACCGGGTGCTGTAGGAGAGGCCGTAGAGATTCCAGCTGCGCAGACCCAGCGCGAGCCGCAGGTCTTCGATGTCGTCGGCTGCGGCCTGCGAGGTGTAGCCGTCGAGATCGACTCCGGATTCGACGAGCGCCCGGCGACAGGCGGCCGCGGAGGCGACCCGCGCCTCCTCCGCCTCGGCCGCCCGAAGGCTCCCG
>JAYTAM010000414.1:0-12443 GCA_043737505.1 Thermoanaerobaculia bacterium
CGCCGGCGTCTCTTCCGGCCGCCAGACGACCGGCCGCGAGAGAAGCGGCAGAGCCAGGAGCCAGCGCGCGAGCGGCGGATGGTCCGGACTCAAGCGGAAATCTCCGCTGGCCAGCGACGAGTAGCCGGCGACGAGGTGACTCGGTTCGTCCACCGTGACGCTGTCGGTCGTCGCGCCGAACCAGGCCAGGCCCGCCGCGGTGGCGAGGAGGATGGCGCGGATCCAGAGAGCGCGGCGCTCGGACATGAGCGAATAGACTATCTTCGCCCAGGCCGCGAATGCCGAATCCGACCTCCCAGCCCCTGCGCCGCACGCGCCTTCAGCGCAGCTTCCGCGTCGCCTGCCTGCTGTTGGCGACGGCGGCTCTCGCCGAGGGCGCCGCGCGCTGGGTGGTGAGCTCCGAAACGCTGCTGGCGCGGATCTCGTCGCCTTTCGACGAGGCCTCGTGGCGCCTGCGCTGGGTGAGCCGGCACCGCGGGGGAGAGGCGCCGTATGCGTTCTCGTTCGACGTGCATCATCCGGTCCGCGGCTGGGCCCTGGCCCCGAACGTCCGGGAGCTCGAAGTCTTCGACGGCAAGCGTCTCAACACGAACTCGCGCGGCCTGCGTGGCGTTCGCGAGGTGACGCCGGCGAAGTCCCCCGGAACGCTGCGCATCGCCATCTTCGGCGACTCGTTCACCTTCGGCGAGGAGGTCGGCGACGACGAGACTTTCGCCCATCAGCTCGAGCTCCTCCTGCCCGGCGTCGAGGTGCTGAACTTCGGCGTCCACGGCTACGGCCACGACCAGGAGCTGCTCTATCTGCGCGAGGCGCTGCCGATCTTTCGTCCCGATGTGGTGCTGATCGGACACGTCAATGACGACTCGATGCGCAACATGCTCGCCTTCCGGAGCTTTGCCAAGCCCTGGTTCCGGCTCGAGGGCGGCGAGCTCGAGCTCCACGGCACGCCGGTCCCGTCACCTGCGACGATGCTCGCCCGCGCGCCCTGGCGATCGCATTTCTTCGATCTCGTCAGCATGGCGCGCGCGCGACTTCTCTGGCGCTGGGGCGATCGCGTCGGGGAGACCGACCGCCTGACCGACGCCATCCTCTCCGCACTCTTCAGCGAAGCCCGCGCCGCTGGCGCGCGAGCGGGAATCGTGCTGCTACCGGTGTGGGGAGAGCTCGGAGTGTCGACTGCGGCGCCGTTGCCGGGCGAGGCGTTCGTGACGGAGGTCGCCGCAAGAGAGGGGGTTCCTTGCCTCGCCCTCCGGCCGCTCTTCGTCGAGCGCCAGCGCCTCGGAGCCGAGTTCGAACGGCGCGAGCACTGGCGTCCGCTCGAGCACCGCTTAGCCGCGGGCGGCATCGCCGACTTCCTGCGCCGCGAGAGTTTCGTGCCCTGAAGCGGCGTGACGGAGCGCTCGAAGGCAGCGTCGCGGTGCGTCGCCCGATATGATCCCACCTGCCATTTCTGGAGCTCCCGGATGAAAGCGAATACCTCAGCCCTCGGACTGCTTCTCGTGACCCTTACCGCGCCGATCGGCTGTGGAAAGGCGCCGGAGGCACCGCAAGCCCCCCTGCCCGATCCCGCCGCGGTTGTCGCCCGGTATGCGGGCGGGGAGATTCGCCGCGCCGAGATTCGCCAAGTGGTCGAGCGGCGTCTGGCCAGCGCGACTCCGCCGGTGACACCGGAAGCGCGACAGATGGTCGTCCGCAAAGTGATCGAACGACGAGTACGGATCGCGACCTTGCGGGCAGCGATGAAGGCCTCTGGCTTCGAGGAGGGGGCCGAAGCTCGCTTCGCGTCGATGGCGGCGGAGGAGCGGGTGCTGGCCGCCGATCGGGTGGCGGCCGAAGTGGCGACGGCCAAGGCGCCGGACGCTCTGGTCGCCACCGCCGTCGAGGTCCGACTCGAGACCCTGGACCCGGCGGAAGCGCGCAAGTTCAGCCACATTTTCCTGCGGGCACCGCAGACGGATGAATCGGCGCGGGCCAAGGCCCATGCCACCATGGGGGAAATTCTCGCTGCCCTCGAAAGCGGAACCGGCTTCAACGCACTCGCCGAGCGCCATTCGCAATCGGTGATGGCGCGCGGCGGCGGGCGCATCGAATGGACCTTGCGCAAGGATCTCAACCCGGCCGTGTCGGCGGTGATTTTCGGACTGCGCGAAGGGGCGGTGAGTCCGGTCGTCGAGACCGGGGACGGGCTGCATCTTTTCCGGCTCGACGGTATCCGGTCGGGCAGCCCGATCGACGTCGAGCAGGTCCGCCGCTCGGTGCGCCGGGAGCTGGACGAGGAGTCGGCCACGCTGGCGGAGCGAGCGCTGCGACAGCGCGAGCTCGACTCCGCGGGCGTCGAGTTCGTCTCTACGGCCCGTCTGGAACGCCTGGCGGAGATGGCCGATGTCTGGGTGGCGCGCTGGCGGGGCGGAGAGATCCGGGCGCCTGAGCTGCGGGCGGTCGCTGCCCATCCAGGCTTCGGCGGCGCACCGGCTGCGGCGGTGTTGCGCGAGCTGGTCGAGAACCGGCTGCTCGCTGGCCGGAGGCGCGAGGCACCACTCACGAAGGAGCTCGAGTCGCAGACGGAGGATGCCCGGGACGAGGCGGCGCTCGAGTCCTATCGCGCCTTCCTGGTTGCCGGGATCGATACCGAGCCGACGCCAGAGGAACTGGCGCAGTTCTACCGCGAGAATTCGCAAGGCGCGCTGTTTCTGCGCGACTACCACGTGGATCTGCTTTTCTTTCCCCAGGTCGGTGACCAGGTCGCGGAAGCTTATGGCGCCGGCGAAGCGGTGGTTGCTAGGCTGCGTGACGGAACATCGTTCGATGCGCTTCTCGATCAGCCGCCAGCGCCCGGTGCCCGTGTCTGTCGCGACGCACATCCGGTCGAGATCGAGGAGCTGGGCAGGAGTTTCCTGCGCCTGCGCAAGGCGGTGTTGAATCTCGAGGTCGGGGGCATCTCTCCGGCGCTCTATTTCGACGGTCCGCGAAGCGTCGTCGCCGCCGGAAAGTGCGAGCTCGAGGGCCGAGGTCTCGCCTTCGCCCGCCTGCGCGAGATCGGCACGCTGCCGTTCGAAAGCGTGCAGGCGGCGATCCGCGCCCGGGTCATCGAGCAGAAGCGCACCGCCGGGATCACCGCCATTCAGGAGCGCCTGGTCGCCGATGCCAGGATCGAGATCCTCCTCCCCGAAGGCTGAGCGGGCGACCAGGCCATGAATGTGGTGTCGCCGCTCGCCCTGGCGGCGCTGTCGCTCGCCGTTCTCCTGCTCGTGCTCGCGCATCGGCGGGCCAATCTCGGCGGCGGGCCGATGCTCGTCTTCGTGCTCGCGGCGACGGGCTACGGTTGCGTGCGCTCGATCGCCATCCGTGCCCTGAGCGAGGCACGGCTGGGGAGTGCGCCCTATCGTCTCGAGACGCCGCTCCTCTCGGTGGCCGGAGTGCCCCTGCAGGAGCTTTTCGGGTGGATCTCGGCCGTCGGTCTCGCCGGCTACCTGGCCGATCGGCTCTTGCGGCGCCTTCTCGGATCGGCAAACGCCTGGGTCACCGCGCTCGCTGCGGGCTTGGGCATGGCGGCGGTCTGCCTGGCGGTGGAGACGGCGGCGGTGACCGCCGGCTGGTGGTCGTGGAGCCTCGCGCACACGACGACCGGGGCGCTGCGCTTTCCGGCGATCGCTCTCCTCGACTGGGGCTTCGTGGCGATCGATTTCCTTCTGCCCTTCGAGCTCTGGCGCCGCCGCGCTCCGTTGCCCCATCGCATCGCCGGTCTCCTGCTCTTTCCGCTCCATCTCGCCGGGCATGCGTTGACCTCGCCGGTGTGGGAAGGTCTGCCGCTCTCCGGTTTCGACATCGTGCATGTCGGTCTCGTGGCGGCGGTGGCCGCCGCCGCGATGCGCTACCGGGACGTCAGCCCCTGGCCGGCGACCGCGGCCGAGAGCTGGCGGCTGGCGCCGCTCCTGGCGGTTGCCGTTCTCCTCGGCACGACGTCGATGCAGCTGCTCCTGCTGGGCGAGGCCGCGCTGCTGTGGAGCGGTTTCCCGCTCGCCCTGGCAGCAGCTGGCGCCTACGCGCTGCGCGTCGAAGCGCCGCGTCGGTCCGGCCCACTGCGTTCCGCGGCTATCGCCGGGGGACTCTTCGCGGGACTCGTCCTGGTCGGACTTCTCATGTTGCTGCCGGCCAGGATTCGGACTCGTGACTTCGAGCGCGAGCTGGGCCAGGGCATCAGCGCGCTGTCGGCACGCGATCTCGCTACCGCCCGCGGGCATCTGGCCGCTGCGCTCCGCATCCGCCCGTCGCATCCGGACGCCGCGTGGCTCCTCGGATGGTGCGAGATGCAGGCAGGTCGCCGGGTCGAAGCGCGCCCCTGGCTCGAGCTGGCAGTGGCCCGTCGTCTTGCCTCCGCCGATGCGGTGCGCTTTCTGGCTCTACTGGACATTCAGGAAGGGCGCCGAGCCGAAGCGTCGGCCCTGCTCGCGCGCCGTCGCGCGCGGCATGTCGAAACGCAGGACCTCGCCTATCTTGCCTGGGTAGCCGACGGAGGGGGAGCGGAGCAGGAGGCAGCTCCGGCCGGGCTCCTGGCAGCGGCGACCGAGGAGGAGATGCGCGAGCTCTTCGCTCTCGCCCGGACGCTCGGCGATCGGCCGACCCTGGAGGCCTGTCGTGCGCTCTTTGAGAATCGCCGGCGCGATGCGGCGTCCGCCGCAGCGCCCAGCGGCTGATGATCAGGAGCTGGGTGAAAGTCGAGCGCGCGCCGCCTGCGCCTGTTCGACGACCCCCTCCGGGGCCTCTTCATCGGCGACGATCCGGTCGAGCTCGGCGGCCGCCTCTTCCCCCCGATCGGCAGCGATCAGAAACCTGGCATAGCCGAACCGCAGCCAGTGCGCGCGGGGTGCGACGGCGAGACCGCGGCGCCACTCGGCTTCGGATGCCGCCGCGTCGCCCGCGGCGGCGAGCGCTTCGGCGAGAAGCCGACTCGCACTGCCGTCGCGCGGAGCCAGCCGGGCGAGCTGCCGCCCGACGGTGACCGCTCTCTCCACGTCGCCGCGCTCGCGCGCCAGCTGCACCAGCTGAGCCAGCGCGGTCGGGGATTCCGGCTCGAATTCCAGAAGACGTTCGAAGTACGCTTCGGCCTCCGCTGGCCGGCCGCGCAGACGGGCTATGCGACCCAGGCTCTCGAGCGCCGCAAGGGGGAGCGTTCCCGATCCGAGCATCCCGCGCAATGCCTGCTCGGCCGCGTCGAGCCGCCCCTCCGCCAGCAGTTGATGCGCCCGGTCGAGCTCGGAGAGCAGTGCGATCGCCTCCGTGGGGTCGGCGCCGCCGTTCTGCCGCTCGCGAGAGGTGGTGATGTAGCCCAACGCTGCGAGGCGTGCCTTCTCTTCCGCTCCCGGGTCGGTCGCGGTCCGGTCCGCACGTCGCTCGACTACCGCCGCTGCCACCCGGCGAGCCGCGCGTTCGAGCTCCACCGCGGCCTGCGGATCGCTCTGCAGCCGATCGGCGAGCTCTCCCGGGTCGTCGGCGACCCGGTAAAGCTCGGAGCGCGGGGCCAGGATGTACTTCCACGCACCTTTGCGGACCGCCACGAGACTCGACCAACCGAGTCGGCGGCGGGGCGAATCGGAGATCGCGGCGAGCGTACGTGGAGGAGTGACCTCGCCCGAGAAGAGGTCGACTCCGTCGAGATCGTTGCCACGATCCAGCCCGGCGAGGGCGAGCACCGTGGGCGCGATGTCCGCCAGCCCGACGGCCTGATCGCGGACCTCGCCGGCGGGGAGCGTTCCGGGCTGGCGAAAAAAGAGTGGCACGCGCAACGTCGCGTCGTAGAGCAGCACGCCGTGAGTCGCTTCGCCGTGCTCGCCCAGGCTCTCGCCGTGATCGGAGGTCAGCACCACGAGCGTCTTTCTGGCGATGCCGGCGGCGTCGAGCCCGGCGAGGAGGCGCGCCACCTGCGTGTCGACGAAGGCGATCTCGCCGTCGTAGGGGCGCCCGGCGAAGAGCGCCTGAAAGGCCTGCGGAGGCTCGTACGGAGCGTGCGGGTCGAAGAGGTGCAGCCAGAGGAAGAACGGCCGCTCCCGCGGCCGGCGCAGCCAGGCCAGAGAGCGGCCGACGCGCTCGTCGGCGGGGGCGGTGGCATGAAACAGCTGGTCGAGCGCCGCGTCGGCCGCCGGCCCGTCGTCGTAGCGGGCGAACCCGCGATCGAGGCCGAAGCTGCGGTGGAGGACGAAGGCGGAGACGAACGCCGCGGTGTCATAGCCGGCGGCGGAGAAGCGTTCAGCGAGGGTCGCCCCGGGCGGGGTCCCCATCACCATGCCGTTGTCGACGACGCCGTGGTGCCAGGGCTCGACGCCGGTGTGCATCGTCCAGTGGGCGGGAAGCGTCAGCGGGACCGGGGAGAAGGCATGCTCGAACCGGACGCCCTCCGCGGCAAGACGGTCGATGGCGGGCGTCTCGACCGCTCGCGCGCCGTAGGAGCCCAGGCGATCGGCCCGCAACGTGTCGACCGAAATCAGCAGGACATTGGGTCGGTCCGGCTCTGCCGGCCGCGGCGGCGAGCAGGAGACGATGCAGCCAAGCGTCAGGACGGCGAGGAGCGGGCAAGGAAAAAGGCCCCCGGCACGGATGCCGGAGGCCCTCGGTACGTCTGGCCGCGCAGGCGCCGGAAGGCGCTGCGGCCTCAATTGATTTCGAAGCTCATCAGCTCGACCGGCAACGGCGGGGTACCGTTCAAAGAGAGCGACCAGGCTTGAAGCGTGCCCGTGCAGATCGCCGAGTCGTCGACAACGTTGAGCGTCCAGACGCCGCCGGAGAGCGAGCCGTCGAAGGCGTTCATGTTGCCGGTGGCCGCGGACGGAACCGCCGTGCCGTTGGTCGGCTGGAAGGTTCCGGCGCCCGAGCCGGTGCTGGGGCAGGTCGAGAGGCCGGCCGCATCCTGGTCGATCGTCACGACGGTGTTGTCGCTGCTGCCGCCGCAATCCAGCCAGAGGAGCTGAGCCGCGATGCTGGGGCTCGTCAGGCGGAGCTCGACGTCGTCATTCCAGGTGTGCGCGACGTCGACCGACAGGTTGGCATCGCTGATCGTGCCGTTGACGCTGAAGTTCAGGGTGCTGTTGACGCCCGCCGGGAGGTTGTCCGGAATGGCGAGCGGCACGTTCGTGCTCGACTCGATGACTTGGGCGAACAGCTGGGCAGCCCCGAAGGCGACGACGGCGAGACAGACGAGAACGAGAAGCAGATTGCGGGTCTTCATGAGGTTCAGGCTCCTAGAGACGTACGTTGCGTGGAAGGCGTGTCCTGCGCCGACGCGGCGCACGACGGGTACGGCATCACGGTTCAGATTGTGATGCCTGCCGCCGGAGGGCCGCGCGGGGAGACCGCGCCGTCAGGGTCGAGGCTCGAGACCAGGGGCGGCGACCAGGCACCGTCCGGGGTTTCGGAAGGGGAGGGGCGGAAAAGGGGAGAGCTCGAGGCGGCCCGGGCTGCCGGGGCCAGGCGGCCCACTTGCAGCACCGTGGGATTGCCGGAGATCGCCTCCGCCCGCGACTTGATCGTGCTGCGTCGCGCGTCGGCCTCGACGATCGAGCGATGGACACCGAGCAGGACCGCGTGGCCGGCCGTGTCGACCGCCTCGATGGCCGCTGCGACCGGAGCCTGGCCGGCGAAGGAGAGTGAGATCTCCGCCGAGTAGGCTTTGAGGCCCTCACCCGCCGGGATCCCCTGCTCCGGCTGCACCCACCAGCGCGCCGCGAGGTGGCCGGCGATTCCGTCGGCGGAAACCAGGGTGACGCGATAGCCGGAGAGTTCCCGATTCTCGCGGACGACCCAGGTCAGCCGAACCTTGTGGCCGTCACCCGTTTCGGCGAGACCGAGCGAGTCGGCGTAGGACGGCGCGCCCTCGTCCGCGCGGAGTTCGGACGGAAGCTCACCCGCCTTGTCGGGGGGGATCAGTTCGAAGCTGCGAAATGCCGGCTCGGGGCCGTTCACGCGCACCATGGAAGCGCGCGCCGGAGTGCTCGCGAGCGCGAAAAGCAGACCGAGCGCGACGCTCAGACTCACTTTCGGCCGAAGGGAAATGCGGAGCATAGGGCTGGCCGGAGAGTCTACACCCGGCCGAAGGGCGTGAAAAGGCCCCCGAGAAGCCCTATTCGTAGCGCAGGGCGTCGATCGGATCGAGCCTTGCTGCCCGGTAAGCGGGGAAGATTCCGAACGCCAGGCCGACGCTCATCGAGACCGCCAGACCGACGACGATCGACCACAACGGCGCGGCCGCGGCCAGAGGGGAGAAGCTCCGCACCAGCAGGGCGATGCCGAGCCCGACGCCGACGCCGATCACGCCGCCGACCGCCGACAGGGTCACCGCCTCGATCAGGAACTGGGTGAGGATGTCCTGCTTGATGGCGCCCAGGGCCTTCCTCAGTCCGATCTCCTTGGTGCGCTCGGTGACCGAGACGAGCATGATGTTCATCACGCCGACCCCCCCGACCAGGAGCGAGATCGAGGCGATGAGCAGCATGGTGAGGGCGACGCCGCCGGTGACCGCCTGGAAGTTCCCGATCAGCTTGTCCGGGGTCATGATGCCGAAGTCGTTCGGCTTGTTGAACGGCACTCCGCGCCGCATGCGCAGCACGTTGGTGCCCTCCTCGACGATCTGCGCGGTCATCAGCGGATCCTTGGGCACGGTCGCGATGTTGACGCCGTTGCCCTCCTTCTGGACCCAGGGGAAGGCCTGATCGAAGGTAGTGATCGGCAGGTAGACGTGCGCATCGGTGGACTCGAACATGGTCGAACCCTGGGCCTCCATCACGCCGATGACCTCGTAGCGGCGGCCGGCGAACTGGACCCATTTGCCGATCGGATCGACGAACGGGAAGATTGCATCGGCGATGTCGTAGCCGATGACGATCACGTCGGCCGAACGGCGCACGTCGGTCTCGTTGATGAACCTGCCCTCGCCGGTCTGTTTGGAATTGGCGTCGAGGTAGTCGTAGATCGTGCCGACGATGGTGTCGGGGTTCGCCTCTTCGCCCTCGTAGTTGACCGTCGGTGCACTCGAGCCGTTATTGCCCGGGAACCAGTAGCGCTCCGGCGACACCGAACGCATCGACGGGCAGAGCGCCTTGAGGGCGATGGCATCCTCGTAGGTGAGGGGCTTCCGATTGCGCATCTCGGGGTCGCGCCCGTCGCCGGGGCCGAACTGCGGGTCGAACTTCTGGAACTGAACGAGGGTCGCGCCGAACGACTCGAAGCTCGCCGTGACGCTGTTGTTGAAGCCGGCGATCAGCGAAACCATGGCGATGACCGTCGAGACGCCGATGACGATGCCGAGCACGGTGAGCGCGGCGCGCAGCTTGTGGGCGAGGATCGCGGTCTTCGCGAACAGGACATTCTCCAGAAAACCGCGTCGCAGGGCGTCGAAGAAAGCCTTACTCATAGCGCAGCGCCTCGATCGGCGTCAGATTCGCCGCTTTCCGGGCCGGGAAGTAGCCCGCGAAGAAGCCGGTGACGACCGAGAGCAGGAGGCCGACGGCGACCAGTCCGGGCGTAACCTTGGTGGGCAGGGGGAAGGCGCTCGACAACACGAAGGAGATCAGCATGCCGAGGGCGACGCCAGCCAGGCCCCCGCCGAGCGACAGCAGCACGGCCTCGGTGAGGAACTGGCGGCGGATGTCCTTCTTGCGCGCTCCGAGCGCGCGGCGGATGCCGATCTCGCGCGTCCGCTCGATGACCGAAACCAGCATGATGTTGGCGATCACGATGCCGCCGACGACGAGCGAGATGCCGGAGATGAAGATCACCAGGGCGAAGGCGCCGGCCGAGATCTGCCGCCAGACCGCCTCGACGGCGCCGGCCGAAACCAGACCGAAGGGATCCTTGCCGCCGAACGGAGTGTGGCGCCGGGCTCGCAGAATGCCGCGGACGTCGTCCTGAGCCTTCTCGAGACCCGCCATGCCCTCCGCCGGGCGCACGAAAAGAGTGAGGCTGCGGCGCGTTCCGAACTGCTTGCGGAACGTGCCGAGCGGGACGAAGACCTGTTTGTCCTGGTTGCGGCCGAGTACGGCTCCCTGCTTGCGCAGCAAGCCGATGACCTTGTACGGGCTGCCCTCGATCCACATCAGGCGGCCGAGCGGATCGAGCTGGCCGAAGAGCTGCGTGCGGACGTCGGAGCCGATGACCACCATTTGCGCGGCGTGGTTCACCTCGGACTCGACGAAGAAACGCCCGGCCTCGACGTCGAGGTTGGAGAGTGCCGCCATGTTGGCGGTGGTGCCGCTGACCTGCACGTCCTCGAGCTTTTCGCCCTCCCGCTTGACGGTCTGGTTGGAGCGCGCCGAGACTCCCACTGCCCCGCAGGTAGCGCACAAGCGCTCGACCGCGCGGGCGTCGTCGACGTTGATGCGCTTGCGCTTGAGCGCTTCGAGGAACTCCTCCTGGCTGGTGATGATGCCGAACTGGGTGATGATGAAGACGTCCGGCGAGAGCGAGAAGAGCTGCTCGGTGACGAAGTCGTTGAGGCCGGTGACGATCGACACCACGGCGATCACGGTCATTACCCCGATGATCACGCCGAGGAGCGTCAGGAAGCTGCGCAGCTTGTTCGTGCGCAGGGCGGTCACGGCGATTCGCAGGGTCTCCATGGCGCTCGGTCGCTAAGCTAGCCGGCTCTCCTCAGTCCGCTTTCTGATCTGACTTGGCGTCGTCCTTCTTCGGCTCCTCGATCCGCACGCGGTCGCCGTCCTTGATCTCGCGCAGCGACTTGAACGGTCCGGTAATCACCTCGTCGGCGTCGGAGAGGCCGCTCTGGATCTCGACCTGAGTCTCGCCGGTCATTCCGGCCGTGACCACGGCGAAGGCGGCGGTCTTCTTCTTGCCGTCGGTCTTGAGGACGTAGACGCCCTCCTCCTCTTCGGCCTTCGCCTCTCCCTCGGCCTCCTTCTCACGCACGACCAGGGCCTGGATCGGCACCGCCAGAACGCCGGCGGCGGTGCCGGTGAGGATGTCGGCGGAGCAGGAGAAACCGGGCCGCATCGTGGCCGGGAGGTCTTTCAGCTGGATGCGGACTTCGAAGTTGACCGCGGCATCGGTGTTGCCGGTGGCCGAGGCGATCGGGCTCGAGCCGACCTCGGTGACGACGCCCTCGAACTTGCGCTCGCCGAAGGCGTCGATGCGGACTTCGGCGGTCTGGCCGACCTTGACGTTCGGGATGTCGGTCTCGTCGACCTCCATCACGGCCTCGACGGTACCCATGTCGGAAATCGTCATCAGCTTGGTGCCGGGATTGTTCATCGTGCCGATGACCGCGACCTCGCCCTCTTCGACCGGCAGAGCGGTGATCACGCCGTCGATGGGAGACAGCATCTTGGTCTTCGACAGCTCGTCCCGAGCCCCGGCGAGATTGGCGCGCGACTGCTCGATCCGGCGCTCGCCCGCCTTCCAGTTGGCGTCGGCTGCCTCAAATGCGGCTCGGGTGCGGTCGACGTCTGCCTGCGGAATGATCTGGTCCTTGAAAGAGCGCTCGGCGCGCTCGAAGTTCTTCTTGGCCTCGTCGGCCTGCGCCCGGGCGGCGTCGCGGTCGAAGAAGAGTGCCTTGAGCGACTCTTCGGCGCCGACGGCGGTGGCCCGGCGCTGAGTGAGGTCGATCTGCAGCAGGAAGTCGCCCTTTTTCACCACGTCGCCTTCGCGCACGGCGAGATTCACGATCTGGCCCATGACGTTGGCCGAGAGATCGACCTTGCGCTGGGCCTCCGTCTTGCCGGTGGCTGTCACCAGGCTGCGAAGATCGGTGCGGGCGGCTTTCTGGACCGTCACCACCGGGAACTTCTTGTCCGCCCCGCTCAGCATCTTTCCAGCCACTCCGAGCACGATCAGGGCCGGAATCCCGATCGCGAGGATCTTCTTCGTCCGAGTCATTGCGCTGCTCCTCTTGGAATCAACTGCTTGAATGTTCTACGCGGGAGGTTCAAAAATGTTCCGTTCGCAAGTCGAATCGGGTGTGAAACCGCAGGCCAGATCGCAGGCGAGATCCGGGTCCTTGAGGTACGGGTGACAGGATATCGCCATGCACGGGGAGCTCAGCCTGGTCACGACCATTGCCGTCGCCCTCGGGGCGGCCCTGCTGCTGGGCTTTCTGGCCCTCCGGCTGAAGCTCCCGGCGATCGTCGGCTATCTGCTCGCCGGCGTCCTGATCGGCCCCGCGACCCCCGGATTCGTCGCCGACCTCGGTCTCGCCCAGCAGCTGTCGGAGATCGGCGTGATGCTCCTCATGTTCGGCGTCGGGCTGCACTTCTCGCTCGATGACTTGAAGGAGGTCCGCGGGATTGCGGTTCCGGGAGCGGTGGTGAAGATCGTCCTGGCGACGCTCCTCGGGATGGGCGCCGCACATCTCTGGGGATGGTCGCTGGGGGCGGGTCTCGTCTTCGGGTTGGCCCTCTCGGTGGCCAGCACGGTCGTGCTGCTGCGAGCCCTGGAGGACCGCG
>JAYTAM010000415.1:0-12423 GCA_043737505.1 Thermoanaerobaculia bacterium
TGAAGGGCTGATGGAGCCCCTGCGGGGCTCCACTACAAGCCCACAGCCGGTCGTATGAATGAAAGCCGTAAACTGTCCACCGAATCGGGGCAGCTCCACTGATGACCTGCGCCGGTGGAAAGGGTCGAGCAATGAGGCCAGCCGTGCCGTGCGAAGAGGGGGCGCGCGGAAACGTAGGTCGCTGTTGCCGGCGCTCGCCGCGCGACGCGAAGCTCGACGTTGTCCTGGTTACAGTGGCCGTCGCGCTTCTCGGACTCGGTACGATCGCCGCGAGCCCACTTTTCCCCGCCCGGCCCTCGATCGACATCCCTTACTACCTCCCGGCCGATCTCTCTCAGCTCGACATCGCGCTCGAGACGACCGAGGTCGGGAGAGTCAGCCGGGTGTTGCCGGAGGATCCGAAGAAGCCGGTGAGCTGGAAGTTCAAGCGCTCCGTCTCTTTGGTACGGACGGGCGCGCTGGCGCTTCGTACGGTGGCGGACCCTTCGGCGAAGCGGGAGTTTCGCATCCCGAGGGCGACGCTCTCGGACGTGAAAGCGACCGTCGAGCTCACGGATAGCGGGCTGCTCGCGGCGATCAACACCTCGGCCGCCGGGCGGGGGGACGACCTTCTCCTCGCGGTGGCGAAGTTCGCCGGCGTCGCCGCAGGGTTCTGGACGGGAGCGCCGGTGGCGGGCCTGGCCTACGCGTCCCTCACCGACCAACAGCACGCCATGGCCTTGATGCACGCGGCGCCTCCTGCGAGCCTCTGTCTGCCGATCGACCAGCTCGAAATCGAAGGCGTGGCGGTCGAGATGCAGGCGTTCGTCAGTCTCGAGCCCGCCGGATGCCTGGCGTTTCTGCGCTTTCGTGCGGCGGCCGATCAACTGGAGAGGAAGCGAATCCAGCGCGAGCAGTTCGCCGAGCTCCTTCCGGGTGCGGCGGGGGCCGACCTCACCGACCTCAACAAGAAGCTGCAGAACGCGCGCCTCGAAGTGGCTTACGCCGAAGCCGTACAGGCCGAGCGGCGTGCGACACTCGCGGCGCTCTACGACAAGTTCGCGACGGCGCGCTGCCTCGGGAAGACGGTCGGGAGAGAGACTTTCCATGAGCTCCTGACGCTCGACCGCCTGCCCTCGGCCAGGAACCTGGGCTGGCTTGCGCCGACTCCGGATCTCTCGCGGGATTCCATGGCCCAGAAGCTCGCCGCCGGCGGCTGGAATGAGATGCACGCACTGTTCGCGCGCACCGGCGTTGTCGCGACGCTCGACGATGCGCCCAATGCCGCCATTACCACGCCGCCGCAGACGGACGAGAAGGGCCGTCCTGTGCCGGCAGCCGCAGCGTCGGAGATCGCCTGGCGCCAGGCGGTGCCGGTGCGCGTGCGGATCTGGGCGCTCGCCGGGGCAAGGGATTCGGCGGAGGAGGTCGGGGAAAAAGCCGACGCCTGCGCACCGCAGGCCTCCGAGACCGCCGAGGATCCGGACGCGGCGGCCGTCGCCGAGCTCTCCTTCGACGGTGTGCTCGACGTCCTCCATCCCGAGTCACCGGTGCGTACGCTCCCAGTCGAGGCCAGGGCGTTCGCCGACCGCTCCCTCACCATCGCCTTCGATCCGCGCGGCCGGCCGCGGAAGATCGATACCTCCGGCTCGAGCTCGGCCGCCGGCTTCGCCCAGGCAGCCGCCGCCTCGGCGCAGGGCTTTCGCGATGAGTACGACGCGACGCTCAAGAAGCGGGTGTCGATCGAGGAGTCGAAGCGCGAGCTCTCTCTAGACGGCTTGAACGACGAGATCGCTGCGCTCGAGGCGCAGAACAGGGCTCTCGACGCTCGCGCCGAACTTCTCGGCACCGCCGGAAGCTTCGACGACATCGTCGCGCGGCAGCGCCTCGATTCGGAGCTGAAGCTCCTCGAAGCGCAGGTTGCGCTTCGCATGGCGGAGGCGACTGTCGAACAGCGTGTAGCGATCGCCGAGCTCGAGAAGCGCGTGCTCGAGACGCAGAAGCGCCTCGCGCTTCTCGAGACGGAGCAGGCGCTGGAGGACGCTCGCCGGAAGTAGTGCAGGGGCCCCCGCGGGGGAGGAGAACCGATGCCGAGATACGTCATGAGCCATCGCCGCGCCGGTCTCTTCCGGCCGGCGGAGAAGCTCGCCTCGCGGGCGGCGATGGCCTGGTCGGTGCAGCGGGTGGTGGATCTGCCGCGCACGCTCCTGCTCTACGACAACCTTCCCGACGACGACTTCGCCCGCCGCACGGTGGTCTTCGAGGCGGACGCCGGCGAGCTTGTAGCGCTCGCCGCCGCAGTCGGTCCAGATGTCCTGATCGAGCCGGAGCTCCTGCGCTGGCCCATGGTCGTTTTTCCCGGGCAGTTCCGCGCATTTCAGGGCCCTGGTCTCGCCGGGGCGGCGCCGGCGGGGGCCGGACGCACCTTCGAGGTCCAAGCGCTCTCCGCCGGCCAGCCGCTGCCGCACGCCACCGTCTATCTCTTTCTCCAGGGGAGCGGTGCGAACCGCACGACGCTCACCGGCACGACTGGCGCGGACGGCAAGGTTCTCTTCGACCACAGCGTCTACTGGCTGCCGGCCGCCGTGCTCGTCCTCCCCTACGCGGACGCCTGGGGGATGCTCGCGCGCGGTTCGAGCCCTTCAGGCGTTCCTCTGGTTGTCGACTGTCCTCCGCTTCCGGCGGCGGAGTATCTACCGTGGTGGCACGAGGCCCTGCGGCTCGACCGCGCGGTATCGGCCGCGGATGGAGAGGCCACGGAGGCAATCTCGCGCGGCGCTGCCGTCCGCGTCGGGATCTGCGACACCGGCTGCGGCCCGCACGCCGGGCTCGCGCACCGCGTGGACGCCGGCGCCTTCCTCGGCGGCGCGCACTATCCGAACGCGGGGGTGGACGTCGACAGTCATGGCACGCACGTCTCGGGCATCGTCGGCGGCCGCGCGGCGGAGGCCTGGAACGAGGGGATCGCCCCCGGCTCGGAGCTCTTCGTCGCCCGGGTCTTCCCGCCCGGCAACGGCGCCAGCCAGGCCGACGTTTCGAACGCGATCGACGCGCTGTCGAAGCTTCACCGGTGCGACCTGGTGAACCTCTCGCTGGGCAGCCCCTCGCGTTCCGAGATCGAGCGCGACGCGATCGTGGACGCCTTCGAACGCGGCACGCTCTGCATCTGCGCCGCGGGCAACGACGGCGGCGCCGTCTCCTACCCCGCGAGCTACGACGTCGCCGTCGCCGTCTCCGCCCTGGGCTCGTCCGGCTGGGGCCCGCCGGAGTCGGACGCGAACCTCGACATCCCCCAGCTCGCCGACCGCTTCGGCGACGAGAACCTCTACCTTGCCGGCTTCAGCTGTTTCGGCCCGCAGATCGACGCCGCCGGCCCGGGCGTCGGCATCATCTCCTGCGTCCCGGAACGCCACGGACTGATCGCTCCGCGCGCGGAGCTGTCGGGCACCTCGATGGCGAGCCCTGCGGTCTGCGGAGCGCTCGCGGTTCTGCTGTCCCGGGATCCGGACTACCTCTCGCTGCCCCGAGATTCCGCGCGCGCGACGAAAGCCCGCTCAATCCTCCGCAAAGCGTGCCGCGAGATCGGGCTGGACGATGAGTACGAGGGATATGGAGTGCCGTCGGTGAAGTGACTGGGGCCGGAGGCAAATGGCGAGTACGATGCGGGGGCGATGGTGACCTGCCCAGAAACCTACGTCATCGCTGTCCCCCGCCAGCTGCGCAACTCCGTCCCCCCAGACTGGCAGGCACGCGTGCGAGAGCTTGTGGGCGCCTCCGCGCTCCCCTCCGCCTCCCCTTACAGGATGCAGATTGAGGCCGATGCGTATGTCCTCGAGCGAATCCGGCGGGAGTTCGGAGGGCTCCTGCGAATCGAACCGACTACGCTGCGGGCGCCCGCCGGGTAAGCGCTACCCGCAGCAGGGAGCTCTGCCAGCGCAGCGCGCAGTGAGAACCAGGCCCGGCCGGTGACGCCGGAGACAGGCATCAAGCCGACGATTCGAGGAACTTCAGACTTCGCGAGAGCCACGGTGGAAGGAAGAGCTCTGAATGTGCGGGCCGCTATCGAAGCTTCGGGATCTGAACCGTGCTCAGCGCCAGAAATCGAAAGGCCTCGACCAGTAAGTGCGCGACGACTGGAGCCCAGATACAAGTGGCCAACTGATGTAAGCGAAAAAGGCCCAGATAGGACTTTCTGCTGGGGCTGTGGTTGCTCCGCTCCTCTTCGTCGCGAAGGAGGGAGACCCGGTAGGTGAGAAAGCCTCTCACGAAGTTGTAGATCATGAGCAGAGCGGAGAAGAGGAACGAATAGCCCCCCGTGTGAAAGCCGAGAATTGCAAGGCCAACGGGAAGCGGATCATCGCACTCTGCCAATAGGCAGGGAGAGAGTTGGCTTACGTTCAAGTTCCGTTGAGCGACCTCGACCGCCGATTGGACCAGATTGACCTCTCTCCAAACAATGGCTCGTAGTGCAAGAGGGGCGAGATAAACGGCGAGGAGGGCTATGTGAAAAAGCAACATTGGTCCCGTGTAGTGCCTCCGAAGGGCGCTCCACGGGTCCTGCCGGGGAATCCAAGAGTCTCGGTACGACGGTCGAAGAGGGATCCGAAATGCTGCGCGCGCGATGCTTTCGCCCTTCGAGGCCAGCCAGTTCAGTCTCCGGGATATCCACAGATTGGCTGGCGAAAACCGTGCGTGAAGAACTCTGGCGTCATCCAGTATCAGCCCCTTCGTTTCGCGAAGGTCTGCGTAAGTGAGATCGGCTCCTTGAAAGTTGCATTCAGTCAGGTCAAGGCCGAACAGGTTCGCACGCCGCAAGTCGCATCGCGAGAAATTCCCTCCCTGGACTAGGCAATTGCGCAAGTCGCAGCGAGTGAGTATGGCTCCGGAGAAGTCGACGCCCCGAAAGTCGAGACCGACTTCCGCACTTCGAGCCCAGCTCTCTGGAGGAAGGATGTGTTTCGCGCCTGGGTAGCCGCGCTTAGTCGAGAAGTCGGCTCTTTCCCCGAATAGGCCGTTAGACTCGATGAAGCTCTCGTGGGAAAACGCAGTGTTGATCAATTCTCCGAGATCGACATGAAATGGTCTTTCTGAAGAGGTGACGTAATCGTCATCTCTCCAGAGCGAACGAAGCTCTAGCGTGGTTCTTTCCAGATCTAGAGCGGCCCCATGCAACTCGTCGCCGGGTACCATCGGGAGCGCGGCTCCCTCTATGGCTTCGTCCAGAAGCCACCTCTGGAGCCAACGCCCTTTCGCGTCGAAGGCGTCGGCGGTTGTACGCCCGCCGCCGAGGTCGCTCAAGACGAGATAGAGGGTCTCGTTCGTCCGGGTTGCAGCGAAAGTTCTTCCGGAGCAATTCGAGAAGAGTGAGTTGGCCTTCTCTCTCCTTGCGAACTGGTCTGCATCGGCGAGCGTCGTCTGCCAGGCCGGTTTTTTCATGGAGAGCGATGCGCTCCGGGGGAACGAATTGGTGCTAAGGGAGAGAGTCTGTTCCTCATGGGAGATCCTCCTTAGCGCGAAGCTGGGAAGTCAAGTAAATCTTAGCCGTATTGTCCGAAGGCATTTTTACGGTGCGTTCACTCTTGAAAGCGGGGTGGCAGAGCGAGGTTGAAGGGGCCTCCGACAGGTATCTCGTGCCTGAACTCGCTGAGACTCTTGCAGCCTGCGCGCTTCAATCCGACCAAGCGCGGAAGCTAGGCTCCCCGTTTCCCTCCGGGAGGATCCGAAACTTGATCGCCGGGTTTTCGGCCAGTGGAACGGAATGCGGCATCGCCACTGAACCAAACGTCCGCCGACATGGCACGGAAAACTTCGGAGTTTGCAAGAAGGTCTGGATCAGTGTTTGCGAAAAGGTAGTCGATCTGATTTACCTGCTTTTCAGAGAGCGAGGCCAGAGCGGAAGCCGCTTGGTCTGCCTTGGTGTTCCAATAGTGTAGAAGTCCTTCAGGTATCTCGAAATCACCGCCAAACTGGCCCGAGCGGACGCTAACTCGCGTGGTTCTGCCGAACTCTCGTGAATCCATTCGAATGATCCCAATCACCAAGATTCGGCACAACTTGGCGTAGGTGAAGCAGAGGCGGCGCGAGCATACGAGGTCGAAGGCTACCGTGCGAAGAAGGTATCGATTCAAGAACGGAGAGACTGGCGTGTCGGAAGCGTCGGACAATGCGTCCACAAGCAAGACGTGTTGCTCAAACTCCCCGGGGTGAGTCCGTTCTCCAAGCAAGACTTCCCGCCAAGAGGCTTCAGCGCTGTCGAAACCAGCCTTGTCGGCGCTCGTGAGGTGATGGAGGGGCTTGTCTTTGAAGAACTGCAGCACCCGCCAAGATATTGACAGTACGAACCTGAGCGCCCAGTCACCGTACACCACGGGCTTCTGTTGTTCTGAAGTAGAGTGGACGTACCGAAAGACCGATTCGGCAAAGACCTTTTCCCAGCCGGAGAAGCGCTGCTCGCAGTCGTCACAGAGCCATTCCTCAGTCGGCCCATCTTGGATTCGCTGATTTGGACTTGCTAGCGGGCGCAGCTTGCCGGGTCCAGGGCTTGATTCCCGAAGCCAGCGAAACACGAAAGCGGGAATGATGTGACTCGACCGCAAGGCTGCTAGGCGAGAACAGAGTCTACAGGGCCTTGGTTCAGTCATAGGGAGACCTCGAAGGTTCTGGGCCCTATTTCCGAGCGACGAACTGGGGCGGATCGGTCGCTCGCGATTCGGATACATCGAATGTGCCGCTTCAGCCTAGCAGTGCAGGGCCTTGAGCGCGGAGCTTCGGTACTCGCAACTTGGCCACAATCAAGACAGGGTATCCTTACGCCTGCGGTATACGGCGCAGCCCCCTTAACCATGTTCACCGTCTTCAAAGACTTCTCCTTCTCCGCCGCCCACCAGATTCGTGGGCATACGGGCGGTTGTCAGAACCTGCACGGGCACAACTACCGTGTGCGCGTGTTCGTGCGCGCGCGGGAGCTCGATGGGCTGGGCATGGTCATCGACTTTGCCGATCTCAAGCAGATCGTGGCGGAGGTGGTGGATCCGTTCGACCATCAGTACCTGAACGACATTCCGCCGTTCAACGAGCGGAACACGACGGCAGAGCTGCTGTCCCAGTTCATCTTCGAGGAGATCGGCAAGCGCCTGCCTCCCGGGCGGGAGCTGACAAAAGTCGAGATCTGGGAGACGGACAGCTCGTGCGCAATCTTTGAGGCGGACTAAGGCGCAAGGGCTGCTAGTGGTGCGTTCATTGCGATGAGAAGTCGCGCGTGGGGGGGGGGTGAAGCTGAACAGCACGGAAGCGCTGAAGGCCAGTATGGAGAGACGATGAGCGAGGCAAATCAACGTCGACTGTATGACCCAGTGGCGAAGCTCGAACAGGCGCTTGCCACGATGCGCTCTGATGCCCCGCCTAAGGGTGCGCTTTGGGAGGCCTGGACGTATGGCTTCTCACTAAAGAAGCCGACGGATACACCTGAGGAGTTCCCGCTGGTCGCGGTTCGCGCTCAAACGCTGTTTAGGTTGGCCGCAGGTCGGGTGCGAACACTCCCTCGAGTTAACGAACGACTTCACCTTGCTTGGGAAGGCCCGTGTAGGGCACTGGTTATTTGGCCCAACATGAGGGATTCCTGGCAAACGTACGTGGAAAGGACTCGAGAAGAAGCGTTCGTTTTCTCGCTCCAGAACGCCGTGCACTCGGTAGAGGAGCTCTCTTCGACTTGGCTCCCTTCTAGTGAGGAGTCCAGCGAGTTGGTCGCAACGGCCGAGTCGCTCCGGCACTCGCTGGGCCAAGAGTCGGCGGCGCTCTCGGACGGGGTTCGAACGATCCTGTGCGAAGTGCTAGACAATCTGCTCGAAGCTCTTAGCTGGGAGGAAGTCACGGGATCCGGGCCGGTTGTCATCGCGTCGCGGCGGGCGCTTGCCGAAGTGATCTTGATCCACGGAACTACTATTGCCAAGGGTGGGTCCGATTCCAGCTCGATCCTCAGCGAAGTTGCGAGGCTCTCTTGGAAGATCTTTGCCTCTTATCAAGTGGTTCATGACGCACTTGAAGCAGGCGACACAGTTGCTCGACTGAAGGCCTTACTTCCCTCTTCTTTTCTCGATTGAAGAGGTCCTTCGACTCGCAAGTGCCGAGGGCAATCGGCGACCGAGCGGATTTTTCCGGGACCGGAGTGCGGCTGCGAAGCTTGTTCGACGACTGCGCAAGGCGCCTCAAGTGACTGACCTGCGGCTCAAGATCTACGAGATCTTCTATTCGATCCAGGGCGAATCCACGTTCGCCGGGCGGCCTTGTGTGCTGGTGCGGCTCACCGGTTGCCAGATGCGCTGCTCGTGGTGCGATACCGAGTATGCGTTTCATGGCGGGGAGTGGCAGACGCTGCCGCAGGTGCTCGAGACGGTCGCGGGGTTCGGGTGCCCGCTGGTCGAGGTGACCGGCGGGGAGCCGCTGCTCCAGCCGGCCTGCCTGCCGCTGCTCACGGCGCTTTGTGATGCGGGGTACGAGGTGTTGCTCGAGACGGGGGGCGGGCTGGATATCGCTCCGGTCGATCCCCGGGTCCGGCGGATCCTCGACATCAAGTGCCCCGCGAGTGGCGAATCGGAGAACAACCGGTGGGAGAACCTCGCCGATCTGCGGTCCACCGATGAGATCAAGTTCGTCGTCGCCGGGCGGGAAGACTACGACTGGGCGAAGGGGGTCATCGCCGAGCGCGGGCTCGCGGGGGTCTGTCCTCTCCACTTCTCTCCCGTCTGGGAGAGCTGCCCGCCGGCGGAGCTCGCGGCGTGGATCCTGGCGGATCGGCTGCCGGTGCGGCTGACCCTCCAGCAGCACAAGATTCTCTGGGGGAAGGATACGCGAGGGGTCTAGCGGGGCGCGGTTGTCGGACGATGTTCTCGCGCGGCGGGGCATCGGGAGGGGACACCTAGCGGCTGGGGCCTTCGCTGGTCGGCCTGGCGTTGGAGTGGCCGCAAGATGTCCCCAAGGGGACTTTCTCGAAAGGATCCGTTCTCTCTAGTGGCACAGCGGGGGGAGGGGACACCTAGCGGCTCGAGCGGTCGCTGGTCGGCGCGATGATGGAGTGGCCGCAAGATGTCCCCAAGGGAACGTTTTTGAGGGAAACCTTGCTCTCGCCCCGAAAAGAGAAAGGCCCACTCTCCGAGGAAAGTGGGCCATTTCGGATTCCGTACGAAAGCGGGTTAGTCGACGGAGAAGTCGGTCAGCGAGACCGGCGTCACCATGCCGCGCAGCTGCACCGCCATGAGGACGTCGTCGAGGCCGGTGAAGGTCCGGCGGTCCGAGTTCGGGTGGTTGAAGTTCGTCTGGTTGCCGGCGTTGCGATAGAAGCCCCAGTCCGGTCCGGTGAAGGGGCCGGAGGTGGTGAAGGAGCCGACGGCCAGCGTGCCGGTGCCCGGCTCGGGCTGAGCGCGCAGCAGATTGGTCAAATTGTCCGTGCTCACCGGACCGCCACCGTTGTCGCCCTGATAGTTGACGTCGAGCCCGATGTTCAGGCCGGTCATCGTGAGCGGGACCGTGAAGATGACGTTGACCTGGCTGAAGGTGTTGATGGGCAGGGTGACCGGGCCCGGGACGGTGAAGGTCTGCACTCCGCCCGAAGGATTGGCAAAAATAGCCGTGGCGCTCGAACCGTCGAAGTCATCCCAGAACTGCATGCGGATCACCAGGCCGTTCGAGAAGGTCTGGGCTGCCGTCGAAGCGATGAACACCGTGGCCTCGTGGACGGCGACGTCGGTTCCCGTTCCCGGATCGACCGTGAGCGAGCTGCCGATGAAAGTGCGCGGCGAGCCGGTGGTCGTGGTCAAGGTGGCGGCGCCGGTGAATGAGTCGAAAATGGTCACGGCGCTGCCGTTCACCGAGCGGTTGATCCCCGCTACGCCGGCGGAGTTGATCGCCGAGTAGGTCGGGCCTTGGACCAGATTCGGCCGGGCGACATCCGTGGCGGCGGAGACCATTGCGGACGAAGACATGACGGCCAGCAGAAACGCAGTTTGCGCTTTCATCAAGCACCTCGAAGTTGTATTGGCCTTGCCCAGGAGAGACAGGGTTACTGCAGATACTGCAGGTGGGAAGCGTAACGGCCGCGGAGGCTGGGGTCAAACGGGGGCAAGGGCGCCACGCGGGGCCTCCTCGGCCCCTGCGACTTCCCGACTGCCGGGCGAGCCAGGGGACACATAGAGGCTACTGCAGGCGCTGGTCGGCTCAGTGCTGGCTCGGTGGCGTGGCCGCGAGGTGTCCCCCCGTGTGGGTTCTACTGGCGATAGCCGGCGCCGCGGAGCACCTGTCCCGGCCGCGCGGCGGTGATCTTGCCTTCGTCGACCACCAGCTGGCCGTTGACGGCGACGTAGGGGATGCCGTCGGCGTAGTGGTTGGGGTCGGTGTAGGTGGCGCGGGTGCCGACTTTTTCGGGATCGAAGAGGACGAGGTCGGCTTTCATGCCGGGGCGGAGGATGCCGCGGGCGTGCAGGCCGGCGCGGGCGGCCGGGAAGGAGGTCATCTTGCGGATCGCTTCTTCGAGCGTCAGGAGCTTCCTTTCCCGCACGTAGTGGCCGAGGATGCGCGCCGTCGAGCCCCAGCCGCGCGGGTGCGAGCCGGGCTCCGAGAGGATGCCGTCCATGGCGCCGGCGCCCGAGTCTGTGCAGAAGGCGACCAGGGGTGAGGCGAGGGCGGTCTCGACGTCCTTGTCGTCCATGATGAACAGGATGTTGGTCGTGTTCAGCCGGTCGGCGATCAGCAGATCGAACAGCGCGTCCTCTGGATCCACGCCCTTCTCCTTCGCCAGCTCGGCGATCGTCTTGCCCGAGGCCGAGGCGTGCTCCGGCGCGAGGACGCCGGCTACGAGAACGCCGCCGGCTCCTCCCGCACATCGGAACTGGTTCTCCCACGACGGATCCGCGCTGCGCATGGCCTCCTTGATCTTCGCCCGCTCCGCCGGGGCCTTGAGGCGGGCGATCGTGGCGTCCGTGCCGCCCGCTTGCGCCCACGGCGGCAGGTTCGCCAGCAGCGAATTCGCCGCCGCCGGCCACGGGTACTGATTCACCGCCACGTCCAGGCCCGCGGCGCGCGCTGCGGCGACCTTCGCCAGCATCTCCGGCATGCGGCCCCAGTTCTCGCGGCAGGCGGTCTTGAAGTGCCAGATGTTCGTCGGGATCGCCGCCTCGCGGGCGATTCTCATCACCTCGTCCATCGAGGCGTCGATATCGCGCTGCTCCGAACGCTGGTGGGTGAAGTAGACCCCGCCGTACTTCGCTGCCACCTTGGCCAGCGCGACGATCTCGGCCGTCGAGGCGTAGCGGCCAGGCACGTATTGCAGCGAGGTCGAGAGGCCGAACGCCCCCTGGCGCATCGCCGTGTCGACGAGCCCCTCCATCTGAAGCAACTCCTCTGGAGTGGCCGGGCGATTCTCCTTGCCGACCACCAGGTCGCGGATTCCGCCGGCGCCGACGAACGTCCCCAGGTTGATCGCCGGCCGCGCCTTCTCGAAGGCGCCGAAGTAGCCCGCGAGGTCCGTCCAGTCGGGGCGCACGCCGTAGTGCTTCCAGGTGTCCTCCCCCTCGGCGACCTGGCGCTCGTTCGTCGGCGCGATCGAGTGGCCCTCGCCGGTGATCTCGGTCGTGATCCCCTGGGTGATCTTCGACGCCGCCCGCGGGTCAACCAGGACGGAGTACTCCGACTGGCCAAGGAGGTCGATGAAGCCCGGAGCGACCACGAGGTTCGTGGCGTCGATCGTGCGCTTCGCCGGCCGGTTGGCGAGAGGTCCGATCGCCGAGATCCGGTCGGCCACCACGCACAGGTCGGCGCGCCGCCAGGGGGCGCCGGTGCCGTCGACGAGCTTGCCGTTGGTGACGAGGAGGTCGCAGGGCGGCTGGACTTCGGCGGCGAAGGCAAGGGCGGGGAGAGTCAGGGCGACTACGAGAGCCATAACGCGCATGAGCTGAAGACTAGCGCGACGGTCCCTATTTTTCGTCGATAGGGCTGGGAGAGAAGAAAGCCAAAGATGCTCCGAGGCGGGCTCTGGCGCTCGGGAACTCGAAGTGGGCGGGCAAGCTTCACTAGGAGCCAACTTCGAGTTCCCGAGTGCCGGAGTCCGCCACTCACCGCTGGACCGCGTCGTCGCCCGGGGAAGGAATGGGGACTGTCCTCATTTCTGGAGAAAAACTCGTGACAGTTACCTGATTTCGCTCACCATTGAGACGCGAAGCGCGGAGCGGGCGCCAAGCGAAATCAGGTAACTGTCACGAATTTTTCTCAGGTGCAGGTCGGGTGAGTGGGCGTACTGTGTCGCCAAGGGTTGCCAGGGTGTGGCCTAGCGCCGCTTGCCGGTGGGGAACCGTCGTTCACCGACAGCGGAGGGACGAATCTCGTGCGATATCGTAAGTTCTTGAAGCGACACGGAGGAATGGCATGGCGCAGGATCTGAAGGATCAGCTCGCTTCG
>JAYTAM010000416.1:0-12402 GCA_043737505.1 Thermoanaerobaculia bacterium
CTTCGTGGACTTCACCGATCTTGTAGTTGACCCCGGTGTAAAAAAGGATCCGCTCGGTGGTCGTGGTCTTACCGGCATCAATGTGAGCCATGATCCCGATATTGCGAGTCATCGACAGGGGTGCTTGTCTCGCCATAATCCTTGCGCCCCGAAGGAACGCTCGCTCTCTCGTCTATCGTAAGCGGCATAAATGAAGCTTGAGGGAGCTCCGCGCCGCTTCAGCTTCGTGTTTCTACCCGGCCGCAAGCGGCCAGACATCGACTCCCTACCAGCGATAGTGCGCGAAGGCCTTGTTGGCTTCGGCCATGCGGTGGGTGTCTTCCTTCTTCTTGATCGCTCCACCACGATTCTCGGCGGCGTCAAGCAACTCGCCCGCGAGCTTCGCTTTCATCGTCTTCTCGCCGCGCTTCTGCGCGCTCTGGATCAGCCAGCGGATCGACAGGGCGAGCTTGCGGCTGGGATTCACTTCCACCGGCACCTGATAGGTCGAGCCGCCGACGCGCCGCGACTTCACTTCGACCGCGGGCTTGACGTTCTCGATCGCGCGCTTGAACACCTTGACCGGATCGTCGGAGGTGCGCTCCTTCACCGTGTCAAGGGCATCGTACAGGATCCGCTCGGCGACCGTCTTCTTGCCCTGGCGCATCACGACGTTGACGAACTTGGTGACCAGCTGCGAACCGTAAAGCGGGTCCGGCAGAACTTCACGCTTCGGGACTTCTCGTCTCCTGGGCATCGATCGACTCCGTTACGACTTCGGCCGCTTGGCGCCGTACTTCGAGCGCCCCTGCCGGCGGTTCTGTACACCCACGGAGTCGAGCGTGCCGCGGATGACGTGATAACGCACACCAGGAAGGTCCTTCACGCGACCGCCGCGGATCAAGACGATGGAGTGCTCCTGAAGATTGTGACCGACGCCCGGAATGTAGGTCGTGACTTCGATTCCGTTGGTCAGGCGCACCCGGGCGACCTTGCGCAGAGCCGAGTTCGGCTTCTTGGGCGTCTGGGTGTAGACACGAACGCAGACTCCGCGGCGCTGTGGCGCCTGCTGCAGAGCCGGGCTCTTGGTCTTGCTGATGACGCGCTGGCGACCCTCGCGGACCAGCTGATGAATCGTCGGCATGCGAAAAGACTCCTGAGTTCTTCGATCCTCGAAACCGAGACGCGCCAGTGGCCGGGACACAGCCCGACCACCTGTTGCGACTCGTACTGCCCGACTGGTCCTGGGGACTACAGCGGGGGGAGAGGAAAAGTACCATCTCCGACAACCTTCCGTCAAGCGCCTCGGAGCGACTCTTTCTCAAAGCCCGCCGGCCGGACCGGCAGCGGGTCGATACAGCTCCTCCCGGAACGGTCGCGATGCGCCGGGGTCGGCTATGATTCGTAACATGCCGAATCAACGAAATGAGCTGTCTGCCGACCTCGACGACCTCGTCGAGACTGCCAAAGGTCTGGCACACCCCGCCAGGCTCCGCATCCTGGCAATGTTGGCCGAGGGAGAGCTCTGCGTCTGCCAGCTGACCGCGGTGCTGGAGCTCGCGCCCTCGACCGTGTCGCAGCACCTCTCGGTGCTTTCCCGGGGCGCCCTTCTCGACGACCGCAAGGAGGGGAAACTCGTCTTCTACCGGCTGCAAGGGCAAGGCGCCGCCGCCGCGCTGCTGCCGACGCTGCTGGGCCTGTTCGCCCAGGGCGCGGTCGCCAGAGCGGACCGGGCAGTCGTCGCCCGGTTGCGCCAGATCCCGATCGCTACGATCTGCGCCGCCGAGCTCGGCCTGGCAGCGATCGACCACCGCAAGGGAGTCCCGTCGTGACCCGCGGCGTCCTGTTTCTCTGCGTGGCGAACTCGGCGCGCAGCCAGATGGCCGAGGGGATCGCGCGGCAGCTCGCCGGGGACGAACTGCTGGTCCAAAGCGCCGGCTCGGCGCCGTCGCGGGTCCACCCGCTGGCCATCCAGGCCCTGGGGGAGATCGGCATCGATGCCCTCTCCCAGCGCTCCAAGTCGGTCGCCGAGATCGATCGCTCGGCCGTCGACACCGTCATCACTCTTTGCGCCGAAGAGGTCTGCCCGGTCTACCTGGGCTCGGTTCGCCGGCTGCACTGGCCCCTGCCGGATCCGGCGGAGGGCGCAGGCGGAGGGGAGAGCCTCGACCGATTCCGCTCCGCGCGGGACGAGCTCCGCAGGCGCGTGAGCCAGTGGCTGGCTCAGGAGGGCTTCCTGCTGCAGCCGAAGCCGGGAGCCTAGCCGCCATGGAAAAGAGCGTCTTCAGCAAGCTGTCCTTGCTCGACCGCTACCTGACGGTCTGGATTTTCCTCGCCATGGGGATCGGAGTCGGCCTCGGCTACTTCTCGCGGAACGGAGTGCAGCGATTCAACGAACTGCTGACCGTGGGCGGGCACACCAACCTGCTGATCGCCGCCGGGCTCATCCTGATGATGTATCCCCCGCTCGCCCGGGTGAAGTACGAGCTCATGCCGAAGGTCTTCGCCGACCGGAAGATCCTCGGCCTGTCGCTGCTGCAGAACTGGGTCGTCGGACCGCTTCTGATGTTCGTTCTGGCGCTCGGCTTCTTCGGCTTCGCCGCACCGGCGCTGTTCGGTCCCGACGACCAGTGGGGCTCCTACATGGTGGGGCTCATCCTGGTCGGCATCGCGCGCTGCATCGCGATGGTACTGGTTTGGAACCAGCTGGCGCGCGGCAGCAGCGAATACGCCGCCGGGCTCGTGGCCCTCAACAGCGTCTTCCAGATTCTCACTTTCGGACTCTACGCCTGGGTCTTCATCACCGTGCTGCCTCCGCTGTTCGGAGTGCAGGGTGCCGTGGTCCAAGTGACCATCCGCGAGATCTTCGCCAGTGTCATGCTCTATCTGGGCATTCCGTTCGCGGCCGGAATCCTCAGCCGGGTTCTTCTCGTGCGGAGGAAGGGTGCTGCCTGGTACGACCGCGAGTTCGTTCCGCGGATCTCTCCCATCACCCTGGTGGCGCTGCTGTTCACCATCGTGGTGATGTTCTCGACCCAGGGCGAGCGGATCGTCGAACAGCCCTGGGACGTGCTGTGGATCGCCGTTCCTCTCGCCGCCTACTTCGCGATCATGTTCCTGGTGAGCTTCTTCATGGCCTGGAAGGTCGGCGCCGACTACCCGCGCGCAGCGAGCCTGGCCTTCACCGCTTCGGGAAACAACTTCGAGCTGGCGATCGCAGTGGCGATCGCGGTCTTCGGCATCTCGTCGCCGGTCGCCTTCGCGACCGTGGTCGGACCGCTCGTCGAAGTGCCGATGCTGCTCGGTCTGGTGCACGTGAGTCTCTACTTTCAGAGTCGCTTCTACGGCGGCGCGGAGCGCGGACCCATCCACCACCTCGGAAAAAACTAGGGCGGCCGCGGGAGCGCGAGGGAGAAAGGATCCCCTTCGCGCCGACCGAGAGCCGCCCTTGGCGCTCTGCTGCCTGTCCGAAATCTATTCCGTTTCCGCGACCTCCTGCGGCAGGGTGCGGATCTCGTCGTCGCCGAAGTCGAAGTACATCTCGTCGTCCGCCGGGTTGGTGATCGGCGGCAGATCCTCGGCGATGTGGAAGTCGTGGTACGGCGCCATGCCGGTGCCCGCCGGGATGAGGCGGCCGACGATGACGTTCTCCTTGAGGCCACGCAGGTAGTCGACCCGGCCGGAGATGGCCGCCTCGGTCAATACTCGCGTGGTCTCCTGGAAGCTCGCGGCCGAGATGAAGCTGTCGGTCGAGAGGCTGGCCTTGGTGATTCCCAGCAGCAACGGACGGCCGATCGCGGCCCGCCCGCCGGCAGCCAGGACGCGCTCGTTCTCTTCCTGGAAACGCCACCGATCGACCTGCTCATCGACCAGGAACTCGGTATCGCCGACTTCCTCGATCTTCACCGAGCGCATCATCTGGCGCACAATGACTTCGATGTGCTTGTCGTTGATCTGCACGCTCTGCGACCGATAGACCTCCTGGATCTTGTCGGTCATGTAGCGCTGCAGCTCCTTTTCGCCCAGCACCTGGAGCACGTCGTGAGGGTTGATCGGGCCGTCGATCAGCGGGTCGCCGGCATGCACCCGCTCGCCGTCCTGAACGTTCACGTGCACCGAGCGCGGCACGAGGTACTCGCGGTTCTCCGAAGAGTCCCCCTCGACCGTGACGCGGCGCATGCCCTTGTGGATCTCGCCGAGCCGGACGGTACCGTCCACCTCGGTGATGATCGCCGGCTCCTTGGGGCTCCGCGCCTCGAAGAGCTCCACGACCCGCGGCAGACCGCCGGTGATGTCCTTGGTCTTTGCCGCCTCGGCGCGCGGGATCTTCACCAGCACGTCGCCGGCGGTGACGATCTGGCCTTCGTTCACCATCAGGTGAGAGCCGGAGGGCAGAATGTACTTGCGCTCGGTGCCAGCCCCCTTGATGACGATCGCCGGGATCCGCTTCTCGCTCGCCGAAGCCTCGACGATGATGCGCTGCGAGAGGCCGGTGACCTTGTCGGTCTCTTCCCGGACGTTCTCGCCCTCGGCGATGTCCCGGAACTCGATCGTGCCGCCGATCTCGGAAAGGATCGACGAGGTGAACGGGTCCCACTCGACGAGCTGGGTGCCGGGCTCGACTTCCTGACCGTCCTGGACGTGGAGCCGCGAGCCGTAGGCGAGCGCGTAGCGCTCCTTCTCGCGACCCTTCGAGTCGGTGATCAGGAGCTTGCCGTTACGGTTCACGACGATCAGATCGCCGGACTTGGCATCCACCGTCGAGACGTTGAGGAATCGCACCGTCCCGGGGTTCTTGGCTTCGTGCTTCGACTGCTCCGACACGCGCGATGCGGTACCACCGTAATGGAAGGTACGCATCGTGAGCTGGGTTCCGGGCTCGCCGATCGACTGCGCGGCGATGACGCCGACCGCTTCGCCGATCTCGACCCTGCGACCCGACGCGAGGTTGCGTCCGTAGCAGGAGATGCAGACGCCGCGCCGCGTCTCGCAGGTCAGCACGGAGCGGATCTTCACCCGTTCGATGCCGGCCCCCTGAATCGCGTTCGCCAACTCCTCGGTGATCTCGTCGCCGACCTCGATGAGCACGTCGCCGGTCATCGGGTCGTAGATGTCCTCCTGGCTGACGCGGCCGACGATACGGTCGCGCAGGGCCTCGAGAATCTCTCCGCCCTCCATGATGGCCGAAACGTGAATGCCGTCGATGGTGCCGCAATCGGGCTCGTTGATGATCACGTCCTGGGCGACGTCGACCAGACGCCGCGTCAGGTAGCCCGAGTCTGCCGTCTTCAGCGCCGTGTCCGCGAGGCCCTTGCGGGCGCCGTGGGTCGAGATGAAGTACTGCAGGACGGAAAGGCCTTCGCGGAAGTTGGCCGTGATCGGAGTCTCGATGACCTCGCCGGAGGGCTTCGACATCAGGCCGCGCATACCGGCGAGCTGTCGAACCTGTTCGCGAGAGCCGCGCGCGCCGGAGTCGGCCATCATGTTGATCGGGTTGAACTCGTCGCGCTCCTTCTCGACCTTCTTCATCTCGCGGAACATCTCTTCCGAGACCTTCTCGGTCACGCGGTGCCAGATGTCGATGATCTTGTTGTGACGCTCACCCTGGGTGATGACGCCGGCCGAACGCTGCTTCTCGATCTCGAGGACTTCCGTCCGCGCCTGATCGAGCATCGCGCCCTTCGCCGCCGGGATGACCATGTCCTCGACGCCGATCGAGATGCCGGCCTTGGTGGCGTAGAGGAAAGTGATCTTCTTCAGGTCGTCGAGCATCTTGACCGTCAGATCGTTGCCATGCTTGATGTAACAGTAGCCGACGAGATCCTGCAGGCCGCGCTTCTTGAGCAGTCCGTTGATGAACGGAATCTCCTCGGGCAGGTTCATGTTGAGGATGACCCTACCGACGGTAGTCTCGATCAGGGCGCACTTCATCTCTTCGACTTCGGCGTGGACGACGTCCTGGTTGTCGAACTGCGTCTCGAGATTGGCGTAGAGACCCGAGTAGCGGACCCGGATGATGGTGTGGGTCTCGACGACGCCTTCGTGCAGTGCGAGGAGCACGGAGTCGAAGTCGACGAACGACTTACCCTCGCCCTTGGCGCCCTTCTTCGACATCGTCAGATAGTAGCCACCGAGCACCAGATCCTGCGACGGAACGGCGAGCGGACGACCGTGCGCCGGCGAGAGGATGTTGTTCGCCGCCAGCATGAGGACGTGGCACTCGATCTGCGCCTTCGGCGACAGCGGCACGTGCACCGCCATCTGGTCGCCGTCGAAGTCGGCGTTGAAGGCCGCGCAGACCAGCGGATGGATCTGGATCGCCTTGCCCTCGATGAGCTTCGGCTGGAACGCCTGGATGCCGAGGCGATGCAGCGTGGGCGCACGGTTGAGCATCACGGGATGGTCACGGATGACCTCCTCGAGCGCGTCCCAGACCTCGTCCTCTTCGCGCTCGACCATCTCCTTCGCCGCCTTGATCGTGCCGACGAAGCCCTTGAGCTCCAGCTTGTTGTAGATGAACGGCTTGAACAGCTCGAGCGCCATCTTCTTCGGCAGGCCGCATTCGCGAAGCGACAGCTCCGGACCGACGACGATGACCGAACGCCCCGAGTAGTCTACGCGCTTGCCGAGGAGGTTCTGGCGGAAGCGGCCCTGCTTGCCCTTGAGGGTGTCGGAGAGCGACTTCAGCGGGCGGTTGTTCGAGCCCTTGAGGACACGGCCGCGACGGCCGTTGTCGAACAAGGCGTCGACCGCCTCCTGGAGCATGCGCTTCTCGTTGCGCACGATGACTTCGGGCGCGCGCAGCTCGAGCAGCTTCTTCAACCGGTTGTTGCGGTTGATGACGCGGCGATAGAGGTCGTTCAGGTCGCTGGTGGCGAAGCGTCCGCCATCGAGAGGCACGAGCGGCCGGAGCTCCGGGGGGATCACCGGCAGGACGTCGAGAATCATCCACGAGGGCTTGTGGCCCGAGCGGCGGAAGGCATCCACGACCTTGAGACGCTTCGCCGCCTTCAACCGGCGGATCTGGCTGGTCTCGGTGCGCATGACGACACGCAGCTCCTCGGAGAGGTCGTCCACTTCGATCCGGCGCAGGAGCTCCTTGATCGCCTCGGCGCCCATCTTGGCGACGAAACCGCCGTCGCCGTACTGATCGCGCAGCTCGCGGAATCGCTCCTCCGACAGGAGCTCCTTCTCCTTCAGCTCGGTGTCGATCGGATCGATGACGACGTAGCTCTCGAAGTAGAGGATGCGCTCGAGGTCCCGCAACGAGATGTCGAGGAGATGGCCGATGCGGGAAGGCAGCCCCTTGAAAAACCAGACGTGCGACACCGGGCTGGCGAGCTCGATGTGACCCATGCGCTCACGACGGACGCGCGACCGGGTGACTTCCACGCCGCACTTGTCGCAAACGACGCCGCGATGCTTCATGCGCTTGTACTTGCCGCACAGGCATTCCCAGTCGGTGATCGGGCCGAAAATCTTGGCGCAGAAGAGTCCATCGCGCTCCGGCTTGAAAGTCCGGTAGTTGATGGTCTCGGCCTTGGTGACTTCACCACGGCTCCAGGCGCGGATCTTCTCCGGCGAAGCGATCGAGATCTTGATCGCGTTGAAGTCCTTCAGCGTTCTCGGCTTGTCAAAACTTCTAAGGGGTTGCAATATCGTTCCTCCTCAAACTCTCGCGAGTGGAACCAGATCAGATTTTCAGAAGCTCGACGTCCAGACAGAGGCTCTGGAGCTCACGAACCAGCACATTGAACGACTCGGGCAGACCCGGCTCTTCCGGCACTTCGCCCTTGACGATCGCTTCGTAGACGCGGCTGCGGCCTTCGACGTCGTCCGACTTCACGGTCAGCAGCTCCTGCAGCGTGTAGGCGGCGCCGTAGGCCTCGAGGGCCCAGACTTCCATCTCTCCGAACCGCTGACCGCCGAACTGCGCCTTGCCGCCGAGCGGCTGCTGCGTGATCAGCGAGTACGGTCCGATCGAGCGCGCGTGGATCTTGTCGTCGACGAGGTGGGAGAGCTTCAGCATGTAGATGTAGCCCACCGTCACGTGCTGCTCGAACTGCTCGCCGGTCATGCCGTCGAACAGCGGCGTCTTGCCCGAGTACGGCAGCTTCGCCTCGTCGAAGAGAGCGCGCATGTCTTCCTCGGTGCAGCCGTCGAATACCGGCGTCGCGAACGACAGACCGAGAACCTTGCCCACCCAGCCGAGGTGAGTCTCGAGGATCTGGCCGACGTTCATTCGGCTGGGTACGCCGAGCGGGTTGAGCACGATCTCCACCGGCGTTCCATCCGGCAGATACGGCAGGTCCTCCACCGGCAGGATGCGCGAGATGACGCCCTTGTTGCCGTGGCGGCCGGCCATCTTGTCTCCGACCTGAAGCTTGCGCTTCATGGCGACGTAGACCTTGACCAGTTTGATGACTCCCGGCGGCAGCTCGTCGCCCTTCTGCAGCAGCTCGATGCGCTGCTTGTTGACCCGGTGCAGGATCTCGATGTGCGAGTCGGTCTTGCGATAGACCAGCTCCACCCTGTCCGCGAGCTTCTTCTCGGCGAGCGGCAGGCGGAGAACTTCCTGGCGCGACAGCGCCTGGAGCGACTCGCGCGTGATGCGCTCGCCCTTGTCGAGAACCTTGTCGCCGGTGCGGGACTTGACCGCCGCGGTCACGAGCTGCCCGAGAAGCAGGTCGTTGATCTTCTTGTTGCGCTCTTCGGAGAAGATCCGAACCTCGTCGCGGGCGTTCTTCTCGAGCCGGTCGATCTCCTGGTTCTCGATCTCCTGGGCGCGCATGTCCTTCTCGACGCCCTTGCGGGAGAAGATCTTGACGTCGACGATGGTGCCCTCGATGCCGGGCGGCACCTTGAGCGAAGCATCACGCACGTCGCCGGCCTTCTCGCCGAAGATCGCCCGCAGGAGCTTCTCTTCCGGGGTCAGCTGGGTCTCGCCCTTCGGCGTGACCTTGCCCACCAGAATGTCGCCGGCCTTGACGGTCGCGCCGATGCGGATGATTCCCGCCTCGTCGAGATCCTTGAGCGCCGACTCCGAAACGTTCGGAATGTCGCGCGTGATCTCTTCCGGTCCGAGCTTGGTGTCGCGCGACTCGATCTCGAACTCCTCGATATGGATGGAGGTGAAGTAGTCCTCTTTCACCATCTTCTCGGAGATCAGAATCGCGTCTTCGAAGTTGTAGCCGCGCCAAGGCATGAAGGCCACCAGGACGTTTCGTCCGAGCGCCAACTCGCCCATATCCGTCGACGGGCCGTCGGCCAGCACGTCGCCCTTGCGGACGCGCGTGCCCTGCTTGACCACCGGCCGCTGGTTGATGCAGGTGTTCTGGTTCGAGCGCCGGAACTTGGTGAGCTGATAGATGTCGGCGCCGAACTCCTTCTGCTCGCCGGTTTCGATGTCCTCACCCTCGACGCGGACGATGATGCGCTCGCCGTCGACGAGATCGACGATGCCGCCGCGCTGGCAGAGGACGACCGCGCCGGAGTCGCGGGCGACGGTGCCCTCGAGCCCGGTGCCCACGATCGGCGCATCGGCCACCAGGAGCGGAACCGCCTGGCGCTGCATGTTGGAACCCATCAGTGCACGGTTGGCGTCGTCGTGCTCGAGGAACGGGATCAGCGCCGCCGCCACCGACACCAGCTGTTTCGGGCTGATGTCCATGTAGTCGACGCGGTCGCGCTCGACGGTCACGAAGTCGCCGCCGGCGCGGGCGATCACCCGGTCGTCCCGGAAGAGCCCAGCCTCGTCGGTGCGCTGGTTCGCCTGGGCGATGATGTACTTCTCCTCTTCCCAGGCGGTGAGATAAAAGGCCTGCGGCTCGGGCTCGATCAGGCGCTTGCTGCCCTTCTTGAGCCGTGCATTCTCCTCGAGCAGGTCGTCCTCGGTGATCAGCTGGCCGAGCTTGAACTTGCCGTCGCCGACCTTGACCACTTTGTAGTGATTGAGCACGCGGCCGTTCTCGACCTTCTTGTACGGGCTTTCGATGAAGCCGTACTCGTTGATCCGGGCGTAGGTCGCGAGCGAGGAGATGAGGCCGATGTTCGGACCTTCCGGCGTCTCGATCGGGCAGATGCGGCCGTAGTGCGAGGCGTGGACGTCGCGAACCTCGAATCCGGCGCGCTCACGCGACAGACCGCCCGGCCCGAGGGCCGAGAGCCGGCGCTTGTGGGTGACCTCGGAGAGCGGATTCGTCTGGTCCATGAACTGCGACAGCTGAGACGAACCGAAGAACTCCTTGATCGCCGCGATGACCGGCTTCGAGTTGATCAGGTCGTGCGGCATCGCCGAGTCGATGTCCTGATGAACGGACATCTTCTCCTTGATGGCGCGCTCCATGCGGACGAGCCCGATCCGGAACTGGTTCTCGAGCAGCTCGCCCACCGCGCGAACGCGGCGGTTGCCGAGGTTGTCGATGTCGTCGACCCGCCCGATGTCCTTGTGCAGCCGCAGGAGATACTCGATGACCCGGATGAAATCCGATTCCGAGAGCGTCTTCTGATCGACCGGCACTTCCGAGTCGAGCTTGATGTTGAACTTGAACCGGCCGACGCGCGAGAAGTCGTAGCGCTTGGCGTCGAAGAACATGCCGTAGAACAACGACCGCGCCGAGTCGAGCGTCGGAGGATCGCCCGGACGCATCCGGCGATAGATCTCGAGCAGAGCTTCCTTGGAGTTGCGGGTGTTGTCCTTGGCGAGCGTGTTCGACAGCACCGCGCCGCACAGATCCCACTCCGGGAAGATCACGTCCACGCCGGTGTGGCTCTTGCCCTTGAGGCGCTCCGAGATGTCCGCCGGAACGAGGTCGTTCGCTTCGAACAGAACCTCACCGGTCTCGAGATCGACGACGTCGGCGGCAAAGAGCGCGCTCTCGAGGTCGGAGGTCTTGACCTTCGCGGTGACCGGCTTGCCCTGATCGAGCTCGCCGACCATCGCCTTCGAGAGGGTGATGCCGGCGAAGATCGGATAGGTCTCGCGGCGGCCGCGGGTCTGGCGGTCACGATGGCGTTCCCGCTCCAGCACCGTCGGCGGAATGGTCAGCGTGAAGTCGGCCGGATTCGACACGTCGACACCCACCGCCGCGTAGAACTGGCGCAGGATCGACTCGTCGGTCTCCAGGCCCAGGGCGCGCAGGAACACGGTGCCGTGGAACTTCCGCTTTCGGTCAATACGAACCGAGAGGACTTCCTTCTGGTCGTACTCGAACTCGACCCACGAACCGCGGTAGGGAATGATCTTCGAGAGATAGGTGCGCGGCCCTTCCTTGGTGAAGAACACGCCGGGCGACCGGTGCAGCTGGCTGACGATCACACGCTCGGTGCCGTTCACGATGAAAGTACCGTGATCGCTCATCAAGGGGATCTCGCCGAAGTAGACCTCTTCCTCCTTGGCGTCGCGCATCATGCGCGCCCCGGTCTCGGGGTCCTTGTCGTAGACGAAGAGCCGGAAAGTCACCTTGAGCGGCACGGCGAAGGTCATCCCGCGTTCCTGGCAGTCGGCGATCGAGTAGTCCAGATGCAGGTCGACCGGGTTGCCGCAGGTGTCGCACTTGGTGACGCGGTTCTTGTTCACGAAGCCGCACTGGGTGCAGGTGACCGTCTCCTCGTGGGGATGATCGGTCATCACCCGCGAACCGCAGTTGGTGCAGGTGGTGCGAAGGAACTCGAGACCCTTCATCTCTCCGCACTTGCACTGCCATTCGCCGATCGTGTATTTCACGAAATCGAGCGAGCAGGTTTCGCGGAAGTCGGAGAAGGGAAAGATGCTGGTGAATACCGACTGCAATCCCTGGTTGGCCCGCTCCTCGGGGAGCAGGTTCATCTGCAGGAAGCGATCGTAAGACCGCTTCTGCACGTCGATCAGATTCGGGATCGCGAGGGTGCTCTGAATCCGCGAGAAGTTCTTCCGGGTGCGGCCTACGGTCTTGGCTAGATTTTCCATGGGTTCGATCTTGTCCACCCCGTGATTCAAGGAGCTATCTGCTGCAGTTTTTAGGGCCAAAAGCGCCGACACCCCGCCCTAGCCGCGGAATCGCGGCTGGGACGGGTTGCGCGCTTTGTGACCGACGCGGACGACGGGCGCCCGCGACCGGCCTCGCGAAAGAGGGGGCGCGTAGTGGCCTCCCCTTTACTTGATCTGGACCTGAGCCCCCTGCTCTTCGAACTTCTTCTTGATCGACTCGGCCTCGGTCTTCGAGACGCCTTCCTTGATCTTCTGCGGGGCGCCTTCGACGAGGTCCTTCGCTTCCTTCAGCCCGAGGCTGGTGACTTCGCGTACGACCTTGATGACGTTGATCTTCTTGTCACCCGCGCTGGTCAACACCACTTCGAACTCGGTCTGCTCCTCGACCGGGGCCGCAGCCGCCGCGCCGCCGCCTGCCGCCGCCGCCGGCGCTGCCGCCGCCGCTGCGGGGGCGC
>JAYTAM010000417.1:0-5375 GCA_043737505.1 Thermoanaerobaculia bacterium
TACGCCTTCCCTGCCGAGGTCGGCTTCGACGACGAGCCGGGGATCCAGGTCGCGGTGTCGAACGCCGGCTTCGTCGCCGCCGCGCTCGATCGCAACTACTACCGGCAACACATGATCGACACCTACTTCCGCGACGACAAGACCCTGGTCGCCTATTTCCAGTTCACGAAGAGCGGGGCCTACAAGGGGGTCTCCTACTACTTCGCGTCGGGGGACGGCTGCGGTTACTGCTACGACGGCAGCGTACAGTCGACGGTCAAGGTGGAGAAGGGTCGCATCCACGGCTCGCTGAAGATGGCCGGGAAGCCCGAAGATCTGCAGTTCGATATTCAGTTCGACGTGCCGGTGGCGCCGACCGACTACGGCGAGCCTCTGCCCGCGGGAGGCGGCGAGCCGGGGAAGGCCTATGCCGCCCTGCACGTGGCGATGATCGCCTGGGACTATCCGGCGGCGAAGCCCTTCTTCACCGAAGCGGTCCAGGCCGAATGGGCCGAGCATTCGGAGCCGATTCTGCAGTCGTTCCTCAAGGAGCATCCCGAGAAGGGCTTCAGGGTAGTCCGCGGCTTCGTGCGCGGCGATCGGGCGCTGCTCCTCGTGGACGGTGAAACCTTCTACGCCAAGGTGAAGACCGAAGCCCAGCTGGTGCGCGAAAAGGGCACCTGGCGCCTGGCCTCCGAGGTCCTGCAGATCCGGATGGAAGAGTAGGCGAGAGGCGGAAATCAGGCCGGGTTGCGGCTGCGGTACCAGGCGGCGACGCGGCGGAGACCTTCGCGGATCGGGACTTTCGGCGCGTAGCCGAGCATCCGGCCGGCCTTGGTGACGTCGGCGAAGGTGATCGGCACGTCGCCCGGCTGCTCGGGGTGCATCTCGACGCGCGCTTCCACCTCGAGCGCCTCGGCGATCGCGTGCACGAGGTCGATGAGAGTCGTCGTCTGCGAGCCGCCGAGGTTGAAGATCTCGAAGCCGGGGGCGAGATCGAGCGCGGCGAGGATTCCATCCACGATGTCGTCGATGTAGGTGTAGTCGCGCCGCGTCTGGCCGGTGCCGAACAGCGGCACGCTCTTGCCCCGGGCAAGGAGATCGGTGAACTTCGCGATCGCCATCTCGGGGCGCTGCGACGGTCCGTAGACGGTGAAAAAGCGCAGACACGAGGTGCGCAGGCCGTAGAGGTGGTGGTAGTTGAAACAGAGGAGCTCGCCGGCGCGCTTGGTCGTCGCATAGGGCGAGATCGGCTGCTCGACGGGGTCCTCCTCGGCGAACGGCACCTTCTTGTTGATCCCGTAGACGGACGAGGAGGAGGCGAAAACGAAATTCGCCGGTCCGTGGCGACGCGCGGCCTCGAGCAGACGCAGCGTCCCGATGCAGTTGACCTCCTCATAGAGCACCGGCTCGAGCAGACTCGGCCGGACGCCGGCGCGCGCCGCGAGGTGCACGACGGCGTCGAAGCGGCTGTCCTCGAACAGGCGATCGACCAGCGCCGCGTTGCGGATGTCCCCCTCGATCAGGCGCCAGTCGTCGCGGCCGGCGAACTCCGCGGCGTTGGCGCGTTTCAGGGAGGGGTCGTAGAAGTCGTTGAAGTCGTCCAGCACGGTCACCCGGTCGCCGCGGGAGAGGAGCCTGCGGGTGACGTGGGAACCGATGAATCCGGCGCCGCCGGTGACGAGGATGTGCTGACGCATACGTACCGCGGACGAGCCTATCGCAGCTCCGCTCGCGCCCGCCCCGTTCACGGCTGTGGCGGCGGGGAGGGGAAAGGGGAAGGGGCAGGCGAGGAGGGAGCGGGAGCAGGCGTCGGCGGGCGGCTGTCGAGCTCCCCCTCGAGCCGGAGCTCGATGCCCTTCTTCTGGCGGTTGCGGATCAGGCGCCGGAGGATCGCCGACTCGTCGATGCCGGTCGTGATGTCCTTCATCGCCTGATAGAGCTGCGGATCGTTGAGAATCTGCGCCGCGGAGCCGGTGCCGTGATCGATCTTCCCGGCGACGCGGTTCAGGTTCTCGAGCAGCGACTGGAGCTCGGCCGTGAGCTTGTCGCCGTAAGCTTCATCGCCGAGGAGCTTTGGCAGGAGGGCGCGCTCTTCGCGCAGCGCGTCGGAGGCCGCTTCGAGGTTCGCCGCGGTGCGCTCGATACTGGCGAGAGAGCGTTCCAGGCGCGCCTTTTGCTCGCCGTCTGTGAGCAGCATCGACAGCGCGCCCTCGCCGGACTCGGCTTTGCCGAGCAGCGAATCGAGCCGGGTCACCGTGCTCTCGAGCTTGTCTCCGAGGCCGCGATCGCCGAGCATCCGGGGCAGCGGTCCGTCGCCGTTCTTGAACTCGTCGAACATGGCGCGGATCGAGTCGAGGGTGGCGATGAACTCCGTCGTCACCTTGCGATTCGGTTCGACGTCCTTCGTCAGCTCGCCGAGAATGCCCTCGCCGCGCTCCATGCGGCCGAGAATGTTCGTCAGCTGCTCGGTGATCCGGGTCACGTTGTTGACCAGATCTTCGCCCGACGCCCGGAGGCGATCGACGTCGGCGACCGGCGCCGTGCCGATCCGCCCGTCTTCGGGTACCACCGGAAACCGCTGCGTTCCGGACGAGATCTCGATGTACTTGTCGCCCAGCAGGCCGAGGGTGCGGATGCGGGCCATCGAGTCCTCGCGGATGCGCTCGGAGAAGCGCTCCTCGACGTGAATACGGATCTCGATCTGGTTCTGCCGCACGTCCTCGGAGAGGTCGATGCCGGCGATGGATCCGACACCGACGCCGTCGAGCTGCACGTTGCTGCCCACCGCGAGCCCCGAGACCGAGTCGAAGCGGATGTAATAGTCGTTCTTTGCCGAGAACAGGTTCCGGCGCTCGCCGACGAGGAAGAGCGCGGCCATGCCGAGCGCTACCGCGACCAGCAGCAGCAGGCCGACTCTACGGGCGGCGGACGGTTTGGGCGACATCGGAGTCCTCCTCACTTCCGGACAGGAAGGCGGCGAGCAATGGGTCGGTCGAGGCGTCCGCTTCGGCGAGCGTGCCGACGAAGCGAAAACGGCCCTGGTCGAGAAGTGCGATGCGATCGGCGACGCCGCGGGCGAGGGCGAGGTCGTGGGTGACGACGACGACGGTCGATTTCAGCCGTTCTCGGGTTTCGCGGATGAGGCGTGCAATCGACGCCGAGGTCATCGGGTCGAGCCCGGTCGTCGGTTCGTCGAACAGCAGCGATTCCGGCTCGAGGGCGAGCGCGCGCGCCAGCGCGACCCGCTTCCGCATCCCGCCGGAGAGGTCGGCCGGCATCTTCTCCTCGATGCCCGGCAGCCGCACGAGCCCGAGCAGCTCGGCCACGCGGGCGGCGATGCCCTCCTCGGGGAGGACGCGGTGCTCGCGCAGCGGGAAGGCGAGATTGTCGAAGACGTTCATCGAGTCGAACAGGGCGCCGCTCTGAAAGAGCATCGCGATCCGCCGCCGGATGGGCAGCATCTCGCTCTCCGACAGGCCGACGAGCTCGCGGCCGTCGAACCGGATCGAGCCGCTGTCGGGCGGGTCCAGGCCGATGAGCAGGCGCAGAGTGACGCTCTTGCCGGAGCCCGAACGCCCCAGGATGACCAGGCACTCGCCGCGCTCGACCTCGAAGTCGAGTCCGGCGAGCACCTCGCGCGCACCGAAGCTTTTGCGCAGATCGCGGATCTCGAAGAGCGGGGCGGGTTCGGGCATCGCGCGGGTCAGAAAAAGGAGAACAACTTGGTGAGGAAGAAGTCGGAGACCAGGATGAGAATCGAAGCCATCACGACCGTGTTGGTGGTCGCCCGGCCGACGCCGTCGGCGCCTCCCCGGGCGGTGAGGCCGTTGTGGCAGGCGACGATGGTGATGAAGAAGGCGAAGAAGAACGACTTCCCGAGCCCGCTCGCGAAGTCGTCGAGGGTGAGCGCCGAAAGGACGTCGTTCCAGTAGAAGGCCGCGGTCAGGTTCAGCTGGAGGACGGCGATAGCGAGACCGCCCAGGATGCCGAGGACGTCGCCGATGAGGGTCAACGCCGGCAGCATGACCAAGGTCGCGGCGAGCTTCGGCACGACGAGCTTGCGCACCGGGTCCGCGGCCATGGCGCGCAGAGCGTCTACCTGCTCGGTCACTTTCATCGTGCCGATCTCGGCCGTCATGCCGGAGCCGATGCGCCCGCCGACGATGAGCGCCACGAGGACCGGGACGAGCTCGCGCACCGTCGACTTCGACACCACGGTGCCGATGTAGTACTTCACCCCCAGGCCAGGCAAAGCGAGCGCCGTCTGCAGGGCGAGGACCATGCCGGTGAAGATCGTGGTGATGGCGGCGACCGCGAACGAACGCACTCCCACCTGCTCCATCTGTTTCAACCAGGTGGCGGTGTCCCACGGTGGAGTGGCCAACGCCCGCAGTGCGCGCGCCGCGAGGAGGGCGAGCTCTCCGGTCTGGTCGACGAACTTCGAGCCGCGCTTGCCGGCGAAGCGTCCGACCAGCTCGAGACCGGCGGAAAAGGTCTTCATGAACGCATCCTCACGTCCCGCTCAGGCCTCCTCAAGCCTGAGCTGCAGAATCCGCAACCGGGGAGCGCGAGAGGGTGAGGTGGGCGACTCCGAAGAGAAGATCGCCGGCGGCGATCGCCCACAGGCCGCCGAGGTCGGGCCGGCCGAGGGCGGCGGCGCCGAGCACCAAGGCCCCGATCAGGCGGATGGCTACCGCCAGGCGGAGGAAATCGCGCTCCCCCGAAGGATTCCGGGCGACCAGGACGTAGAAAGCGCCGAGGCTGGCCAGCAAGAGGGCGATGAGCCAGAGATAGAATCGTTCCCCGGGCAGCGGCAAGCCGAAGATGCTGCCGATCTGCTGCGGAAAAGCGACCAGCACCAAGGCGAAGAGGGCGTCGTAGGCGGCACCGGCGCGAAGCGACCACGAGAGCGCCGAATGCGAGAAATTTCGCGGGGCCATGAGAGACGATCCTAACAGGCAACAACGAGAGAACCCGGTGAACCCCGAGCGCGGCGAGACCCATCAGAAACCAGCGACCTCAGCCCGCCGCGCGGCCGCCGGGTGGGGGTCTCTCCCGAGAACCGTGCTGGCGACGATCACCGGCAATCTCTACCTTCTCCTCGGAACGTTTTTCTTTTCGCTGGTTTCGATTCTGGTGGCGCCGATTCCACCGCGCGGCAACTGGACCAATCGTGCCGCGCGGATGTGGGCGAAGGGGCTGCTCTGGTCGAGCTGGATCCGGCTCGACGTTCGGCATCCGGAGGTCCTCCCGGCGATGGCCAGGATGACCGGGGTAGCCGAGCAGGCCGATCTGGCCGGCGCCACCGACCGCTTCGTCATCATGGCGAACCATCAGAGCCTGTTCGATATCCCGGCGCTGCTGGCGGCCATTCCGGGGCAGAGTCGTTTCGT
>JAYTAM010000418.1:0-12331 GCA_043737505.1 Thermoanaerobaculia bacterium
GCTGCGTTCCGAGGTCAATGCGACCACTGGCGTTTTTCCCATGCCGCCCACAGAGGTCAGCTCCGGCCCGGGGTACGAACAGCGAATCAAGGTGGCGCAGAGCGATGTCGATCCGGCTACGAACCCGGGCGCGCTCTATTGGATCGAAGGTCAGTATGTAGCCGACAACGACGCTGTCGCCGGAAACGGCCTCAACAACGCGTCCCATCGCGCGGTATCGGTAGCCGCAGTCAGTTTCAACCTGACACTGCAAGGCTCGCTTTTCCGCGAGCACACCGCCCTTCACTCCTGGCAGGCGCAGGATCCGACGGTCGAGATCTTCAACATCGATGTTCCCGGCGCGATCATCGAGCGCTTCGAGCTCGCGCGCAAGGTGACCGTGGTCGATGTCGATACCTGGCACTACGAGTACGCGATCCGCAACATGAACTCCGATCGCTCGGCGAGGGGCTTCTCCGTCGACTTCCCCGGCAGCACGCCGATCACCAACGCCGGCTTCAAGGACATTGAGCACCACTCCGGGGAACCGTACGCGACGACCGACTGGACGATGGCGATCGACGCGCCGAACGGCGCGGTCGGCTGGACGACCGAGAGCTTCGCGACGAACGCGAACGCCAACGCCCTGCGCTGGGCGACGATGTTCAACTTCTGGTTCGACGCCGACGCTCCGCCCGACAGCGCAGTCCACACGCTGGAACTCTTCAAGCCCGGAGCGCCGGCCTCCGTGAGCTTCGTCATCCCGCTGTTTGCCGACGGATTCCAGTCGCACAACCTGACCGCCTGGTCCGCAATTGGTTTCTAACCATCTTCGAGTCCGCCCTGCCGAGGAGCGCTCCATGCCGACACACGAGAGTCACCGCAGTCCGTCTTCATCGGTCCTCGCGGGGCTGGCGCTCCTGGCCGTCCTCGTCCCGGTCAGCGCCTTCGGCCAGGGCGACGCGGAAAGCGGTCCGGGCGCCGAGCAGCCGGATCTGCTGGTGGCTGCGGGACCCGACGTCACGGTCTTTCAATTCACCGACATCGGTAACTACGGCAGCGGCGGCGGCTTCGTCGGCTATTCGGTCGGCACGCGCTCCTGCAACCGCGGAACCACGCCGCTCAACTGGTGCGATCAAGCCGGGGGTTGCGCCCCTGGCGCAACGACCCACGATCACCCGGTCATCGCGCAGAACCTCTACCGGCTGAAAGACAGCCGCTTCGAACAGATCGGCATGAGCTGGCTGAAGCACGGCTTTCTGTCGACGAACTCCAATACCGCCGGCTGCGCGGGCGCCACCGGGCAGACCTGTACCTCGCCGCCCGCGGGCAGCAACCAGCTCGGCGTGGGCTGCACGGATCCCTATGGCTCCGGGCTGAACGGAAGCCGTCCCCTGGGCATGCGATCCGAAGTCAACGCGACGTCGGGTGCCTATCCGTTCCCTTTCACCAGCGTCGCCGCCTCCGGCACCTCCGCGCAGCGCATCCAGGTCGCGACCACCGATGTCGATCCAGCGCTCAATCCGGGAGCCCTCTACTTCGCCGAGGCGCAGTACATCGCGCCCGACGACGCTCTGGCGGGCAACGCCCTGAACAACGCTTCCTATCGCCGCGTCACGGTCGGAGCCGCGCCGGGCTACAACCTCGCCATGACGGGCTCGATGGTGGAATTGTTGTCGGCGGTCCACGCCTGGAAGGCGAACGACGCCACCGTCGAAATCTTCAACGAGGACTTCTGCAGCGCTCCGGTCGAGCGCTTCGAAGTGGCGCGAAAGGTGACCGACCTCGGTGCAGGTGCCTGGCACTATGTGTACGCCGTGCGCAATATGAACTCCGACCATGCGGCACAGAGCTTCTCCGTCGATCTTCCTGACGGCACCGCTATCACCAACGTCGGATTCCACGACGTCGACTCCCACTCCGGTGAGCCCTACTCGACCACCGACTGGACGACGGCAGTCGACCTGCCGAACGGCACGGTTTCGTGGTCGAGCGAGACCTTTGCGGCCAATAACAATGCCAATGCCCTGCGCTGGGCGACGATGTTCACCTTCTGGTTCGACGCCAACGTCGCTCCGGCGGAGGCGCAACACGACATCGGCACCTTCAAGCCGCTGGCCGTCGCCAACGCCGGGCCGTCGGTCGCTATCTGTGCCGGTGAGGTGGCGCACCTCGGCACTCCGGGGGTCGTCGGTCAGACCTACCTGTGGAGCCCGGGGGGGGCGACGACCGCTCAGATCGACGTCTCGCCGGCTTCGACGACCGACTACACCGTCACCGCGACGAGCTCCTGCGCCAGTGCCGAGGACAGCGTCACGGTGACTGTAACTCCGTTGCTGGCCACGCCGGCGCTCGTCGGCCCTGCAGACGGCGCCGTCGACCTGCAGCTGCCGGTCTCGCTGACGTGGACCGCCGTGGCGGGCGCGACGGACTACACGCTCGAAATAGCGTCCGACGCCGGCTTCACTCAGATCGTCGACAGCCGCACCCTCGCGGCGACGCAGGCCGAGTTCGCGAACCTCGATCCGATTCAGCATTTCTGGCGGGTGAAGGCGAACGGAACCTGCAGCAGCGCGCCGTCGACCGTCTTCGACTTCGCGGTCAGCGACGAACTCTTCATGGACGGCTTCAACCTCGGTGACTCCTCCGCCTGGAGCCAGACGGTTCCTTGATCCTCAACTCGTGGAGTCCGCTTCGGCACCTAAACTCGCCTCCCTGCAGCCGATCCAAGGAGACCGTTTTGCCAACCCACCACAAATGCGTCCGAAAGCGCTCCGCCGTCGTTGCTCTTGTCGCCGTGCTGCTCCTGGGCTTCTCGCCGGCGAGTGCGGAGAACCTGACAGCTGGCCCGGACGTGACGGTCATCAACCTTCCCGACATCACCAATTGGGGGGCTTCGGGCGGCATCCGCGCCTATTCGGTCGGAACGACCTCCTGCAACATCGGCGACAAGCCGGTCGCCTGGTGCGACGTAGGCACCTGCGTCGGCGGGACGCTGCAGTCCAACGATCACCCGGTCATTGCCCAGGGGCTCTACCGTCTCAAAGACGGGCGCTTCTCGCAGATCGGCCTGAGTTGGTTGAAGCACGGCTGGCTGTCGACCAACTCCAACAACACCGCCTGCGCCGGGATCAACTGCATCCAGCCTCCCGGAGGCGGGGACCAACTCGGCATCGGTTGCACCGACACCTACGGCTCTGGATTGAACGGCGGCAGCGGCAACCCGGGCACCTGCCTGGGCGGATCGAACTGCCGGCTGGGCATGCGCTCGGAGGTCAACGCGACCAGTGGGGACTTCCCGATGCCCTACACCAACATCCCCCATCCGTCGGCGATCGACCAGCGCATCCAGGTTCTCGAAACCGATGTCGACCCGACGCTCAACGCCGGCTCCCTCTATTGGTTCGAAGGACAGTACATCGCCGCCGACGACGGCTTCTCGGGTAACGCCTACAACAATACTTCGTACCGCAAGGCGACCGTGGGCGCCAGTCCGTTCACCTTCACGTTCAATGGTGCCGTTCCGACGGTGAGGGAGAAGACGGCACTCCATGCGTGGAAGGCAGTGGATGCGTCGGTGGAGATTACCCACTCAGATTTCTGCTCCGCCCCGGTCGAACGCTTCGAGGTGGGACGCAAGGTCACCGTCGTGGACGGCGACACCTGGCACTACGAATACGCGGTTCGCAATATGAACTCAGACCACGCTGCGCGGCGGTTCGCGGTGTCCTTTCCCGCCGCCACGCCCATCACGAACGTCGGATTCAAGGATGTCGACCACCACTCCGGCGAAGCTTTTGCGACCACCGACTGGACGCCCACGACCGACTCGGGAACCGGCACGGTCAGCTGGGAGACCGAGACCTTCGCCGCGAACAACAACGCCAACGCGCTTCGCTTTGCGACGACGTTCAACTTCTGGTTCGACGCCGATGCGCCGCCCGAGACGGCGCAGCACGAGGTGAGCCTCTTCAAACCCGTCACTCTGCCGACCGTCGACGCCGGTGAAGCGGTGGCGATCTGCATCGGTGAAATCGCCCACCTGGGCTCGCCGGCGGTTGCAGGTCAGACCTATTCGTGGAGCCCCGGCGGCGCAACCACCGCTCAAATCGACGTTTCACCGGGCTCGACGACCGTGTACACGCTGACGGCGGCGAACTCGTGTGCCACCGCGCAGGACTCCGTCACGGTGACCGTGGAGCCCTTGCTGGCGACCCCGACGCTCTCAGCACCCAGCGACGGCGCCGTCGACCTGCAACTGCCGGTCTCGCTCTCGTGGACCGCCGTGGCGGGGGCGACGGACTACACGCTCGAAGTGGCCACCGACGCCGGCTTCACACAGATCGTCGACACCCGAACCCTCGCGGCGACGCAGGCCGAGTTCGCGACCTTGAATCCAATCCAGTACTTCTGGCGGGTGACGGCGAACGGAACCTGCAGCAGCGCGCCCTCGACCGTGTTCGACTTCACGATCACCGATGCGATCTTCAGCGACGGGTTCTTCCTCGGTAACTCCTCCGCCTGGAGCCAGACGGTTCCCTGAGCCTCAAGCCTTCGCTTCGCAACCCATACCTTCCAGCTGCTGAATGCGCTCCCGGATGACCTCCGGGAGCGTCGTTTTGGCAAGACTTCGATAGTCGAAGGCGACGACGAGACCGCTGCCCTCCGCCGCCAGCCGACCCAGGGCGGCGCTCCGCACCTCGTAGAGCATGGTAAAGCGATCTCCGGCGAGGTCGGTCACCCGCGTCGCGACCGTGATCGTGTCCGGCCAGACCAGCGGCGCGCGAAATCGTGCCTGCGTCGAGTGCAGGATCGGCCCGACGCCGGTGGTCTCCTGCACCTGCGGCCACCCGAGACGGCCGAAGTAACTCATCCGCGCGCTCTCGAACCAGCGGAAGTAGACCGTGTTGTTGACGTGACCGAAGGCGTCCATCTCTCCCCATTGCAGCGGGCAGGCGAGCTCCACTGGCCAATCGGCGGCGCCGGCGCCGGAGCCGGGCGTGCGCATCGTCATCGCGCGATCTGGTCGAGGTAGTGCGGCAGGACCCGGCGCCAGGAGGGCCAGTCGTGATCCCAGCGCGGGCCCCAGTCGTCAATCCGGTGCGGCACTCCGCGTTCGCTGAGCACGCTGGCGATCTGCTGTGCGTAGTGCGGCCTCTCCCAGGCGCCGCGCCCGGTCACCAGATGGATGAATCGCCGGCGCAGCAGAGCAAGGTGCTGCGGGTCCGCGAGCGAGGGCAGGAAATGGAGCGGCGACGAGTAGTAGAAGTCGAGGGTCATGCGCTCGCCGTCGAGCATCTCCTCGAGGTCGTACTTGCCGGACATGCAGACCGCGTGACTGAAGACATCCGGATGCCGGCAAACGGCGGCGAGCGCATAGAACGCCCCGAGCGAAGCGCCGGCGGTCAGGATCTCGCTCTCGTCTCCCGCCAGATGGCGCATGTAGGGCGCGAGCTCGAAATAGAGGAATTCGTCAAAACGGTTCTGCACCCACGAACAGTGGCTCGCGGAGTAGGCGTCGGAGACCCAGCACTGGCCGGGGACGCTGTCGCAGGAGAAGAGCTGGATCCGGCCGGAGCTCACCAGCGGCGCGAGGGCGTCGACCATGCGAAAGCGCTCGATCTCTTCGGCGTCTCCGCCGGCGGTCGGAAAGAGCAGCACCGGCTGACCCTCCTCCCCCCAGCGGGCGACGGCGACCTCCTGGGCGAGAAAACTCGAGCGCCAGACCTCGCTGCGTTTGGCAATCACGCGGACGGCGCGCTGCCGGACTTCCCGATGTACTCCGACTCGGTCCGGCGCCAGAACTGCACCAGGCCCCAGAAGTGCTCGGTGAACTCCTCGATCTCGTGCGCCGGGAAGAGCGCCGCCACCTTGCTGCGCACCGCCTCCTTCGCCACATCGCTGCCGAAGAACTCCCAGGCGACCTCATCCAGGTGCGGCAGGTGCTCGGCGCAGAACTCGGCGAAACGATCGCTGTCGTAGCGCTGGTGCGCGAGCCGTGCGTAGGCCGGCAGCTTCTCCTTGAACGACGCGCCGGAGGCGGCGATCTCGAAGAACGGCTCCCAGTCGAGGTTCTTGCGCATCTTCCGGCGGGTGGCGGCGACGTAGAGCGACCATTTGAGCTTCGCCTTCACCAGCCAGGGGAAGTGGAAGTGCAGCGACGTCACCTGGGAGTCCGGGCAGGCGTTGGCGAAATCGATCGGATAGAAGACGCCGTCCTGGCGCAACGATTCACAACTGTTGAAATCCCAGCCGAAGAACGAGTTGATCGTCAGGCACATGTTCGCCATGTGCTGCCACTCCTCGGCGTTGACGAAGTCGAAGGCGACCTTGTAGCGGTCGTGCAGCGGTGCGCCCGGGTCGTACTTCATCAGGTGCACCTGCGGGCCGACACCGACGGCGCGCACGAAAAGGTCGAACGGCGCCACCGCGTTCTGCAGGTGCATGATGCGGCGGCCCGAGCTGTCGTAGGCCTTGGCGAGCTCCTCGGCGTTGTCGACTTTCGACACGCCGACCCAGGCACCGCCGTCGTAGGGCTTGAGGAATGCCGGGTAGCCGACCTTCTCCCCCACTGTCTTGAGGCTGAACATCCTGGCGTAGCGCTCCAGCGTGACCTTCAGATCGTTGGCGGGCTCGTACTCCTTGGGCGGCAACATCCAGGTCTCGGGCACCGGCAGGCCGAGCCGCATCATCGCCGCGTAAGTGGTGTGCTTTTCGTTGGCCTGGATCGACCAGGGGTTGTTGAGCACGTAGAGGTCGTTCATCACGACCGCTTTTTTGATCCACTCCCGCGACGTGTGGTACCAGTGCGTGACGCGATCGAGCAGGACGTCGTAGTCGACCGGCTGCCGCAGGTCGAACGGCTCGATCGAGACCCGGTCGACCTCGAAGCGGACGGTGTCGCCGCCGATCGGCAGCGCGAGCTTGAGGTCCTTCAGAATCGATTCGTAGCAGATCGGCCAGCAAAGATCGGCACCCAGCGAAAGTCCAATGCGACGCACCACGTCAGCCATGATCACTCCCTGTTGGACGGCGCGGTGATTCTAGCTTCAAGCCCGAGCCGCCCGCGAGCCCTCGCTGATTGTCGCCGCCGGCCGCCGCCGGCCGCGCCTGACACGGCTAGTCGGCGAGCGCCTCATCGACGGTGACGATATCGACCAGGCCGCTGACTCCATAGACCGCCGGAAGCAGCTTCCCGGCCGGATGGCGCCGGCGCAGCTCAGCGACCTTCTCGGTGCCGGCGCGATAGCAGGGAAGATACATCCGGCCGAGGAGCGGATGCCGGCCCCAGGCGCCGGAGAGCTTCTCGGCGCGTTCGGAGGAGACGAGAAAGTCCCGGGGCAGCACGGCGGCGACCTCCTCCTGCGGCCAGGCCTCGTGCCAGGTGAGCCAGGAGGCCTGGTTCTTGGCGTCATCCTGGAGGAGCGCGAGGAGCAGACCGAGTTGGAGGTCGGGATCGTCGAGATCCGCGATCTCGGTGACGCCATGGGCGATCAGGATGGCGTTGTTGGCGATCCCTTCCGAGAGCGTCGCGCCACGCGTGTTCATCGTCGGAACCGAGGCCTCGAAGCCCGCCGCGCCGGCCCAGTAGAGGTACTGGAGATAGGCGAAAGTGGTGACATGGCCGGGCACCACTTCGTGCGCGACCAGTTGCGCGAACTCGGGGACGGAGATCTCCAGAGCCGCATTGAGCTCGTAGGTCGCTTCGTACTCCGGCGCGCCGTCGCTCTGCCGCGCGCGGCCGAGGTAGTTCATGGAGCCCGAGAACCAGGCGTTTTCGATCGGCAGGAACGCGACGTTGGCACGCGGCACGGGGTGGAACAGTGACGGGAGATGGGGCAGAAGATGGCGTTGGGCAGCAGCGTCGAGCTGGGCGATGAAGGCGCCGGCGAGTGCCGGAATCGACTTGCGCGGCACCAGCCGATCGCGCCGCCACCGCCCGACGGCCGCCGGCAGTCCCTCCGGGTCGATGGCGTAGCCGGCAGCCTCGAGCAAGGTCGCCACTCGTTCCCTCTTCGCCTGCGGCTCGGAAGGCGTTGGGGGTCGGCCGCACGACGCCTCGACCGCGCGGCGGTACGGGACCGTCTCGCCTCGTCCGAGGAGCTCCAGCGCCAACTCCCACATCACCCCGCAGCACAGACCCAGCCCCTCGAGATACTGGCCGCGAAGCCCGCCCACGCGACGTGCCTCTTCGTCGAGGGTCGCGATCGCCGCCGGGACGTCGACCACCGAGAGGTACCGGTCGATCGCCGCCCGGTCCGGAGCCTTCGCCGAAACTCCCTCGCCGGCGCGGAGGGCTTGCGCCGCCGGATGAGAGTAGGCCGCCGGCAGCGGCTCGTCTGAGAACCAGGCGTCGGCGATGAAGCGCCCGGTGCCCGACGGGTTCGTGACGTCGCCGCCGTAAAGCGTATCGAGACCGAGGATCGCCTCGGCGATCGCCCGGTCGAGGAGGGTCGTCACGCCTGCTCCCCCGCGGCGCAGCTCGGGCCTACTCGTAGACCATCCAGAGCGGCCCGGGGAAGAGGAAGGAGAGTCCTTGGCGCAGGCGGTCGCGCCAGTTCTCCCAGTTGTGGCCGTCGAACGACTCGACGTAGCGCACGTCCATGCCGGTGGACTGCAGGATCGGCACCAGCGAGCGGTTCTCGTAGATCAGCGATTCGTAGACCCCGCAGGAGAGGAACACTCGTTCCGAGATTCTCGCCGGCGCGTCGCGGAACTCGTTGATGAACTCGACTACTGGCTCGAAGGCCGGACCGCGCTGGCTCGGCCCGATGTCGGTGAAAGCGAACGAGCCCGACTGCAGCAGGAGGCGGCCGAACTGCCCCGGGTAGTGCGCCGCCGCGGCGAGAGCCGCGACGCCGCCGAAGCTCGCGCCCATGAGGCCGCGACTCGCCGCCCCCTTCTGCAACGGATAGTGCGCTTCGAGCGCCGGCACCAGCTCTTCGGCGAGAAAGCGACTGTGCTCGGCGTTGGCTCCGTAGTCGCGCAGCCGCTGGCGTGACTGGGTGAGGGCGACGATCATCGGCGCCACTTCGAGGCGGTGGATCAGATTGTCGAGCACCGTCTTCAACACCGAGAAGTGCAGGTAGTCGCTGCCGTCGTGGACCACGAGCAACGGGTAGCGCCGCGTCGCCCGGTAACGCGCCGGCAGGTAGATCTGGATCTCCTGCGAAGCGGCGGCCGCCGAGCCCGGCATGAGGAGCCGCTCGATTTTTCCCGGCCGCGCCTCCGGATCGGGCGAGATCCAGTCGGGCAGGCGGTAGTCGGCCCCCTGGCAGACCGAGTTCGCCCCGAACGGGTCGTGGGCCAGCTGTGAATTCAACGGGTCGCGGATCAATCGGCTGACGTCGCCCTGCTGCACCTCGAGCTTGTACTCGACGCGCGACCGCACCGGAATCTCCTGGGTCAGGTACCAGAGATCGGTGTCCGGAGCCAGCAGAAAAGGTTGCGCCGAAGTCAGGCCGTAGATCCAGTGCTGCAGGTAAACCGCGTCGGCCTCTCCGCGATAGAGGAAAGTGACCGTCCGGCCCTCGACGATCGGCGCCACGTGGCTGGCCAGAAAGGCGTCGATCCTCGCTGGCGTGAGGTCGCCCTCCGCCAGCAGATCGGCGATCGCCAGCGTCACGCGGACAGCCCTGCCGTTTCGTCGTCGCCGTCGATGTCCAGCGCGAGCACGCTGCCGTCGGGCATCAGCCGGCTCATCCCCGAGCCGCGAAAGCCCAGGCTCTCCACCGGGGCGAAGCCCTGCTCGTCGAGCGCCATCCAGGCACCGTCCGTCATCGCGATGGCGTGCGCTGGCGCGAAGCGCCGGGCGAGCAGGGACACCCGTCTCCGGTCGTCGAGCGCGAGCCGGCGACGGGCGTGTGGAAAGAGCACCAGACCGCGGGCCAGCCCGAGACCGCGCTCCAGGAGCTCGGTGTTGCCGTGACCTTGCGGCGGGAAGTGGTGAAAGAGGATGATCCGTTCGGAGATCACCATCGCCCCCGCCGACCAGGCGAAGAGCGACTTACCCACGAGCTTCGAATCGAGGTCGAACAGGCGCAGCCGGTTGATCAGGATGGCGACGTGCCCGCCGGCGATCGCGACCCCTTCCACCTTCTCGAGCTGGCGAACGATCTGCCGGGCGTGACGCTCGATCGCCGGACGCTTCGCCGGCTCGAGCTCACGCACGAACTCCGCATGGATCGCATCCACCCGGCCGAGATGGTGGGCATCGAGGTCTCGAAGTGCACCCAGCGCCGACTCCCGCTCCGGAGCGAGAAGCTCCAGATCGCCCGACCGCAGCTCGAGCTCCCTGAGCGCCGTCAGGGCGTAGCCGAGCCTGGAACGATAGATCTCCTGCAGCTCGCGCAGCCTCTCCTGCCTCTCGCGATAGGCGGCCGCGAGCTCGGGGTCGCGCTCCAAGGCGTCTTCGCTCCGGGCGTAGAGCATCAGGTTCATCGTCCGCTCGCCCAGGTGCTCGTGGAGCTCGAGATCCTCGGCCTCACGCTCCTGCCAACCGGCGGTGACCGAGGCCAGTCTGCCGCCGATGCCGGCGCGCTCCACCGCCTCACCCAACGTGGGCGTGAATCGTTGCGGTCCGAGCAGGGTCACGGTCGGCATGGGCTAGAATCCTATGGTTCCCATGGCCGCGAGTCCATTCGCCCAGCGCGAAGGAGAGATCATGCACGTCATCTTCGTCGAACCGAAATTCCCGTTCAATCAGCGTGAGTTCGTTCGCGGGTTGGCTGCCGTCGGCGCCCGGGTCACCGGAATCGGCGAGCGCCCCTGGGAGGCGATCGACGAGGAGCTGCGCAGCTGGATGGTGGGCTACGAGCAGGTGCGCTCGGTGGTTCACGAGCCGTCGATGATCGAGGCGGTGAAGCGGGTACAGGCCAACGCCTGGGTCGATCGCCTGGAGGCGACCGTCGAAGCTCACATCATGCCGGCGGCCAAGGTCCGCGAGGCGGCCGGCATTCCAGGTACCACGGTCGAGACCGCTTACCTCTGCCGCGACAAACCGGCGATGAAGGAGGCGCTGCGGCGCGCCGGCGTCTCCTGCGCGCAGTCGCGCGGGGTAGAAAGTCCCCAGGAGTTGCGGATGTTCGCCGCCGAGGTCGGATACCCGATCATTCTCAAGCCGCGGGCCGGGGCCGGCGCCTCGGGGACACAGCGGGTCGACAACGATCGCGAGCTCGAGAGTGCGATCGTCGACCAGGGAATCGACCGCGGCGTCTCGGTCGCCGCCGAGGAGTTCATCGAAGGGCACGAGGGCTTCTACGACACCATCTCGATCGGCGGCCGGGTCGTGCACGAGTTCATCTCGCACTACTATCCGAACGTCCTCGACGCGATGCGGACGCGCTGGATCTCGCCCCAGATCGTGACCACCAACCGGGTCGATGCGCCGGGTTACAACGACTTGCGCCGGATGGGCCAGAAGGTCATCGAAGCGCTGGGAATCACCACCTCCTCGACCCACATGGAGTGGTTCTTCGGACCGAAGGGGCTCAAGTTCTCCGAGATCGGCTGTCGGCCCCCCGGAGTCGGCGTCTGGGACCTCTACGCCGCCGCGAACGACTTCGACATCTATCGCGAGTGGGGGATGGCGGTCGTCCACGGCCGACCGGGGCAGGCGACCTCCCGCCGGTACTCCGCCGGCATGATCGCCCTGCGGCCCAATCGCGACGGACGGATCTCCGGCTACGAGGGACTCGAGCAGGTCTACCAGGCCTACGGCGACTGGATCATCGACTCGCACATGCCTCCCCCTGGCTCCCCCACCGGCGGCGTCGAGGGCGGCTACATGGCGAACGCCTGGATCCGCATGAAGCACCCGGACTACGATCAGCTGCGGCGCATGCTCGATCTCGTCGGCCGCACCATCAAGGTTCTGGCGCAGTAGGCAAGGCGCGCCGCGGTCGATGGCGACGCCGGCGACATACTTTCGCAGCACGCTCGAGAGCCCCGTCGGCCCGTTGCTGCTCTGCGGCACCGGCACGGCGATCACCGCCATCTTCATGGCGACCCGCAAGCATCCGGAGGCCATCCCCACCGATGCCCGTCCGGACGACGGTCCGTTCCGCGAAGCGAGACACCAGCTCGAGGCTTACTTCGCCGGCGACCTGCGCGAGTTCGCTCTGGAGCTCGCTCCCGAGGGGACGCTCTTCCGCCAGAGGGTCTGGCGCGCCCTGCTCGACATTCCCTACGGCGCCACCGAGAGCTACGGCGCGCTCGCGCTGCGCATCGGCCTGCCCCAGGCGGCGAGAGCGGTCGGCCTCGCCAACGGCCGCAACCCGATCAGCATCGTCATCCCCTGCCACCGAGTGATCGGCAAGACGGGCGCGCTGGTCGGCTACGGCGGCGGCCTCGA
>JAYTAM010000419.1:0-27337 GCA_043737505.1 Thermoanaerobaculia bacterium
GTCGTGCCGGCGAGGATCAGTCCGACCGCCTCGCCGAGGAACTGCTGATCCGCTTCCATCACGTGGCCGCCGGCGTAGGGCGTGCCGTTGTCGTCGTAGAGGAAGATGATGTCGCCCGGCTGGTCGGGGTCGACGCCGTTGACGCTGGCGAGGGTCTGGAACGGATCGGCCAGGGTGCCGAGGAACGGCGCGGTGGTGTTCGAGTCGTCGACGAACCAGACCACACCCTCGAGAGCGATATTTGCCGTCGCGGTCGCAGTGTTGCCGTTGTCGTCGACGATCGTGTAGTTGAAGCTGTCGACGCCGGAGAAGCCGGCCGGCGGGCTGTAGGTGAACTCGCCGGTCTCGGCGTCGTCGAGGGTCACGGTGCCGCCCGCGGCGGTGGGCGAGACGACCGACTGAACGTCGACATCATCGCCATCCGCGTCGGCGTCGTTGGCGAGGAGCAGCGGCTGGGGAGCGACGCCGTCGGCGATGAAGGTCACGTTGCCGAACCAGCCGTACTGGTCGTTGTGCGCCACCGGGGTCGACGAGACCGATCCGGGGACGAGCGTCGTGTTGGAGTCGACCGTGTCGGTGAGATCGACGGCGAGCGCCTGGTTGCCGGTGTTGGTGACGGTCACCGTGTAGCGCACCCGGTCGCCCGGATCGACCCGCGTGTCGCCGTCGGTGTCGACGATCTGCGTGTCCACCTTGGTCGCGGCCACGGTGGGCGCGGAGGTGGTGACCTGATTCAGCGTGATCGTTCCCTCACCGCCGCGCACCGTCATCTCGATCGCGCCGACGCTGGCGAAGTTCGCCCCCGCGCCGCCCGCGATGCGGAACTCCGCGAACGGGATCCGCACGCTCTGCGCGGCGCCCGAGATCGGCACGCGGCGAGCCGCGCGCGAGAAGTTCGCCGCGTCGTCGTAAACCGTGATCTCGACCTCGGTGACCACAGTCGTCGAGACAAAGTCGTGCTGGAAGCCGGAGGCGTTGCCGGTCGTGAGGTCGGCGTTGCCGAGCCCGGTCGGCGAGAGGACCGCGGCGTTCGTGTCGGCGTCCCAGGAGACCAGAACCTCGCCGCGCGAGTCGGGAGTCGTGGCGGTGACCAGGAGCACCAGGTTCCCGCCGGCGACCGAGGCCGTCGCCGGGCCGACGCCGGTGAGGAGATCCGGCAGCAGGCCGCGGCGCGTGCCGATGATGTCGGCGCCACCGGTGACGGTCGAGCCGGTACCCGGTGGGTCGCTCACCGCCGCCTGGGTGGTGGTGAAGGTGTCGATCGTCACCGCTCCGGCGGGGAGCGCCAGGGAGAGGAGCAGCAGAGAGGCCGCAGAGGCCGCCTTGCTGCGGCGCAGGAGGAAGGCTCCGGCGATGCACAACGCGAGCGCCAGCGCGATGAGGCCGTACTCGCCGAGGGTCGGGATCTCGGTCACGCCCCGTGGGGAGCCGAAGGCGCGGATCATGAAGTTGCCGCCGCCGGGAAAGAAGTCGTCGACGAGCGAGAGCGTCTGATCGGGGATCGGCACCAGCACCGGCGGATCGGGCGGATCGGTCGACCAGGCAGCGAGCCAGGAGCGGCCCTGCGAAGCCGTCGTGTCGAGCGCCGCGGGCAAAGTGGGCGAGGTGACACCGCTGACGATGAAACGCGGCACCACGCCGACCAGGAGATCGCTGCCGTCGGGGATCGTCGGCGCACCGGGGACGGTGTAGAGCGAGAACGTGTTGTCGTCGGCCGCCTGGATGGTGTCGTTGAAGCTGGCGATCAGATTGGCGCCGTTCGACGGATCGTTGTCGGGATCCTCGTAGATGGCGATCTGGATCGCTCCGCCGGCGGCCATGTTCGCGCCCGAGGGGAAGAGGACCCAAACCTCCTCCAGGTGGAAGCCTTGCGCAGCGGTGAAGCGATTGAACCAGAGGAACTGGCGAGCGGTCTGGCTGGCGACGCCCAGGGCGCCGTCCGAGCTGTCGTCGTCCAGGACCAGTTGGACCGGAAAGGTAGTCGGCGGCGGCAGCGGTGGCACGGCCTCGACAACCTCGGTCGCGGGGCTCCACTGCCAGTCGGCCGCCAAGAGTGGCGATTCGGCCTGCGCCACGGCGGCGGCCCACGAAGCCGCCGCCAGGGCGACGAGCGCACGGTGCTGCGAGATGATCTTCATGCCTTCCGGTCCTCTCTCGAATCGTCCTGCCGATCGTTCAGTTGTTCCGTCGTCCGGAAACTGCCCGGACGACGCAAAGCTCTCAGGGTACGGTCGCCGACCAGGCCGCGGTGTTCCCGGACTCGAAGCCGTCGGAGAAGATCGCGCCGGTGCCGGCGAAGCGCGTGACGTCGAGCCAGGCGTCGAAGCTCTCCGCCGTCGGGGTCTCGAAACTGAAGTCGCAGCGCGCCGCGACGGCACTGGCCGGGCGGGTGAGCTGCGCGGCGATGGTGAGCCAGTTTCCGCCGGTGTCCTGCAGCGCGAGCGCCGCCGTCTGTACACCGACGCTGCCGCTGCAGCCCGGAGCGCTGAAGAACTCACAGCGCCGGGTGAAGCCGATGAAGTCGCCGGGGGCCGCTGCGAGGCGGACCCGCGCCGAAACGTCGAAGAGCGCCGACGCCGGAATGCCGTTGCACTGCCAGAGTCGGAACGAGGTGTCGACGCCGGGCGCCAGGTTGGTGAAGTGCACCGAACCGGAATCGTCGGCGTCGTCAGCATCCTCGCTCCCCGTCCAGGCCACCTCCGCAGGCGTCGCGGCAACGGCGTTCCACGACGCCGCGTCGCAGTCGAAGTGGCCGTTGGCGAAGACGTTCTCCGGATCGGAGCGGAAGGCGCGCCGGAAGTCGCCGCCGGCGGTCGTGTCGGCATCGCCGTCGAGGGCGTTGCCGGCGGCGTCGGTCAGCGAGTCGCAGGCGAAGAGGCGGATCTGCGCCGAGGGCAGCGCCGCGGCGAAGGTGAGTGTCGCGGTGTCGGTACCGCCGTTGTAGGTGACGCCCGTGACGGCGATCGCCAGATCGTCTCCGGCCGCGCCGCCGCAGGCGGTGGTGGCGAAGTCGAAGTCGGCTCCGGGGGTCACCACCAGGTAGTTGGCCGGGTTGGTGACGTCGCCCGCGCCGGCGTTACCCGGCGGGTCGAGCATGGTCTCGTCGAAGGTCACCAGCAGGCTCTGGATCGCGACGTTCGCGGTCTCGCATTCGGCGAGCGTGCCGCCGCCCGTGGTGGCGACGCTGTCGACGTTCGTCACCTGGGGAGGCACGGCGTCGAGGGTCGTCTCCTCGGTGTCGGAGTTGTTGTCCGGCGCGGCGTCGTTGGTCGCCGCCGACACCGTCGCGGTGTTCGAGATCGAGGCCGGCGGCGTCGGGTTGATCGACACCACGACGTCGCAGGAGACCGATGCACCGTTGGCGAGCGCGCCGATGTTCCAGGTCCAGGGCGGCGTGTTCGTGCCGCCGCAGGTATCGCTGACGTAGGTGGTTGCCGACGGCAGCGGATCGGTGACCACGACACCGGTCGCGTCCGAAGGACCGTTGTTGATCACCGTGAGGGTGTAGGTCAGATCCGAACCGGCCGGCGGCGGGTCGGCGTCGTCGATCTTGGTGATCGCGAGGTCGGCCGAGACCGTGATCGAGGTGCACTCGGTGTCACTCTCGTTGCCGGTCGCGACCTGGGTCTCGGCGACCGCTGTGAGCGTCGCCGTGTCGCAGATGACGTCGGTCCCCGGCACCGCCGCCGCCGAAGCGGTGAGAACGACGGTGAGCGTGGCGCTGGTTCCCGTGGCGAGGCCGCCGACCGTCCAGTTGGGTGAGACGAAGCTGCCCTGGCTCGGGGTCGCCGACAGCACGGAGACGCCGGCGGGGACGGTCACCACTTCGGAGAGGGTGATGCCGCTGGCGTCGGACGGGCCGTTGTTGGCGACCGTCACGATGTAGGTGAGGTTGCCCGCGCCGGAGCCTGCGACCACCGGGTCGATCGACTCGGTCTTCGAGACCACCATGTCGACCCTGCGCGTGACCGAGGTGCACTCCGTGTCGCTGTCGTTGCCGGTATTGATCAGCGTCTCGGCGGCCGCGGTCACCGCTGCCGTGTCGCAGATGCTGTCGGTGGCGATGGCGGCGTTTGCCGCCGCCGTGAGAACCACCGTGAGGGTGGCGGAGGCGCTCGGAGCGAGCGTGCCGAGGGTCCAGGTCGGCGCGACGAAGGTGCCCTGGCTCGGGGTAACCGAAACCAGCGTCACGCCGGCCGGCAACGTCATCGTTTCCGACACGGTGACCGCGGTGGAGGTCGACGGGCCGGCGTTGGTCACGGTGATGGTGTAGGTCAGGTTGCCCGCTCCGGAGCCGGCGATCACCGGGTCGATCGACTCGACCTTGACCACGCCGAGGTCGACCTCCGGCGTGAGCGTGTCGGTGTCGGTGGCGCTGTTGTTGCCCGGCGTCGGGTCGGTAGTGGCGCTGGCGGTGGTGGCGGTGTTCGCCAGGGAGCCGCGCGCCGCGGGATCGATGTTGCAGGTCGCGGTGTAGGTGACCGAACCGGCCGGCGCGAAGGTCATGCCGCTGTCGCCGATGTTGCCGGCACCTGCAGGCGTGTTGCCGGTGGCGCCTACGGCGACGCTGGTGAAGGTGCAGCCGGTGAGGCTCGCCGGGAAGGTGTCGCTGACGCTGACCCCGGTCGCGGTGGACGGGCCGGAGCTCGTGGCGACGATGGTGTAGGTCACCGGCGTGCCGGGGATCTCGCTCGCCGCGCCGTCGGTCTTGGTGATCGAAAGGTCGGTCGACGGGGTCAGGGTGTCGGTGTCGGTCGCCGTGTTGTTGCCGGTGTTGGGATCGAACACCGCGCCCGGCGCGGTGACCGTCGCCGTGTTGACCAGCGAGCCGGTCGCCGCGGGCGCGATGTTGCCAGTGGCGGTGAACGTGACGCTGCCGCCTGCGGGAAGAGTGACCGGCTCGTTGATATTGCCCGCTCCTGCGCCGGCGCAGGTGCCGCCCAGGTTTCCGGCACAGGTCCAGGTCACCCCGGAGAGGGTGCCGGCGAAGGTGTCGGCGACCGTGGCCCCGACGACTCCGTCCGGCCCGGCGTTGCTGGCGGTGATGATGTAGGTCACCGGCGTTCCGGGAATCTCGGAAGCGCTGCCGTCGGTCTTGGTGATCGAGAGGTCGGCGACTACCGCCGAAGCGATGGTGTGGTCCTCGATCTCGCCGTCGGCCGCGAGGCCGTTGAAGGAGAGTCCGCCCGCAGTGGAGACCCGGAAGCGGGCGACGAGCGTCGAGTTCGAATTCGCCGTCGCGGGGACCGCGAAGGAGAGGTTGTTGACGCCCGCGGCCAGCGCCTGGTTGACAAAAATCGCGTCACCCGCGGTGACGAAGCTGCCGTCGAGGTCGAAGTCGATCCAGGCGTTGAGCAGGCCGGCAGTCGAAGCGCTGATGGCGAGGCTGGCGCTCTGTCCCGGAACGACCGGCGAGGTGAAGCTCACCCCGTCCTCGTCGTCGACGCCGGTGATGTCGTCACCGGTGGCGCTGGCGTTGGGAGAGGCGTTGGCGTCGCTGTCGCGCAGCGCGCCGAGGATCGGGCCGCTCGGCACCACGAGGTGACGGGCGCCGTTCGAGGCGAAGAGCGTCGGATAGGCCGGATCGGCGGCATCGCCGAAGTCGAGACCCACCAGGACGACGGTGGAATCCTCGACTTCGCCGTCCGCTGCGACGCCGTTGGCGGGCAAGGAGCCAAGGGTCGAGATGCGGAAGCGGGCGAAGCTCTTCGCCGCCGGCGTCAGGGTGCAGGGCGCGGTGACGGTCAGACTGCTGAACCCCGCCACGAGGACGAGGTTGTTGGCGATCTTCTCGCCGGCGTCGGCGAAGTCGCCGTCGGCGTTCCAGTCGATCCAGGCGTCGAGACGGCCGATCGCCGAGGCGTTGACGGTGACGTTGGCGCTCTCGCAGGCGACGAACTGCGCCGGCAGAGTGATGCCGTCCTCGTCGTCGACATTGGGACCGGAGACCTGATCGTCGCCGTCGGCGAGGAGCGTCGGCTGGCCGTCGGTTTCGGCGTCGAGCAGCGTGCCGAAGCGCAGCGCAGTCACGCCGTGGCGGGCGCCGTTGTCGGCGAGGAGGGTCGGGTAGCCCGACGGCGCGGCGAGCGACCCGTCCGGGGCGTCGCCAAAGTCGAGGGTGAGGATCAGGTCGGTATCGGTGGCGCTGTTGTTGCCGGTGTTGCTGTCCGAGATCCCGCCGCCGCTGATGGTCGCGGTGTTGACCAGCGAGCCCGTGGCGTTGTTCGCCAGGGTGCAGACGGCGGTGTAAGTGGCGGTACCGCCCGCCGGCAGGTTCACGCTGTCGGCGATGCTTCCGGCCACCGGGCCGGCGGTGCAGGTCGCGCCGACTCCCGCGGCGACGCAGGTCCAGGAGACGGAGGCGCATGCGGCGGGGAAGGTGTCGCTGACCAGGGCACCGGTCGCCGTCGCCGGGCCGGCGTTCGTGGCGACGATGGTGTAGGTGACCGTCATGCCCGGCACCGCCGAGGTGACCCCGTCGGTCTTGGTGATCGAAAGGTCGGCGATCGGATTGACGGTGGTCGTGTCGATGGCGCTGTTGTTGCCGCCGTTCGTGTCGAGGGTGCCCCCGGGCGCGGCCACGGTGGCAGTGTTCGACAGGGTTCCCGATGCCGTGCCGCTGACGGTGGCGTTGACGGTGTAGGTCAGCGTGCCGCCGGAGCGCAGGGTCACGTTGTCATTGATGTTTCCGGCCTGCGGCCCCGGGGTGCAGATCGACAGCGCGGAGGCGGCGCAGGTCCAGGAGGGGGAAACGAGCGTGGCCGCGAAGGTGTCGGCCACCGTGGCGCCGACCGCATCGCTGGGGCCGGAGTTCGTCACCACGATGGTGTAGGTCGTCGGGCTGCCGGCGTCGATGTCGGTTTCGCCGTCGGTCTTGGTGATCGCGAGATCAACCTGCGGCGTCAGCGTGTCGGTGTCGGTGGCGCTGTTGTTGGTGGTGTTGCACTCGAGCTGGTTCGCCGCCTTGGTGACGGTGGCGGTGTTGACCAGGTTGCCGCTCGCGCTGGCGGAAATCGTGGCGTTGACGGTGTAGGTCAGTGTGCCGCCCGAGAGCACGTTCACGGAATGACTGATGCTGCCGGCTCCCGCTGCTGGGCAGCTGGAACCCCCCGAGGCGCTGCAGGACCAGGTGGGAGACAGCAGCGCCGCCGGGAAGATGTCGGTCACGGTCGCGCCGACCGCGCCGAACGGGCCGGCGTTGGTGACCGTGATGGTGTAGGCGATCGGCGTTCCGGGAATCTCGGTAGCGGTGCCGTCGGTCTTGGTGATCGCCAGGTCGACCGCGTCGAGAGGCGTCGCGGTGGGATCGGTCGCACCGCCGAGCGCGGTGTCGTCGGTGAGCACCGAGATGCCGGTGCCGGTGACGGTGCCCTGGTTGGAGATCGCCGTGGCGCAGACGGCCAGCGGGCTGTCGACGTCGACCTCGAAGGTGAGGGTCATCGTCGCCCCGGGAGGGATGCTGACCGGATTGAGTGGCACCGTTTCGCCGGAGGCGAGCAGAGCCGCCGGTGCGAGGGTCAACGAGCTGAAGAGGAGGAGTCCAACCGGAAGCTGCCGCACGGACCGATACCAGGCTACGAGCTGCCTCATCACTCCACCCCATGTACCTAGATGCAACGAACGCCGCCCCGAGGAGCGGAACAGGATCGGTTTCAATTGCTGCAAGTGAGCCCCGATCATACTCCTAACGGGAAGGTGCAGAAGCACGATCAGATCGAGCGGGCGACGCGGTTGCGACCCTCCTGCTTGGCGCGATAGAGCGCCTCGTCCGCCCGGCGGACGACTTCGGCCACCGGCTCGTCGCGGCCGGCCTCGGCGACCCCCAGGGAGAGCGAGAGCCGGAGCTCTTCGCCCTCGACGATCAACGGCACCTCGGTCAGGCGGTGGCGGATCTTCTCGGCCGCCTCCGCCGCGCCGGCGAGGTCGGTCTCGGGGAGGAAGATCAGCAGCTCGTCGCCCCCCCAGCGGCAGATGGCGTCCTGGCGCCGGAGGCTCGAGCGCAGGAGGTCGGCGACGCGGGTGAGTGCCTGGTCGCCGACCGCGTGGCCGTAGCGGTCGTTGATCGGTTTGAAGTAGTCGAGGTCGGCGAGCGCCACGGAGTACGGCGCGGTGGTGCGCAGGACCCGTTCGGTCTCCTGATCGAGCAGCCGCAGCATCGCCGGCCGGTTCAGGAGACCGGTGAGGAAATCGCTCGTCGCCGCACGCTCGAGGCGGAGCTCGGCGCTCTTCCGCTCCTCGATCTCGGCGAGGAGCGCCGTGTTGAGCTCCGAAAGCCTGGCCGTCCGCTCGGCGATCCGCGCCTCCAGGTGGAGGTTCGCCTCGGCGAGCTCGCGCATCGCCTGTTCGCGGCGGGATTGGCTATCCAGGAGGTCTTTCGCCATGCGGTTGAAGGCCCCGGCGAGCTCTTCGAGCTCGTCGCCGCTCGCCACTTCGACCGTTCCGGAGAGCTCGCCGCGGGCGATCTCCCCGGTGCGGGCGATGAGCCTCGTCACCGGTCGGGTGATCCGGGAGGCGAGGAGCTGGCTGAAGATCGCTGCCAGGAGCACGGAGAGTAGAAGGGAGACCGCGCCCGCGAGCCGGATGCGCGAGAACTTCCGCTGCACCTCGTCGGCCCGCATGTCGAGGCCAACGAGGTAGCGCGAACCGCCGTTCTTCACCGGCGCGTAGCCGGAGAGAAAGTAGCCCCAGCGATCCTGAGTGATCGCGTCGTCGGCGGCGAGGCGAGCGAAGCCTTCGCGCAAACGCGGCACCTCCTCGTCGTACCGATCGCCGGGCATCGCCTGGTCGGCGGAGCTGTCGGAATCGAGCACGAAGCGGATCTCGCCATCGCCAACCGCCTCGCCACCGCCTTCGCGGCGCATGAGATAGATGAAGGCGATGTCGGGGTTTGCCTGCTGGAAATCGCGCACCAGGGCGAGGAGGCGCACGTACTCGGGGCGGGTGACGTCCTCAGGCCCGCGGATCGGTGCGAGCTCGGCGGCGTCGATGGCGCGCGCCAGGAGGCCGGCGCTGTAGCGCAGCCGGCTCTGCAGGCTCTCGAGCAGGCTGGCCGTGGACTGCAAGTAGAAGTAGGTGCCGATGCTGCCCGAAACGAGCAGGACAGCCATGAAATGGCTGAGGAAAAGCTTGGTCCGGATCGGCAAGCGCACGGCCGGGGAATCCTCCGGAGGGCGGAGTTTGCCGCACTCTAGCATCGGCCGGATCGAGCGATCAGGCGAGCGGGCGATCGAGTGATCGAGCCATCGGCTGGGTGCGACCACGGCCCTGGGGCAGAATGCGCGGCATGACCGAACGTCCGCTGACCGGATTGCGCGTCCTCGAGCTCGGCCAGATTCTGGCCGGACCGTTTGCCGGCGCGCTCCTCGGCTACTTCGGGGCCGACGTGATCAAGGTGGAGCCGCCTGGCGCCGGCGATCCGATCCGCAGCTGGCGACTGCTGGACGACGACGGGACCTCCCTCTGGTGGCGCTCGCTCGGCCGCAACAAGCGCTGCATCACGCTCGACCTCGGTCGGCCTGAGGGCCAAGCGCTGGCGCGGCGCCTGGCGGGGCGCGCCGATGTGCTGATCGAGAACTTCCGGCCGGGGACGATGGAGAGGTGGGGTTTGGGACCGGAGCGGCTCGCCGCCGAGAATCCACGGCTGATCATGGTCCGCATCTCGGGATTCGGTCAGACCGGGCCGTACGCCTCGCGGCCCGGCTATGCCTCGGTTTGCGAGGCGTTCGGCGGGTTGCGCCATCTCACCGGCAACCCGGACGAGGTGCCGGTGAGGTCGAACCTCTCGCTCGGCGATTCGCTCGCCGGCCTGCACGCCGTGATCGGCACTTTGCTGGCGCTCGAGTCGCGGCGTCAAACCGGCCGCGGCCAGGTGGTCGATGCGGCGATCTTCGAATCGGTGTTCAACGTCCTCGAGTCGGTGGTGCCCGAGTTCGATCGCGCCGGAGCTGTGCGCGGGCCTTCCGGCCCGACGATCTCGGGCATCGTGCCCTCGAACGCCTATCCCACGGCCGATCGTGGCTGGGTGGTCATCGGCGCCAACAACAGCGCGAACTTCCGCCGCCTGATGTTGGCGATCGGGCGCGAGGATCTCGCGGCGGACGCCGACCTCGAGTCAAATCCGGGCCGGCTCCGGCGCCGGATCGAGATCGATGCCGCGATCGCCGCCTGGACGCGCTCGCTGGCTGCCGACGCCGTCGTCGAACGGCTGGTGGCGGTGGCCGTACCGGCGTCGACGATCTACACCGTCGCCGACATGTTCGCCGATCCGCACTATCGCGCCCGCGGCCTCTTCGAGAGCGTCGAGGTCGCCGGGCGCGCGCTGACTTTGCCTGCGATGCTGCCCCGGCTGGGGGACTCGCCCGGCGGTACCGACTGGGCGGGCCCCGATCTCGGGGCACACAACACCGAGATCTTTTGCGGCGAACTCGGCCTCAGTGCAGCCGAGCTCGCTCTGCTGGAGGAGAGCGGAGTGGTCTGAGCCCGCGTGTTCCAAGGCCCGCGGTCCGACCGGTCAGTCTGGGCCGGGGTCGCTCGGGACGTCGTCGAGATCGGGTGCTGCGAAGCCCGAGTCGAACGGCAAGAGGAGTCGGGTTCGTTGCCACTCGAACACCAGATCGACCGCAGCGGTGGCCGACGGTACGCTGCTCCAGGTCAGCCTCTCGACCGGAGTTTCGAGGGCGCGGGGGCGGACGAGGATTCTCCCCACTTCCTGCGCCGCGATCTCCGGCGTGTATTTGGACTCCGAGCCCCACTGGTGGGTGGCGCGATTGAAGATGACCGTCCAGTCGCGGTCCCCGGGAACGGTGTAGACCGAATAGCTGCCCGCACCGAGGACGAGCTCACCGACCCGCATCACGCGATCGAGATGCAGCGTCGTCGGCTCGTTGGCGCCGGTGCGCCAGAGTTTCCCGAACGGCACGGCATCGCCGCCGAGCATGGTCCGGCCGCCGAGCGCCGGGCTGCCGTAGCAGACCTTGGCGTGCGCCGCGCCGACCTTGAATGCGTGGGACTCGATGGGGCTCTTGCGCGGCAGATAGGCCTCCACCCAGGCCCAGTTGCGCGGGCAGGGAGCCCAGGTGGCGATTGCCGAACCGGTGGCGAGGGTCGTGAGGGCGAACCAGCCCAGGACCAGGGTGGCCGCGATGGCGAACAGCGGGAGAAGGCGACGCATCCGGGGCCCATTCTAGCCCGGGCTTTTCCCCGGCCTGCTCCGGCACGGCTGCCGACGAAAAAAGGGGCGCCGTTGGACGCGGCGCCCTTCCCAAGGAGAAATTGGAGGAGAGAGTGCGTCTCTCGCCTTCATGGAGAGATACGGCGAAGGCGGAGGAAAGTTACGCGGTGCTGTCGAGCGATCCGAGCGATCCTAGCGCTGCGAACGATCCAAACGTGGCGATGAACTGCGAGCCAAAAGCTCGGGCCGGTGTCCAGGCGCCTGCGGCGACTTCTCCGCGCTCGACCCGCAGCGCTCCTTCGATCGCGGTTTCGGCGGTGAGCGCGTAGCCCTCGGCGGTCGAGAAGAAGTGCGTCGCCGTCTCGCCGCGCGCGTTGCGCACCGCGCCCCAGATCCAGGTGCGGCCGGCGCCGCGCGCTGCGGCGTCCGGGCCGCTGACGGTCCGGCGGACCCAGAGCTGCAGCAGCCGCTTGACCGGCTTCCAACCCGCGAGCGGCAGCAGCGGGCGGAGTCTTCGCAGCTGCGGCACGGTGCGCGCCGGCGTTCCGGTGAAGGTGCGGATGTTCGGGATGCCCGTCGTGCGGAAGGCAGTGGCGATATCTCCCCAGGCGATCGTCATCACCGTGCGCCGGCCGACCGGCAGGTCGATCTCCATCGTCTCGGCGGCGAGCGGCAGCGGCACGATCCGGCCGTTCAGCCGCATCGCCCCCGCATGCGGCAGGCTTTCGAGCATCGTCGCCAAGGTGCCGCGGCTGAATCCGCCGCCCTCGGCGACGAACGCGAGGTCCAGGTGCGTCGCGTCCGGCAGACGTTCGAAGAGTTGCAGCGCGAGGCAGTCGGTCGGTACGACATCGAAGCCGATCCCGGGCAGCAGGACGACGCCGGCTCGCTTCGCCTCCTCGCCTCGCGCCAGGATCGACTCGAAGACCGCGATCTCGCCGGTGATGTCGAGGTAGGAGACTCGCGCCGCGAGACAGGCGTCGACCATCGGCCTGCTGGTGCGTACGAACGGTCCGGCGCAGTGGAGCACCGCCCCGACGCCGGCGATCGCCTGCACGAGCGTGGACTCTTCTTCGAGACCGAACGCCCGGTGAGGCAGGGAGAGCTCCCGGGCGAGGGCGGCGACGACGCTTTCTTTGCGGCCGGCGAGGATCGGGGAGAGTCCGCGGCGCACGGCTTCGCGCGCGACGAGCTCACCGGTGTAGCCGTTGGCGCCGTAGATCAGCATCGGAGGGAGGGGAAGCGGGAGATCCGTACCGCGCTGGCTCGCCGGCCCGGCTCAGACGGCCGGAGTGAAGAAGTCGGGGCGACGCGAGCGCGCAGCACTCTCGGCGGCTCCCTCGACCGGGCCGAGGCCGCGCGCCGCACGATAGGCGGTGAGACCGGCGGCGAAGACTTCGACGGCGCGCGCCAGGTCCTCCTTCTTCAGTACATAGGCGATGCGGACCTCGTCGTGGCCCAGCCCGCGGGTAGCGTAGAAGCCGGGCGCCGGAGCGACCATGACGGTCGACTGCTGGTGGGCGAATTCGGCCAGGAGGTAGCGGGCGAAATCCTCGCTGTCCTGGACCGGCAGCCGGGCGATGAAGTAGAAGGCCCCCTCGGGCTTGCGCAGGAAAACGCCGGGAATCGACATCAGGCCGTCGAACAGCAGATCCCGCCGCCCCTGATACTCGCGCGCGACCTCGTCGAAATACTCCTTGCCGAGCTCGACCGCGCCGGACGCTACCAGCTGAGCGAGCCCCGGCGGCGAGAGGCGTCCCTGCGCCATGCGCAGCGCCGCCTGATAGACCTCGCCGTTCCGCGTCGCGAGCGAGCCCAGACGGATGCCGCAGGCGCTGTAGCGCTTGGACAGGCTGTCGACGACGAGGACGTGATCCTCGAAACCCGGGAGCGACAGCGCCGAAGTCGCCTGGGCGCCGTCGTAGACGAACTCGCGATAGACCTCGTCGGCAACCAGGAAGAGACCGTGATCGCGGCAGAACTCCGCCACCATTTCCAGCTCGGCACGGGAGTAGACGGTGCCGGTCGGATTGTTCGGATTGCACAGCAGCACGAGCCGGGTGCGCGGCGTGAGGGCACGCTCCCAGGCCTCGCGCGGCGGCAGGTGAAAGCCGTCCTCGCCCTTGCTTCTGAGTGGCACGAGGCGGACGCCCGCCATGGTCGCGAACGAGTTGTAGTTGGTGTAGTACGGCTCGACGACGAGCGCATCGTCGCCATCGGCGGTGCAGGCGAAAAAGGCGAAGAGCAGCGCCTCGCTGCCGCCGGTCGTCGCGATGAGCTCGTCGAGCTCGAGGTCGATCCCGAGCTTGCTGTAGTAGAGGCGCAGCGACTCGAGATACTCCGGAGTGCCGTTCGACGGTGTGTAGGCGAAGACCTTGTCGGCGCGCTCGAGGCGCGCCCGCATCACCGCCGGAGTTTCGAGGTCGGGCTGGCCGATGTTGAGGTGGTAGACCTTGACGCCGCGCCGCTTCGCCTCCTCGGCCACCGGCATCAGCTTGCGGATCGGAGAGGCCGGCATCGCCCGGCCGCGAGCGGAGACGTGGGGGGTCATGGTGGAGGGGATCTTACCGCCCCTTCGTTCCCCTTCCGTGCGCGTCAGCTCTTGCCCTTGCCGGCGCGGGCGAAGAAGTCGCCGAAGGCGCCGAAGCCGGTGCCGCCGCTGCCGGCCCGCGCCTGGGCGAGATCGTCCGCACCGGCGTCGTCGCCTTTGGCCGGCATGCCGAGCGCGATACGGCGCGCCTCGCGATCGACCGAGAGGATGGCGACCTCGAGCTCTTGTCCGATCTTCAGCAGTTCCCGCGGGTGGCGCACTTCGCGACCGGTGCCGGCGGCGAGCTCGGAGATGTGGAGCAGCCCGTCGACGCCGGGGGCGAGCTCGATGAAGGCGCCGAAGAGCTCGATGCGGGCGACCTTTCCCTGGCGGCGGCTGCCGGTGACCAGACGTCCGGCCTCCTCCTGCCAGGGATCCTTCACCAGCGCACGGCGCGAGAGCGAAATCTTGTCGCGCCCCTTGTCGCCTTCCGCGGGGGTGATCTTCAGGATCTGCACCTCGAGCTCCTGGCCGACCGCGACGACGTCCTGCGGATGCGCCACGCGGCCGTGACCGAGCTCGGAGACGTGCAACAGGCCCTCGATGCCGCCGAGATCGACGAAGGCGCCGTAGGCGGCGAGCGAGGTCACCGTGCCGCGCACGATCTGCCCTACCTGGATGCGCTCGCGCGCCGCCGCGGCCTTGGCCTGCGCCTCCTCGTCGAGCAGCGCCCGTCGCGACAGGACCAGATTCATGCCGCGCCCCTTGCCCTCCTCGAGCCGGGTGATGCGGAAGGCGAGGCGCTGGCCGATGTAGCCCGTGGCGTCCTCGACGTAGCGCAGGTCGAGCTGGGAGATCGGGCAGAAGGCGCGCACGCCCGAGACGGTGACCTCGACGCCCCCCTTGACGACCGCGGTCACCGTGCCGTCGACCGGCAATCCGTAGGTATGCGCCTGCTGGAGCTCGGCCGGAGCGGCCGCACCGCGGCCCGACCGCACGCGCAGGACGATGCCGTCGTCGGCGGTCGAAGCGATGATCGCTTCGACCGTATCGCCGATCGCCACCGTCCGTTTGCCTTCGTCATCGGTCAGCTGCGCGAGCGGAATCGAGCCCTCGGCCTTGCGACCGAGATCGACGAACGCGGTCTCTTCGCCGAAACCGACGATCTTCACCGACACCCGGTCGCCGACCTGTGGGGCTTGCGGGGCCTGCGCCCCCGCCTTGTCCTTGGCGCCATCGGCCTGCTTTTTCTCGAAGGCGTCGAGCATGGCAGCAAAGTCCTGCCCGGCTTCGGGGGCTGTACGTTCGGACATCTCGTTCTCCCGGTGGTGTCGGAGGGATGAAGGGGTCGCCCCGGAGCTAGGGGCGAGCCCAAGGATATGTCCGCCCCGCCCCCGTGGCAAGCGAAAAGAATGCGTGACAGTTACCGGATTTCCTCCTCGCAAGCGAAAAACTCGTGACAGTTACCGGATTTCTGATCTCACCGGAATCGCCGCAAGATTCGCGGGCGGAATCTCGTCCTTCATGTCGAATAGAGATGACACGAATTGCGCGCATCGTCGTCCCAGGCGTTCCGCACCATGTCACCCAGCGGGGGGCTAGGCGCATGCGGGTCTTCTTCTGCGACGACGACTACGAGACCTACCGGCGTCTCCTGCGTGAGCAAGTTTTGCGCTACAAGGTGAGCGTTTGGGCCTATTGCCTGATGCCCAATCATCTGCACCTGATCGTGGTCCCGAGCGATCGCTGCGGATTGGCGCGCGCCCTCGCCGCCACCCACCGCCGATACGCCTTGCTGACGAATGATCGCCACGGTTGGCGCGGGCACCTCTGGCAGGAGCGCTTCTGGTCGTTTCCAATGAGCGAGTCCTCGGTGTCGGCGGTGACGCGCTACGTTTTGCTCAACCCTGTGCGAGCGAGCCTGGTCGACCGAGCCCAAGCGTGGCCATTCTCGAGCGCTCGCCAGCATCTCGGCATCTGCCAGGACAACCTTGTCGACGGAGGGGTTCTCCACCCTCGAATCGGTGACTGGGAGAGCCTGCTTGTCGAGGGCGAAGAAGAGGATGAGCTGGCAGCGGTTCGGAAGCACTCCGCGACCGGAAGACCGATGGGCGATGACCGCTACGTCTCCGAGCTCGAAGCGCTGCTGGGTCGAACGTTACAGCCGAAGCCACCCGGGCGGCCCCGGAAGACACCCTGAGAGACAGAGTACGTGGCCAATCGCGCGTTCGAAATAGGGTAACGGTCACGGGTTTCTCGAAATACGGTAACTGTCACGGGTTTTAAGCCGGGCAAGCCGCGGGCGGCGCCCAGCCGAGCAGCCGGCGCTCAGCCGGGCAGGCGGCTCCAGACCCAGTCCATGGCGGCCTCCTTGCCCTCGAGAGGACCCTCGATGCGCGCGTGGAGGTTCCCGGCCGCATCCAGCCAGTAGAGGATGCGCTGGGGGAAGTCGTGTGCGCGGTTCTCGAAGACCACCCGCTGGGCGGAGATCTCGATAGCGCAGAACGAGGTCGGAGGGGCGCCGCCGGGCATCGAGACGTAGCAGACCCGGCCCTGGGCGTCGACTTCGATGCGCAGGAACTCGAAGGCGCTCATCTTGCCGCCCTGGATGTCCTTGTGCATCCCTACCAGCCCGTCTCCGGCGGCGCTCGTCCAGTGCTCTTCGCTGGCGACGCCGCCTGCGGTGCCGCCCCAGCTTCCGGCGAGCCAGGAGAGCGTCGAGATCTCTCGCGGAGCGGATTCCGCGAGGGCGGAGGCGCCGAGCGTCAGGGCGAGGGCGAGGGCGAGGGTGAGAAGCAGCGCTGTCCGGAGGGCGGCCGGGATCGAGCTGTCGGGTCGAGGCGGCAAGTACATGGCGATGTCCTTTCGTCAGTCCGGGGACGCTCCCGGCAGAGACGGTACCCTAGGCGGCTCCGATGTGCCGACTCTAGGACGAATGCGACATTCGCCGGCTCCTTTCACTCTCCGCCGAGCAAGGCGAGCAGGCGCTCGGGAGCGGTGAAGTGGCGCGCCATCTCGCCGTCGTCCTGCCGGGGCCGCGTCGCGGCGCGACCGGCGAGCCCGCGGAAATCGCGCAGCAGGTGCGACTGGTCGAAGTAGCCGGCGGCCAGCGCGGCTTCGACGCCGGCTGCACGCTGCTCGTCGCCGATCTCGAGCAGCGCCACCTGCAGCCGCACGATGCGGGCGTAGAGCTTGGGCCCGATCCCCAGGCCGGCAGCGAAGGAGCGTTCGAGCTGACGGCGCGACAGCCCGAGCCGGCGTGCGATCTCGTCGACGCGCAGGCCGCCGCGGCTGGCGACGATGAGCGCGACGGCTCGCGTGCACGGGCTGGCGACCGGACGCCGAGCGGCGCCCGCCACCTCTGCGATCCAGGATGTGGCCGCTGCGGCGCGAGCCGCGAGGTGCGGAGAGCGAGCGAGCGCCTCCCGGAGGCGGCGGGCGGCGGGCGCTCCCGCCAGTCGCAGCAGGGGGAGTTCGCGATCGACCGTCGCGCGCATGTCGACGGTGAAAAGCGCGGGCAGGGCGCCGGGGCGGAAACGAAGGCCGAAAGTGTCGACGAGGCGGCCCGCGCGCAGGCTCCATGGGCGGGAGAGCGTGCCGGCGAGAAACGCCCGCCCCTGGCGTCGCCACCGCCCGTCCACCCGGCGAGAGAAGGGGTCGCCCAGGTGGACGATGAGCTCCGGGCAACCGTCGGGCACGATGTGCTCCGGCGGGCGCCCAGCCCGCGGCACGAGATCGACCGCGTGCCAGAAGCACTCCAGGAGCTCGTGAAGCTCGCCCGCGGGCGGCAGCTCTTCGTAGCGCATCGCAGCGTCGTGGCTCACGGCGAGCCAGCCTATTCGAGCTTGCAGTCAAGGTCACCGCCCGCGGCGATCCGGCGCTGCCGTCGTAACATCGTCCGATGCGACCTTCTCTTCCTCCGCGCCACCCGGCTCTCGTTCTCTCCGCACTCTGGATTCTGCCCGCGCTCGCCCACGCCGCCGCGTCCGCTTCCGCTCCTGCGGTCTCCCTGCCGCCGCTCCTTTCAGCGGAAGAGACCGCGGCGATCGCTCTGGAGGTCTCCGGGGAGACAGCCATGCGCACGGTCGAGGGGTTCTCTCGCCAGCACCGGATGCGCGGCTCGGCGGGCTTCGCCGCCGCGGCGGAGCTGGTGCTCGCCGAGCTGCGCAGCTACGGCCTGACCGACGCCGCGCCGATCGTGCTGCCGGCCGACGGCGAGATCTTCTACGGCACGCAGCGTTCGCGACCGGCGTGGAACGCGCGCTTCGCGGAGCTCTGGGAGCTCGACGCCGCGGGCGGACGGGTCGAGCGCCTGGCGAGCTGGGAGGAGGCGCCGCTCGGTCTGGCACAGGACAGCGTCGCCGGCGAGGTCGCGAGCGCCGAGCTCATCGATGTCGGTACCGGAACGAAGGAGAGCGACTACGCCGGCAAGGCGGTCGCGGGGCGACTGGTGCTCACTTCGTCGCAACCCGGTGCGGTCGCCGAGCTTGCCGTCGGCGCCAAAGGCGCCGCAGGCATCGTGAGCTGGGCGCAGAACCAACACCAGGGTTGGTGGGGCGAGGACGCTTCGCTCGTCCGCTGGGGCCACCTCGACGGCTTCGCCAAGGTTCAGACGTTCGCGTTCATGGTCTCGCCAGCGCGCGGCCGCTCACTCGCTGCGCGTCTCGCGGCGGGCGAGACGGTCCGGCTCGCGGCGCGGGTCGACGCGGGCGCCGCTCCGGGGGTCTATTCCATTCCCTCGGTGACAATCCCCGGCAGCGATCCGCAAGTCGGCGACGACGAAATCGTCTTCAGCTGCCATCTGGATCATCCGCGCCCGGGCGCCAACGACAACGCCAGCGGCTGCGCCACGATCCTCGAAGTGGCGCGAACCTTCGCCAAGCTGATCCGCGAGGGCCGCCTCTCGCCGCCGCGGCGGACGCTGCGCTTCGTCTGGCCGCCCGAAATCGAGGGCACGCACGCGATTCTCGCCGGGCGCCCGGATCTCGCACGGCGCTTCAAGGCCGCACTGCATCTCGACATGGTCGGCGGCGGTCCGGAAACGCAGGCGGTCTTCCACGTCACCCGCGGCCCGGCGAGCCTCCCCTCGTTCGTGCACGACCTCGCGGCAGCCGGGGCCGTCTGGTTGAACGACCAGACGATGACCTTCGCCGCGACAGGCGCTGCGTCCTTCCCGCAGCTCTCGGCCCGCGGCGGCAAGGAGCCGCTGCGGGCCGAGCCGACCCGCCTCACCCTCGGCAGCGACCACGAGGTCTACAACGACTCGTCGTTCGGCATACCGGCGATCTACTTCAACGACTGGCCCGATCGCTACATTCACACCGACCGCGACCTGCCGGGGAACCTCGATCCGACCAAGCTCGGTCGGGTCGCCTTCCTCGCCGCAGCGACGGGATGGGCGCTGGCGAATCTCGACGACGCCGATGTCCCGGCGCTCTGGCGGCTGCAGCGCTCGGCGGCGCTCCGCCGCGCGGCGACGACGGCCGAGCGCGCGGCGGCGCTCGATCGCTTCGAGGCCGAGAACCTCGCCCGCTTCGCCGCCGCCCAGGAGCGCGAACTGCTCGACTCGCTGTCGCGCTTCGGGCTGCCGACGGGCGCCGTCGCCGACGAGGCCGGCCGGTTCTTTTCTTCCTTCGAAGCGCTGGTCGCGCGGCCGACGGCTCCCGCCCGCCGCGGCGGGGCGATCTACCGGCGCAACCCGGCGCATCCCGGTACCACCAGCACGTTCGGCTACGCCTGGCTCCCCGACCACCTCGGCGCCGAGCGCACCGCGACGCTCCGCCTGCCGACGTTTCAGGGCCTGTGGGGCAGCGGCGGCGACTACTCCTATGAGGCGCTGAACCTGGTGGACGGAAAGCGGACGACCACCGAAATCCGCGACGCCTTGGCCGCGATCTACGGGCCGGTGCCCCTGGAGCTGGTGGAGGAGTACCTTCTCGCTTTGCTGAACGCCGGACTCCTACTGCCGTCCACTTAGGAGATTCCGAGGGTTTCATGCGTTCGAATCCGGAACCGCGAGCGAAGCTTTCGCCGGGGAAGTTCGCAGGTCTTCGGCGAAATGGAATTGACCTCACCGAGGCCGATTGCGTCAGGATGGCGAAACCATGAACGCTCGCACCCGCGTCCGCCTGCAGGTCGTTGCCGCATTGCTTTCGGCGTTGGTCGCTCTTCTCGCCGCGCTGGGCATGCGCGATCGCGTGCGACTGGTGACATCCTGGGGCTCTTCGCCGGCGGGATGGGGGCCGGCGTGTCGCTCGTCCTGGGGGTGCAGACGAGCCGCCAACTGCGTTCTCAGCCGCGGAAAATGGAGTAGCGCGCTCTCCGCGCGCCCTCCTATGGACGGTACCGTCGGTGCCGACCTGACGCGCCTCCTCGAGGCGCATCGGGCGGGAGACCAAGCGGCCTTCGGACGCCTGGTGGAGCTCGCGCACGGCGAGCTCGAGCGCATGGCGCGGCAGCAGTTGCGCAACGCCCCTCCCGGGCGCACGCTGGATACCGTAGCGCTGGTCAACGAGCCCTATCTGCGGCTGCTCGACGAAACCTCGATCGACTGGCAGAGCCGGGCACACTTCTTCGGCGTGATGGCGCGCGCCATGCGGTTCGTCGTCGTCGATCACGCCCGCAGGCATGCGGCCGGCAAGCGCGGCGGCAACGCCCATCGCGTCACGCTGGACAGCGGCTTCCTGGCGGTCTCCGACCAGGCGGAGCTGGTGCTCGCGGTGCATCAGGCGCTCGAACAGCTGGAGAGCTGGAATGAGCGGCTCGCGCGCATCGTCGAATGCCGCTACTTCGCCGGCATGAACGTCGAAGAGATCGCTTTCACCAGGCAGTGGGCGAGCGGCAGGAGGAGCTCCGCGATCTCGGAGTGATTGGAGCCGACGCGCTGGCGGCGCATTTCGAGCGCCTCCCGCAGCAGCGCCTCGGCCTCGGCGACGCGTCCCTGGGCCAAACGCAGCTGGCCGATGCCCTGCAGCGCCGTCGCGATCCGGCTGTGGCCGCCGGCGGTCTCCGCTCCAGGGGCAGCAATCACCAGCTCGTCCGCCGTTCCGCCGTCGAAGTTGGCGGCGGCAAGAGCGGCACCGCAGCGATCGCCGGAGGCGGCGACGCCGGCGACCTGCGAACGGTCGACGGTCGCGCTCGCCACGCTGCTCAGGCCCAATCCCGCCACCCCGGGCAGCAGGTGGACAAGTCCGACTTCGGCTCCGACTTCCCAGGTCTCTCCGGGCGAACCGACCGCGAGGTCGTCGACTCCGTCGCCGTCGAAGTCGCCGGCGGCGAGGCTCCAGCCGAAGTGGTCCGCGTTCTCGGCGTCATCGGGGAGACCGACGTCGTCTTGGGTGCGAATCTGATCCCCGAGCGCGGTCAGGCCGGTATCCGAGCCCAGCAGGACGAAACGACCCCCGCGTCGGTCGACCCCAACCAGTTCTCGCGCGGTGTCCCGACGGCGAGGTCGTCCCTTCCGTCGGCATTGAAGTCCCCGGCCGCCAAGGCGTGCCCGAACTCGTCGCTCGCTTCGTCGTCAGAAGAGCCGAGGTCGCCCTGGGTCCAGATCGCGTTGGCGGTGGTCGCCGGAGCGGTCGAGAGTCCAGCGGGCGAGCCGAAGATGACGTTGACCGCGCCGGCGTTGCCGATCGCGCCGACATCCTCGCCGGGGACGCCGATTGCGAGATCTGCGAAGCCGTCGCCGTCGAAATCGCCGGTCGCCAGCGATTCGCCGAAGAAGTCGTCCTCTTCGAGGGCGCCCACCACTCCGCCGGCGCCCTGGCGCAAGTACTGCGCGCCGGCCTCGACCAGCCCGGCCGCCGAGCCGTAGAGGACCAGCACGGCGCCGGCCCGCAGCTCGAAGGACATCGCCGGCGTCACGACATCCCGGTAGGGGATGCCGATCGCCAGGTCGGCGAAGCCGTCGTGGTCGAAGTCCGCTGCCGCGAGCGCGCTGCCCAGGCGGTCACCCGTGCTGGCGACCTGGCCTGCCGGTCCGTTCAGGTCCCAGACCTCGCTGCCGGCGCCTGCCAAGCGCGAAGCGCCGCCGTAGAGGACCGTCACCGAGCCCGCCTCGGAGGTCGGTGCGATCGACTCCCGCGGCGCCCCGAGGGCGAGGTCGACGAATCCGTCGCCGTCGAAGTCGCCGGAGGCCAGGGCGCGCCCGAGCTGCTCGAGCGCCGCCGGAGTGCCGGGAACGCCGCTCTCTCCCTGCTGGAAGATCTGTGAACCGGGGACGCCAAGTTGCGCCTCGGCGCTCCGGGCGAACATGGTGATTGCTGCCAGCGCGGCCAGCGCTGCCAGCGAAAAGACCGCGCCGGTCGCAATCGGGCGGAACGGCTTGCTGCACCAGGATGCCTGGCCTGCCACGTGAACATCGCTTTTCGGGGTCATGAGTTGTCTCTCCTCATCCCGTACCTCGCAAAGCGGGCGCGGATTGCGACACGGCGACAACCTTCGAGGGGCTTTTCTCGTATCCAGCTCTATGAGCGCTGCATCCACGCGCCGGACATTTCTCGTCGGCTCCTCGGCCGGTCTCTTCCTGGCCGGGGCATCGGCGAGCGGGATCCCCGGTCTGCAGGCTGTCGCCGCCGAAACGCCTGTCGGGGCCTCCGCCGAACGGGCCGGACCGACGTTGCCCGATTTCTGGCCGACGCAGGCGCCGGACCTGGCGCGCGAGATGGTCGGCGCCTCGCACGGCCGGGTGGAGAAGGTGCGCGAGCTGCTGGCCGCGCATCCGTCGCTCGCCCGCGCCGCCTGGGACTGGGGTTTCGGCGACTGGGAGACGGCGCTCGGAGCGGCCTCTCACGTCGGCAACCGCGAGATCGCCGAGCTGCTGCTGGCGCACGGCGCCCAGCCGACGCTCTATTCAGCGGCGATGTTGGGCCAGCTCGCGACCGTGCGCGCCTTCATCGAGGCCTCCCCCGGAGTCCAGATGACCCTCGGGCCGCACGGACTGACGCTGTTGCATCACGCCCGCGCCGGCGGCGAGGCGGCGCGGCCGGTAGTCGACTATCTCGAGAAGACCGGTGGGGCCGACCCCGAGCCGGCGCTCGTGGCCTTGAGCGACACCGAACAGGCGGCGCTCGTCGGCACGTATCTCTTCGGCACCGGGCCGAGCGAGCGCATCGTCGTCGCCGTAGGGCGCATGGGCCTCACGTTCGAGCGCGCCTCGAGGTCGGCCCTTCGCCTCTTTCACCTCGGCGGGCTCCTGTTCCATCCGCCGGCGGTGCCGGGCGTTCGGATCCGCTTCGAGCGCGAGGCGGAACGGATCCTCGCCGTCACGGTCCACGATCCGGCGCTCGTCCTGCGCGCGACCCGGATGGCCCCGGCAGTAGGATGATCTGCGCCGCGGCAAGAACCGCCTCTCCCACGACGCTGCTCCGGAAAGGAAGTCCAAAGTGATCCTGCCCTCCCGTGCCTTCGCCCTTACGTCCATCGCCGGGCTCGCTCTCGTTGCTGTGGTTGGTACCGCCGCCGTGGCCGCAACGCCGGCGGCCGGCCCGCTCGACGGCTTCCTGGCCTCGGTGAAGAAGACGACCCTGCCCAACGGGCTGACGCTGCTGGTGCGCGAACAGCCCGGGACTGGGGTGGTGGCGATCAACACCTGGGTCAAGGCGGGCTACTTCAACGAGCCGGACGAGGTCGCCGGCATGGCGCACCTCTTCGAGCACATGTTCTTCAAGGGCTCGAAGAAGTTTCCCGGCGCCGAGCAGATCTCACAGGAGCTCGCGGCGGTCGGCGGCGACACCAACGCCGGGACGATCTACGACTCGACGAACTACTTCTTCGTCGTCCCCACCGAAGGGTTCGGTCGCGCGCTCGAGATCATGGCCGACGCGATCGCCAATCCGCTCTTCGACGCCGGTGAGCTCGAGCGCGAATCCGAAGTGGTGATCGAAGAATCGAACCGCAAGCTCGACAACCCGCCGGCGCTGTCGCTCGAGCGCATGATCGCGGTCTCCTTCACGCAGCACCGCATCAAGCGCTGGCGCATAGGCTCGAACGAAGTACTGCGGAACATTCAGCGCGACAACCTCCTGCAGTTCTTCCGCACCCTCTATTTGCCCCAGAACATGATCCTGTCGATCGCCGGCGACGTGAAGCAGGCGGCGGTCGAGCGCGCGGTGGCGGCGACCTTCGGCGGTCTTTCGACCGCCGGTTTCGACAAGCAGCGCGGTCCGAAGGAACCGGAGCAGACGGAGTTTCGTTTCGGCAGCTCGACCGGAGACCTGAAGCAGGGCTACTCGGTTTTCGGTTGGCATACCCAGGGTGTCGGTGGCGACGCCGAGCTGGCGATCGATCTCGCCGCGCAGATCCTCGGCGCCGGGCGCTCGTCGCGCTTCTTTCGCCATGTCGTCGCCCCCGAAGCCGCGGCGACGGCGACGACCGCTCACTACCAGTTCGACGATGTCGGCCTGCTCATCGCGCAGGCGACGTTCGACGAGCCGAACCGCGCCGAGGTCGACCGCCGGGTCCTGACGGAGGTCGAGCGCCTGAAGGCGCACGGGCCGACCGCTTATGAAGTGGCCCTGGCCAAGAACGCTCTGCGCGCGCAGGTGGTGCTCGGGCTCGAGGACGCCGTCGGACAGGCCCAGGCACTGGCCGATGCCGAGGCGCGGGGCGATTACCGCAAGGTCGGGGAGCGCCTGGCGGCGCTCGACCGCGTCACCGGCGACGAAGTGCGCGCCGCTGCGCGGCGCTTTCTCTCCCCCGATCGCCTGACGCTCTACCACTACGCGCCGGCAGGGACGCCGGTGGTCGAGCGGGCGGCGGCCTGGGCCCAGGTGCAGGCAGCGGTCGCAGCTCCGCCTTCGGCCGAGGCCGCGAATGCCCTTCCGGCGAGCTCCGCGGCGGTCGCCCCGGCCGCGGTCGACCGCCTGGCGACCGAAGTTCGGCTCGCCAGCGGCGCGCGCCTCGTCGTGCGCGAGCGCCCGGGCGCCCCCTCGGTGGCCGTCGGCTTCTATCTGAACGGCGGACGGAGCTTCGAATCTTCGGCCAACGCCGGCATCACGCAGCTCACGGTGGCCGCGCTCCGCCGCGGCGCCGGCAAGCGCAGCGGCGAGGAGATCAATCGCTCGTTCGAGTTCCTCGGCACGGAGCTCGCCGCCGACGTCACCCCGGATTCCCTGGGAGTCGAGATGGACGTGGTGCAGGCGAATCTAGGTCCGGCGCTTGAGCTCTTCGCCGATGTCATTCTGCACCCGACGTTCCCGGCCGCCGGCATCGACGAGGAGCGCGCCCTCCAGCTCGCGGCGGTTCGCCGCGCATTCGACTCGGCGACGCAGCGCCCGCAGGCTCTGGCGGTCGCCGACCTCTGGCCGACGCATCCGTACGGCCTGGCCGCCGCCGGCACCGAGGACTCTCTCGCCACTCTCGGTGCTGCCGACCTCGCCGCCTGGTGGAAGCAGCATCTGGCCGCCGAGGACGCGACCCTGGTCATCGTCGGCGACGTTTCCGCCGCCGCCGCCCAGGAGCTGATGGAGAACGTCCTCAGCGCCCTGCCGCGGCGGGGCTCGGCACGTCCGCCGCTGCGCCAGCCTTCGCCGCCGCCGACCCGCACCGAGACCATCGAGTATCGAGACCGCAAGCAGTCGGCGATCGTCATGGCATTCGCGGGACCGCCGCCCGGTGACCCCGAGGCGGCGCGCCTCGAGCTGTTGCAGAACGTGACCTCGGGGCTCGCCGGCACGCTCTTCGCCGAGCTCCGCGGCCGGCGGTCGCTCGCCTATACCGTCTACGCCGGCTATCAGCCGCGGCGCGAGGGCGGGATCGCGCTCGCCTACCTCGCGACCGAAGCCGCGAAGGAGGAGGAGGCCAAGGAGGCTCTCCTCGCCGAGCTCCGCAAGCTCGCGAGCGACGGCTTCGGCGACAAGGAGCTCGCCACCGCCAAGTCTTCCTTCGCCGGCGCCACCAAGGTCGACCTGCAGACCAACGGCCAACTGCGCGACGACCTGGCGCGCGGGGCGCTCTATGGCACCGGGCTCGACGCCACGGCGAAACGCCTCGCGATCGCCCAGTCGACGACCCTGGCGGAGCTCCGCGCTACCGCCGCGCGATGGTTCGGTGCCGAACGGTTCGCCACCGCCATCGTGCGCGGCACGCCGGTGGCGCCGATCGCGCCAACATCGCCCGCCCCCTAGAGGGCGCGTCACACGGGTGCTCCTGTCCCCTTCCCGAACCCGGTGTCGGATTACCGGGTGAAGGAAGGGAGATTTCATGACCTCTGCCACAACTGTGCTCGTGCGGTGTGCCGGAATCGCGCTGGTCGCTCTTTACGGGCTCCCCTTTTCGGCCGGTGGCGAGCTGGCGGTGCGGCTCACCGACCTCCGACCGGGAAGCGCTTCGGGCGTTCCGGGGCTCGACGCGGCGGTTTTCGCCGACAAGCTCTACTTCGCGGCAACGGCCGACGGCGGTTTCCTCGACCTTTGGTCCTACGACGGTGTCACGCCGCCGGGGAAGGTATCCGGAAGCGACGAGCTCCAACCGACCCATCTCACCACCTGGCAGGGAGCGCTCTACTTTCTCGGCGGGCCGACGGGAGACCGCGAGCTGTGGAAGTACGACGGCGTACAGCCGCCGGTTGAGGTCCTCGATCTTTTGAATCCGGGAAGTGGCTCTCCGGACCTTCTCACCGCCTTCGGCGCCGAGCTCTGCTTTCGCGCCATCACCTCGGCGGCTGTCGGTGACGAGCTGGTCTGCTGGGATGGCTCGACCGCTCCCGACGTTTACGACCTGCGCGCCGGCGCGCTCAGCTCCTTGCCGGAAGCTCTGACGGCCCTGGGTGACGGCCTCTACTTCGGCGCCAATGTCGACGGCCTCGGCAGGGAGCCGTGGAGGCACGAGACCTTTCTCGCCCCCGAGCTCGTCGGCGACCTGCGGCCCGGCGACAGCTCGTCGAGTCCGGATTCGTTCGTCCAGAACGGAGCGCTGCTCTATCTCCGGGCGGCCGACAGCGGTGGACAGGACCGCTTGTGGGTGGACGATGGCGTCGTCCCGCCGGCCATGGTGTCGACCAGCTTCGATGTCCAGGGTGGGCTGGCGAGCTGGGGAGGAAAGCTCCTGGTCGACGGCTTCGAAGAGGCGGACGAGGAAGTACCCGACCAGTTGCATGTGCTGCGCGCCGGGGGTCTCGCCCCGGCTCCGTGGCCGTGGGGCAGGATCTTCGCCGCCAGAAGTTTCCTGCCCCACCGCAATGCCCTGTACTTCAGCGCCACGCAGACGCTGTCGAACGAGACCGACCTCTTCCGCTACTGCGGTGGCGGAATCGTCGAGCGGGTGACCGATCAGTTCGCCGAAGCGACCGCCTCCATCCATGGCGTCCTGGTGCTGTTCCAGGATCGCATCTACTTCAGTGCCGACGATCCGGTGAACGGGCGCGAGCTCTGGTACGTCGATCCGATGACCGCGGTGTTCTGCGACGGCGTCGAAGACGGCCACGACGACGACTGGTCGTCGAGCGTGCCTTGACGAAATCTTGTCCGGAGAAGACGGAGGAGACAGACTGTGGAGCGACTCGCCTCGCGGGTTCGGGGCAGGATTTCGGCGAGGGCTGGAACTTCTCCGGCGCGTTCTCGGGCGGCGTGCGCTACATCCTGAACGAACACGCGCTTCTGCGGCTCGAAGGGCGGGCCACAGGCGTGTGGGTCGCGGAC
>JAYTAM010000420.1:0-5343 GCA_043737505.1 Thermoanaerobaculia bacterium
GCCGCTACCTGGTACAGGAGCCGTTGCCGTTCGTGTTCAACCTGATGACGCGCTCGAAGCGCATCACCTACGACAACTTGAAGGCGCGCGATCCGCAACTCGTGGGAGAGGTCGACCGCGAGTTCGCACGGAACCTCGACGCGGGCCCGACGCGCTCCCCAGGCTCCGGCGAAACGCCTCGACCGCCGGCCTTCACGCCGTTCCGGGTCCGCAGCATCGAGCTCGCCAACCGCATCGTCGTCTCGCCGATGTGCCAGTACTCAGCCGACGACGGCACGGTGAACGACTGGCATCTCGTGCACCTCGGCAGCCGGGCGGTGGGCGGCGCGGGCCTGGTGATCGCCGAGATGACCAACGTCTCTCCCGAGGGGCGGATCACTCACGGATGCGCCGGTCTCTACCGCGCCGAGCACCTGGCAGCGTGGAAGCGGATCGTCGACTTCACCCACCTTCATTCGCCGGCGAAGATCGGCATTCAGCTCGCGCATGCCGGGCGCAAGGGCTCGATGCAGCATCCATGGCAGGGGGCGGATCTGCCGCTCACCGCAGACGATGGGGCCTGGCAGACCCTCGGACCGTCGCCCGAGCCCTTCCGGCACGACTGGCCGGCGCCGAAGGCGATGGATCGCGCCGACATGGATCGGGTCACAGCCGACTTCGTGCGCTCCACCGGTTGGGCCGCCGAAGCCGGCTTCGACTGGCTCGAGCTGCATTTCGCCCACGGCTACCTGCTGTCGAGTTTCCTCTCGCCGCTGTCGAACTCCCGTCGGGACGACTATGGAGGATCGCTCGCCAACCGGATGCGCTACCCGCTGGAAGTCTTCGTTGCGGTTCGCGCCGTCTGGCCGGCGGAGCTCCCGATGTCGGTGCGCATCTCGGCGACCGACTGGATGCCGGACGGTTCCGGCTTCACCCCCGACGAGGCGGTCGCGCTGGCTCGCGAGCTCAAGCGTCGGGAGTGCGACCTGATCGACGTCTCGACGGCGGGCAACTCGCCGGCGTCGAAGCCCGACTACGGCCGGATGTATCAGGTGCCGTTCGCCGAGAAGATCCGCTACGAGGCCGGCATTCCGGTGATGGCGGTGGGAGCCATTCTCGACGCCGATCACGCCAACACGGTGCTCGCCGCCGGGCGCGCCGACCTCGCCGTCCTGGCTCGGCCGCACCTCGCCGACCCTTACCTCACGCTGCACGCGGCGACCCGATACGGCGTCGACCTCTCCTGGCCCGGACAATACCTGCCGGGCAAACCCAAGCCCGGTGCGGTGTAGTCGCGGAGGGGGCTAGACTCCGGGCCATGGCGTTCCGCACTCCGCTGCATGTCCGCTGGGGGGATCTCGACCCCGCCGGAATCGTCTACTACCCGCGCTTCATGCATTTCTGCCACGTCGCCATGGAGGAGTTTTTCCGCGACGCTATCGGCACCGACTATCCGAAGCTCCTGCGCGAGCATCGGATCGGCTTCCCCGTCGTGCACCTCGAGACCGACTATCACCGCCCGCTGCGCTACGGGGACGACCTCGAGATTGAAGTGACGATCGCGCAACAGAGCGGCAGCGCGGTCACCTGGCGCTATTGCTTCCTGCACCGTGGCGTCGAACGGCCAGCGGCGGAGAGCCGGATCGTCACGGTCTGTGTGGCGATGGACTCCTTTCAGAAGACGGCGATTCCCGAGTGGCTCGCGGTGCTCCTGCGCGCTCAGTTTCCAGAGTAAGCCACCTCCCCCCGGGGGGGGTAGGCCCACGAGCGGTCGCCGGCCCTCAGATCCGCGGCTACATTCGCATCTTCCGCCCTCCGCCCGAGGGCGCAAGGCTGTGACAGACCGCGCCCCAACCGCATTCGCAGAACAGACACACAAAAGAGACATCTGACTTGGCACACATATCGTATAGATCGGGTAGAAGTTCACCGATCCTTGCTTCTCGCCAGGATCCATCCTCTGAAGGAGGAACGCACGTGAGTCCACGATCTAAAGTAGTGAGCCTGTTGATCTTGTTGGCCGTGATCGCGACGGTTCCGGCGATCGCGTCGAGCCACCGAGAAGCCCCGGCGATCCTCGGTATGCCTCAGGTCGACGGCACCGATTTCTACATGTTTCGCAGCTATGAGTCCGGCCGTGAGGGTTACGTCACCCTGATCGCCAACTACCTCCCCCTCCAGGATCCGTACGGCGGCCCGAACTACTTCCCGCTCGATCCGGACGCGCTCTATGACATCCGTATCGACAACACTGGCGACGGCGTCGAGGATCTCTCGTTCGTGTTCGAATTCATCAATTACAACCTCGATGTCGCTCTGCCGGTCGGCGACGCGCGCGTCGCCATTCCGTTGCTCGCGGCGGGGCCGGTCCTGGTCCAGCCCGGCGGCCTGGCCGCCCTGAACCAGGCGACGCTCTATACGATCGCCACCGTTCGCGGCTCCCTCGCCAATCCGGACTCGATCGGGATGGTCAGCAACGCCGACGCCGGCGGCACCTTCTTCGCCAAGCCGCTGGACAACCACGGTATGAAGACCTTTCCGAACTACGAGGCCTACGCTTCGCTCTACCGGACCGACATCTCGATCCCCGGCTGCTCCGGCTCCGGCAGGGTTTTCGTCGGTCAGCGCAAGGAGTCGTTCGCGGTCAACCTCGGCGAAGTTTTCGACCTGGTGAACCTCAACCCGGTCGGCCCGCGGGATTCCGAGCCTTCCGACACGGCGGACAAGAACATCACGTCCATCATCCTCGAGATTCCGACCACCTGCCTGACGGGTGGCCACGGTCCGGTGGTCGGTGCATGGACGACGTCTCGCTTGCCGCGCGTCCGCACGATCAACCCCTCGCCGACCTATGAGCAGCCCCTGCTGACCTCGGACGACTATGTTCAGGTTTCGCGTCTCGGCATGCCGCTGGTCAACGAGGTCGTCATCGGCGTCAAGGACAAGAACCTGTTCAACTCCGCCCAGCCGGCGGGGGATGCAGCCCTCGCGACCTACGTGACGAATCCGACCCTGCCCGAGCTGCTGGAGATTCTCTTCGGCGTCCAGGCACCCAACAACTTCCCGCGTACCGACCTGTTGGCGGCGTTCGTCACCGGCGTCACCGGCCTGAATGAGTTCGGCTTCGGCGAGATGCTGCGGTTGAACGTCGACCTCGCGCCGACTCCGAAGGCGAGCCAGAACAACCTCGGCGTCCTCGGTGGCGACCTGGCCGGCTTCCCGAATGGCCGGCGGCCCGGCGACGACGTGGTCGACATCGAGCTGCGGGTGGCCATGGGCGTTCTCTGCCATGCCTTCCCGGGCGTCTACTGCGATCCCGCGGACGCGCCCTCGGGTACGCTGCCCTACACGGACGGCACCCTGCAGGATGCCAGTCAGTTCGACGGCGCGTTCCCGTATCTGCGGACGCCGCTGCCGGGCTCGCCCAACTGAGCCGAGCCTTCTAGCTCGACTTCTTCACTCGACGAGGGTCGATCCCAGGGGATCGGCCCTCGTTTTCTTTTCTGGCGCACAGCGGCGATTCGCGACAGGATCGGGTTCAAATCCTCATGTCTCCGCGGCATCCCCTGGCCTATACCGCCCTCTCGGCGGTCTGCTTCGCCCTCATGGCGGTCGCCGCCAAGCTCGCCTCGCAGACCCTCTCCGGCGGCGAGGTCGCCTTCATCCGCTTTGCGATCATGCTGCTGCCTCTCGTCGTGGTACCGGGGCTGGCGCGCCGCGCGCTCACCTACGACCGCCTCGATCTGCTGGTGTACCGAGGCGTCTTCGGCGGCGTCGCGGTGCTGCTGTACTTCCTCGCCATCGCCCACATTCCGGTCGGCACGGCGACGCTGCTCAACTACTCTTCGCCGATCTTCAGCGTTCTCTTCGCCGCGCTGTTCCTGGGCGAGGGCGTGCGGCGATGGGTCCTGCTGCCAGCGGCCGTCGCCTTCCTCGGCGTGGCGCTGGTCACCGGCGGCTTCGCGGACGGTGGCCTCCTGGCGCACTTCGGCCGCTGGGAGGCCGCCGGCCTCGCTTCGGCGGTGCTTTCCGGCGCGGCGGTGGCGGCGATCCGCGCCGCCCGTCGAACCGAAAGCTCGTGGGCGATCTACGGCAGCTTCACCCTCTTCGGCCTGCTGGCGACGGCGCCGCTCGGGATCCACGACTGGCGCACCCCGGACGGCCGCGAATGGCTGCTGCTCGGCGCGGTTGGCGCGGCTTCGATCGCGGCGCAGCTCCTCATGACCTATGCCTACCGCTGGGTGACCAACGTCCAGTCCGGGGCGATGGCGCAGCTCACCGTGCTGATCGCCTTCGCCCTCGGCGCGCTCCTGCTCGACGAACCTTTCGGCTGGAATCAGGCGCTCGGCTCCCTGCTGACCCTGGCCGGGATCATCGGCGTGGTGCGCGTTCAGTCGACGCCACGAGCGATCGAATAGCGCGCGATCGGCTCAGCCACTCTCGGAGCTTCGCGCGAGTCGCGCGAGCGCCTGCGGCAGCTTCGCATGGCTGTCAAAAAGCTGGACGAACTCGGACTCGCGACGCCCGCCTTTGGCGCGGATGACCGCCGCGAGCCCCCTGCGCTCCGCGGTCGTCCAGCGCTCGAGGCCGGGAAGGAGCAGGACGACCGGAGCCCAGGAGTGGAAGGCGGCGCGCTCGTGAGCGCTCCATCCGGAGAGGCTGCCGAGCCCGAGGCGGGCCCGGGCCTCGGCGGCGCAGAGCGACCCGCCACGGTCGGCGGGGCCTGTGGCGCTGCCAAAGCGGCGAGCGAGGAGTGCCGTCGCCGCGACTCCGACCGCCGGCAGGGGGACCTCGCCGATCACATCCCGGCGATCCCGGCCGAGATGAAGGAAGAGGTTCTCCTGCGCGAGGCGCGCCAGCGTGGCGCGGGAAGAGCGGCTCGACGGGTCGCGATGCTGACGTGCGAGCTCGCGGTTCATGAGCGAGACGACCTGGGGCGCTCGCGGGCGGAAGCCAAGCTTCTGGTAGAACCACCAAGCGCCGGAGTCGAGCGCCTCGTCGTTGCCGTCGCCCAACTGGTAGGGGAAGATCGTAAAGGCGGAGGCGGCGAAGACCAGGCGCACGGTGGCGAGCACGCGGGCGTAGACCTGAGCCGCTTCGACGCCGCGAAAGGCCTCGAAGACATTGAAGGCGATCTCCGCCGATCCAAAGAGGGCGCTGTTGAGGACGTAGCCGGCAGGGACGCCGTTCTTGAGCGTCAGAAACGCATAGACCGCTTCGAGCAACAGGCGCCGCTCCGGGCGGACGCCGAAGACCGCGAACTGCAGTCCGTCCTCCCAGGTCACCAGGCGAACGTCGTCGGCACTGCCGTAGGCGAATGCGTCGAGATCGCGGCCGCGCGTCACCATCGCATCGCGGGCCAAC
>JAYTAM010000421.1:0-5343 GCA_043737505.1 Thermoanaerobaculia bacterium
GAGCGGCACCGGCATCGCTACGAGGTCAACCACAAGTATCTCGCGACGATTCAGGAGCACGGCCTGGTGATCTCGGGCCGGAGCCCCGACGGCAAGTTCATCGAAATGGTGGAGCTCCCCGGGCATCCCTGGTACCTGGGTTGTCAGTTCCATCCCGAGTACAAGTCGAAGCCGACCGAACCGCATCCGCTCTTCGTCTCCTACATCGCCGCGGCGCTCGCTGAACAGCAGAAGCGCCAGGGCGAAGCCCGGCCCGCCAAGATCGAGGCGCGCGAGAGCCAGCTGGCGTGACGAGGACCCGCCTCGAGCTCGCGACCGGCATCGCCATCGGCGGAGCGGGATCCCACGTCCTGCCGGTCATCGCCGGGCCCTGCGTCATCGAGAGCGCTGCGATGACCCTGCGCGCAGCGGAGATCCTCGCCGGTATCGCCGGGCGCCTGAGCCTTCCGCTGATCTTCAAGGCCTCGTTCGACAAGGCCAACCGCAGCTCCGGCAAGGCGTTCCGCGGGCCCGGCCTGGTCGAGGGCCTGAAAGTCCTCGCCGAAGTCCGGCGGCAGTTCGGCCTGCCCCTCCTCACCGACGTCCACGAGCCGGCGCAGTGCGCGCCTGCCGCGGAGGTGGTCGACGTGCTGCAGATTCCGGCTTTCCTCTGCCGGCAGACCGACCTGCTCCTGGCCGCCGCGGCCACCGGCAAGGCGGTGAACGTCAAAAAGGGTCAGTTCATGGCGCCGGACGACATGCGCCGCGTGGTCGACAAGATCCGCACCGCCGGCAACGAGCGTGTCACCGTCACCGAACGCGGCGCTTCGTTCGGCTACCACAACCTGGTGGTCGACATGCGGAGCTTCGCCTGGATGCAGCGGGACGGCATCGCAGTGATCTACGACGTCACCCACTCGTTGCAGCTGCCTGGAGCTGGGGCCGAGGGAACGGGCGGGGCCCGCGAGTTCGCCGAGCCGCTCGCCCGCGCAGCGGTCGCAGCCGGCGCCGACGGTCTCTTCCTCGAAGTGCATCCCGATCCCGAGCAGGCCCTCTCCGACAAGGACACCCAGCTCCCCCCCGACCGCGCCGAGGCGCTTCTCGCATCGCTCGCGCGGGTCCGCGCTGCGGTGAGCGCATGACGCGTCCAGCGCCGCGCACCCCGCGCGATGTCGCCCGACAAGTCTTGGAGATCGAAGCCGCGGCGGTCGCCGGGCTGGTGGCGCAGCTCGACGAGTCGTTCGACCACGCCGTCGAGCGGCTGCGCACGGCGCCGGGACGGGTGGTCTGCACCGGCATGGGCAAGAGCGGCATCGTGATGCAGAAGATCGCCGCCACGCTCGCCTCGACAGGAACGCCGTCCTTCTTCCTCCACCCGGCCGAGGCGATCCACGGCGACCTCGGCATGATCGTCGAAGGAGACATCGTCCTCGCGGCTTCCTACTCGGGCACGACCGAGGAGCTCCTGCGTCTGGTCGAGATCCTGAAGCGGCTCGGGGTGCCGCTCATCGCCATGACCGGCAATTCGAACTCGCCGATCGCCCGCGGCGCCGATCTCCACCTGCCGGTGGCGATCGACAAGGAGGCCTGCCCGCTGAATCTGGCGCCGACGGCCTCGACTACCGCCACTCTGGCGCTGGGCGACGCGCTCGCCATGGCCCTCCTCGAGGCCCGCGGTTTCACTCCCGAGGATTTCGCGCGCTTCCATCCCGGCGGCCGGCTCGGCAAGCAGCTGCTGCGGGTCCGCGAAGTGATGCACTCGGGCGACCGCCTGCCGGCGGTGGCGACCGACGCCTCGATGCGCGACGCGATCTACGAGATGTCGAAGAAGGGCCTCGGAATCACCGCCGTCACCGACGGCGTCGGGAACCTGGTCGGAGTGATCTCCGACGGCGACCTGCGCCGCCTGCTCGAGAAGGACGAACAGATCCTCCGCCGCACCGCCGGCGAATGCATGCGGCCGCAGCCGCGGACGATTGACGGCGACGAGCTCGCCCCCGCGGCACTGCAGCGCATGGAGCACAACCGCATCACTTCCCTGTTCGTCTGCGATCGGGCCGGCAAGCTCGAAGGGATCGTGCACCTGCACGACCTCTGGGGACTGGAGCTTTTCTAGTGACCGCCCCGCGCGAGAACGGCGCCTGGACGCCGGAGATCTCCCTGCGCGCTCGAGGCGTGAAGTGGCTGCTGCTCGACGTCGACGGCGTGCTCACCGACGGCCGCCTCTGGTTCGACGCCGAGGGCGAGGCGGTGAAAATCTTCGACGTGCGGGACGGCCTCGGAGTGAAGCTCCTCACCCTGGCGGGAATCGAAGTGGGAATTCTCTCCGCGCGGGAGAGTCCGATCGTCGCCAAGCGCAGTCGCGACCTCGGTCTCACCGAGGTCCTGCAGGGATGTGAGGACAAGCTCGAGGCGTTTCGGGCCTTTCTGCTTCGCCACTCTCTCGCCGCGAGCGAGGTCGCCTATCTCGCCGACGACCTCCTCGACCTCGGCGTGCTCGGGGCCTGCGGCCTCTCCGCCGCGCCCGCCGACGCCGTCGACGACGTCCGCAGCCGGGTGCACTACGTCACTGCAGCCTCCGGCGGGCGGGGCGCCGTGCGGGAGCTCGCAGAGCGGCTGCTCAAGGCGCGCGGCGTCTGGGAATCGATCGTCGCGCGCTTCGCCGGTCCCGAGGCGCGAGAGACCGGCGATTCCTGATCCCGGTCGACGCCCGGCGGGAAAGAGCCTGCGATCGGCGCTGCTCACCGCCATCGGCCGCCTGCTCGATCTCCTCTTCGCCCGCCTGACCTGGCAACGCTCCCAGCGCATGGGCCGCGCCCTCGGCCACTTCGCCGGCCGAGTCGCCCGCCGGGATCGGCGCCGGACGCTCACCCATCTGGCGCTGGCCTACCCCGAGCTCTCGGTCGCAGAGCGCGACAGCCTCGCGACGCGCTGCTTCGGCCACCTCGGGACGCTCCTCGGCGAATGTCTCCACCTGCGCCATACGGCCGCCGCGGAGCTCGCCCGCCACGTCGAGCTCTCCGGCTGGGAGCACGTCGAGGCGGCACGCCTTCAGCATCGGCCGATCGTCATCATCACCGGGCATTGCGGCAACTGGGAGCTCCTGGCGGCGGCGCTGAATACGCGAGGACTGGGCATGCTGGTCGTCGCGCGGGAGATCGACGAGCCGGGGCTGCAGACGATGCTGCTCGATCTGCGCGCCCGCTTCGGCACCCGGACGATCGTGCGCGGAACCCCTGGCGCGGCCCGCGCCCTTCTCGGAGCGCTGCGCGGCGCCGGTGCGCTCGGCATGCTGATCGACCAGGACACCAAGGTGGAAGGAGTCTTCGTCGATTTCTTCGGCCGGCCCGCCTGGACGCCGGTAGGCGCCGCCGAGCTCGCCCTGCGCTTCGACGCGGCGGTCCTACCGACTTTCATCTCGCGCCGAGCCGATGGCAGCCACCAGGCCACCATCCATCCCGAGCTCGCGCTCCCGGCCGACTCGACCGCGGCGACCGCGCTGATGACGGCGACGATCGAAGCGCAGATCCGCAGCCATCCGGAACAGTGGGTCTGGCTCCACCGGCGCTGGCGGCGAAGGCCCGCTTAGTTGGTTTCGTCGGCCTTGCCGCGCGTCACCAGCCACGCCGCGCCGGTGCCGAGGAGGTAGAGGGCGATGGTGGGGAGCGCGAAGACGCACAGATTCAAGATGTCGGACGTCGGCGTGATGATCGCCGAGACGAGGAAGATCAGCAGCACCGCCCAGCGGAAGTTGCGCATCAGAAAGCCCGGCGTGACGAGTCCGATCTTCGCCAGCAGGACGAGGACGATCGGCAGCTCGAACATGAGCCCCAGGCCCAGAATCATCGTCAGCAGCAGGCCGTAGTACTTCTCCGCCGTGATCACCGGCATGAAGTCCTTGCCCATCTCGAGCAGGAACTGCACGGCGAAGGGGAAGGCGACGAGATAGGCGAAGACGCCGCCGGCGATGAAGAAGGCCCAGCCGAGGAAGACGAAGGGCGCCGCCCAGCGGCGCTCTTTCGGATAGAGACCGGGCGAAATGAAGGCCCAGACCTGATAGAGGATCACCGGCGCGGCGAGGAAGGCGCCGGCGAGGAGGGCGGTCTTGAAATAGAGCAGAAAGGCGTCCGTGATACCGAGGAAAGCCAGCTTCTGGCCCTCGGGCAGGAGGTGCCGGTCATAGATTGGCCGGGCGAAGAAGCGGCAGATCTCGGGAGCCCAGTGAAAGCAACCGAGCGTCGCGGCGAAAAGCGCCAGAGCCGAGTAGACGATCCGCTTGCGCAGATCCTCGAGATGGTCCAGGAGCGACATGCGGGGCAGTTCGTCGGCGGGCAGGGCGCCGCCTCGCGGTTCTGGAGCGCCGGACATCGAGCGCTTCAGGAGGGCCGGCTCTCGCCCGGGGCGGACTCGTCCGCTGGCGAGGCCGCCGGCGTCGGAGGGGCGGGCAGCGGCTCGGAGGCTGGAACGGCGGGCGCTGCCTCGGCCACCGTCGTCGCCGGCCGTTCGGGGCCGATGCGGCGCGGCTGGCTGGCGGGTGGACCTATGGGGCGCGCCGGCGTTCGCGAGGGCTCCTCTTCGAGCGAGATCTCGGTTTCGATCGTGCGCTTGAGATCGCTCGTCGCCTTGCGGAACTGCGCCATCCCCTTGCCGATCGTGCGTCCGACCTCCGGCAGTCGTTTCGGCCCGAAAATGAGCAGAGCAAGTACGACGATGAAGAGCATTTCGGGAAATCCGAGGGGACCGAACATGGCAGCGACCGGTGGCAATCATCGGCCCGTCGCGCCGGCGGTGTCAAGGCGAACCCTCACGATCGGCGTCCGGGACCGGCACTTTTCGCATGTTAGGATCGTTTCATGCGTCGACCCTGGCGGCTCGCTGCGACGATTCTCTTCCTCCTGACGATCTTCGTCGGCGGGCTGGCGGGGAACCGCCTGCTCGCACTGGGGGAGGATGCGCGCGGCAACCTGAAGCTCTATGCGGAATTGCTGGAGGCAGCGCGCTCGAGGTATGCCGGCGAGGTCCACTACCGCGATCTGGTCTATTCCTCGATCAACGGCATGCTGCGGACGCTGGATCCGCACACCACCTTCCTGCCGCCGACCGCCTACTCCTCGATGCGCGAGAAGCAGCAGGCGACGTTCTTCGGCCTCGGGATCCTGGTCGGAGTCCGCAACGGCCGGCTGACGGTGATCGCGCCGATCGACGGCACCCCCGCGTCGCGCCTCGGAATCCGCGCCGGCGATGTCATCCAGAAGATCGAGGACGAACCTACCGACAAGCTGTCGATCGACGAGGCGGTCTCACGCCTCAAGGGCCCGAAAGGGACCCAGGTGCGCATCTCCATTCTGCGCGCCGGCCTCGATG
>JAYTAM010000422.1:0-5341 GCA_043737505.1 Thermoanaerobaculia bacterium
CCAGGAAGCGCTGCGCCTCCTCGGGCGGCGGGCCGCTGCCCGGCGGCGCGGCGCCGACGAGCGCCGGGCGCACCCGCGCTGGCGTCCCGTCGGCCGGCGCAGCCACCACCACGGCGTAGTCGCCGGGGGTAAAGTCGAACCACTGCACGACGCCTCGTCCGAGGAAACGTCCGCCGGCTTCGAAGAGGAGCGTCTCGACGCCGCCCTGGTCGGCGCGCACGCCGACTCCGACAGGGCCCGGGCGACTGACGCGAAAGCCGTAGCCGCGACTGTCCCCCGGCGCCAGGAGCGACTCTAGGCCCAGCCCTTCGCCGAGGGGCAGCAGGGGCTCGGCCACCGCCGACATCACGCCCGTCAGACTCTCGCCGGCGAGCGCGCGCAGGACGAGCCGCGAGCGTCCGGCCGGTAGCACGGCGTCGAAGCGCGCAGCCTCGGGATAGATCTCGAACCGCCCGCCGGGCGCGAGGAGTTCTCCGACGAAATTCTGGTCGCGGATCCCGTTCACGGCGATGGCCAACGCACCCGTACTGCGGAGTTTCAGCAGCGACGGCACGGCGAGCTCGACGTCGTACGCCACAGAGGAGCCATCGAGCTCGACTCTCGCCGGTAGCGCAAGTCCCGTCGCCTGGAGGCTGCGAGCCGCTCCCGATTCGGCCGTCAGCGTGCCGCTGCCGTCATCGACCCAGGCCGAGACGAGACCGGGAGAATGATCGAAACGCAGCGAGCCGCCGGCCGAGGTGACCTCGAAGTCGCTGCCGCGCTGGATGCGACCGTCTCCGCCGACGAAGAGAGCCGTGGTGGCGCCCCGCACATGCAGGCGGCGCTTGCCGCCTGCGGCGCCCGGAGCGAGCGCGTCCACCGGAACGCGAAAAGCGCCGGTAGAGGAAAAACGGCGTTCGAAACGCTGCTGGTCGGTGATCGCTTGCGAGCCCGCACCCGCGTCCGGAGAAGCCCCGGTTGCACTGCGCGGCAACATCTCGACGCTCACTTCGCCCGCTGCGGTGGCGCTGCCGAGAAGCAGCAGGCGATCCGCCTGGGTGGTGAGCGTCTCGGTCCTGGCATCGACCGGCGCCCAGACCAGCGCCTCGGCATCGTCGCCGGAATCCTCGTTCGCCGGCGCCAGTGCCAGCAACGCGGTGCCGGTGGCGAGCGTCAGACGCAGCTCCTTGTCGCCTTTGGGTAGCTCGATGAGCATCGCCTCGCGCGCCCCGACAGATGCGCTGCCTGCGCCCCACGCCAGCTTGGCGCCCGAAGCTGTCGGCACAAGGCGTCCTGACAGCCGCGCTTCGACCGTCTTCGCGCCCGAGTTCCAGAGCTCCACAGCTCTTCCTTTACCGGCGCTTTTCGCGCTGAGGACGCGCCCCCCGGAGGAGGAACTCCACGCCGTCGCCGGTCCTACGCTGCCGCGGCCGTCGAGAAATCCGACCACCGGTTCGCCGGCCATCGCCACGAGCTCGACGACGGCGGCGCCGCCGTCGGCGACGTCGCAGGTGATCGGCGTTCCGGGCGGAAGCGCCAGCGCCAGAGGCTCACCTTCGCCGACCCGCGCGCGACGCGCCAGCACTCGGACACTCTCACTCTCCGCAAGCGCGGCGGCGAGCGGCATGGCGAAGCCGACCGGTGCGAGCGTCGGCGCTGCGCGCTCGAAGGTCGAACCGGCTGCCAGCGCCTGCAGCAGCTGCGGCGAATCGCCGTCCGGCATCTCGCGGCGGAAACAGCCGGGAGCGGCCAGATCCACCATCGCCACCGCGAAGCGCGGCTCGACGCCGGCGAGCGCCGCGAGCTCGAATCCGCGCGCCAGGTCGCCTTCGCTCTTGTGCGGCATCGCGCCGGCGTAGAGCGTCAGTTGGGCGGTCGCCGGGCGGCGGTCGAGCGACCAGAGTCGAAGGCGCAGGTCGGAGGTGCTTTCGGAGAGCGGCAGGGCGAGGCGGACCGTGCGGCCGGAGACCGTCGAGCGGACGCGCCAGGTGTCGCCTCCGCCCAGACCTGCAGCGGCGGGCAGGCGCTCCTCGAGCGCCAGGCCAAGGCTCTCGCCGGCCACTGCGCCGACCGCCACGACCTCCGCGTCGTCCTTCAGCTCGAGGGGAATGAGCAGGGCGTCGTCGGCGACTTCGAATTGCAGCCGCGCCGCCGGAGCGGTGGCGACGGCCGGTTTCGCGCTTCGCTCGCGCAGCACGCGCATGGCGACGAGCGTCGACGCCGCAGGGCGGCCGACCGGCTCGACACGCAGCCGGTAGCGGCCGGCGGCGAGGCGCTCGCTGAGCAGGAAGTTCCAGTCTCCCGGGCGATCGTCGGAGGAGGCGATCGGCGAGCCGAGGGCAGAGAGGAGCGTGGCGCGAACGTCGCTGCGCCCGAACGAGGCGAGCTCCACCTGAGCGCCGCCTCCCTCCGCCCCGACCGCCAGCCAGACCTCTCCGGGAGCCGCGACAACCCTTGCGCCGCCATCGACCAGATCGTCGGTGCGCACGGCGATGCGGTAGCCGAGCCGGTTGTTGCTGCGCGACGACTCGGCGGCGATCTCGTAGCGTCCCGCAGCGAGCTCGCCGTGAAAGCTCCGCCCCGGCGGCACCAGACCGCCGCTGGGGAGCTGGGAGTTCGCACTCTGCCCGCCAGCCGGTGCCCCGAGCGGGCGCAAGACGGCCATCATTTCGTCGGACAGGGTGATGTTCACTCCGGTCCTCGCCGGCAGGGTGAATCGCCAGCGGTCGGGCGCGCGCGCGCCGGCCCCCTCCGGCTCGAGCCAGACACTCGACGCTTCACGGTCGAGCTCGAGCTCGTGCGGACCGTGCCCCGAGAAGACCGGCGCGTCGACTCTGCGCGTCGCCACGATGACGGCGCGAGCCGCCACCGCCTGCGGCAGAACGATCAACCGGTACTCCCCCGGCACGAGATCGACGGCGAGCTCCCCTGTGGCGAGCGGCGCGGCGACCGGCCAGCCGTCGGCGTCTTCGAGCCGCATCGCAAAGCCGTTGCGCAGGCCCCACGCGGCGAACTCGTAGTGACCGGCCCGCGTCACCGTGAGCCGGTAGGCGAGTGCGCGCCGCGGGTCGATCGTGGCCCGCGCCGGAACCCCGTCGATGAGCGCCCCGGCCTCTTCGATCGGCGCCCGCGCGAGCTCCAACCCGAGATGCCCGGCGCTTGCCCCGCGCGGCTGCACGGTGAGCTGATAGTCGCCTTCACGCAGGTAGGCCGCGAGCGCGAAATTCCTTCCGACGCCATTCTCCTGCTGCGACAGCAGGTTGGCGCGCGTGCGTGTGCGCAGGGCGCCGCCGGTCGCGAGCAGCCCGGTCGATTCGATCCGGTAGAGAGCCGGATCGGCGGCGGTGACGAGAAAGGTCCGCGCTTCGCCCGCCGCGAGATCGAGCGCCTGCGACGCGGTCGCCGCCAGCCGCGCGAAATCGGGCAAGTCGTCGAGCTTCGCCTGTGGGAGCTCGGGCAACGGCGTCGTGGCGAGCTCGGCCGCGGCGACCAGCCCCACCGAAGCGAGCACGGTCTTGTCGCTGGTCGAGCGCACCCGCAGGCGATGCTCGCCGGCGTCGAGGAAAGAACCCGGAGCGCCGGACGCGATGCCCGCGATGCCCGCCCATGGCGCGCCGTCGACCGAGAGCTCGAGACCGGTGCCCTCCTCGGTGAGGGCGCGCAGCGCGCTCCGCTCGGCGGCACGGACGGCGAGCTCGACCTCTTCGCCCGCTCCGAGAGCGAGCGGCAGCGCCGCGGCGAGATCGAGCGGCAGCTCGCGCACCACCATGCCGGCCTCGATCCCCGGCTGCTGGCTGACGTAGAGGCGATAGCCGAGCTTGGCGGAGAGGCTCTGCACTCCGAGCTGCACCGAAGGCCGGTTCGGCTCGAGCGCCACCGGCGGCGCACTTTTCGCGGCGAGCTCGAGCTCGGCGATGCCGGCCTCGATCGGCTGCAGGGAGAGCACGTAGTAACCCGGATCGAGCTGCCACTCGGCCGGGGCCGAGCGCAGCGGCGGCGTCTGCCAGCCCTCCGGATAGGCATCGATGAACAGCGGTTCCAGGCGGAACTGGGCGGCGCTGCCGCGCGACTGCAGCACGTAAGAGCCGGCCTGCTCGACCTTGACGAAGAGCGTCGCCGCCTCGAGCAGATTGAAACGCCGCGCCCATCCGGCGACACCGGTGAGGACAACCGTCTCGCCGGCGATCACCTCGCTCTTCCGCTTGGCGCCGTCGCCCTTGCGGACGAGAATCGCCGTCGGCTCGACGGCGTCGGCGACCGGACCGGCGTGCACGGTCGAGATCCAGTAGTCCGCCTTCGGGGTGCGGGCAGTCAACTCACGCTCGCGGGTGCGGGCGAAGTGCTGCAGTACGTAGGGCTGGCCGGCGGCGCCGCGCACCGTGACCACTGTCTGGACTGCCGGATCGGCGGCGGTGCGGAGCTCCTCGACCGGCGGCAGATGCTCCTTGGTGATCGTCGCCGTCGGGCCGCCGGCGGCGAACGGATCCTGCTCGTCGAGAGGGACCACACCGAGCTCGACCACCGCCTCCCCCACCGGCGATTCGGGGAGCTCGAGGCGGAAGTAGTCGGCCGCGCCCGGCACCAGGACGCGATCGAAACCCATCGGACCGATCGTTCGACGTTCACGCAGCGTCTGGGCGTCGCGCTGCCAGCCGAAACGGAGATGAAAGGGCCGCTCCGCGGCGCTCGACGACCACGGCTCTTCGACTCCGCCGTAGGCGGTCAGCCGGTAGAGCCCGGGCGGCAGGTCCGCGGTCAGCTGACAGAGCCGCAGCGGCCGACCGCTCTGCGGCTCGACGACGCTCGTGACCGGTGCCGCATCGACCAGCCAGGAGCCTCCCTGCCAGAGGCGCAGGTCGGCCAGATTCCGGCCGGCGGCCTCGAACAGGACGCGGCGGCGCTTCGGGATCTCGATCCACCACGAGCGCTGCTCGAGGTCGGCGAGCTCGGCGTCGATCGCCCGGCCTTCGACGAGCTGCACCGCGGCCGGCGCGCCGGTTTCGACGCGCTCGCGAAACGGCAGCACCGAGAGGCTCGCCTCGCCCGTCGCCAGCCGGTCGCCGTCGGTCAGGATCCTGACGGCGCCGCGCTCCAGAAAGAGATCGACGCGGCCGTCAGCCTTGCCGGCGGCCCCGCTCACGTCTCCAGCTCCGGTCATGCGGTCGAGCACCGACAGCGCCGTACCACGGGCGCTCGCCACCCGGATCGAGTAGCGCCCGAAGTCGGCGACCTCGAGCCGCGCGACCTGGCGGCCGGCCGCCGGAACCACGGGCGGCAAGAGGCGAATCGCCGAGTCCGCCGCGGGCGCGTCCCTCTGTGCCTGGAGCGCAGGGGGGGCCCAGAAGTGAATGATCGGGAGGCT
>JAYTAM010000423.1:0-12241 GCA_043737505.1 Thermoanaerobaculia bacterium
TTCCCACAGGCCCCACAGGCCCGGGGCGCACGATTCAATCAATCCAGGGGGGGAATATTAGGCGCCAGCAAGGGGGGAATTTAGAGTGCGAGTTGACAGACCTGAAGACGATTGTGAGACCCGATGCCAGCTACTGGGAGTTTCAGTACTCGAACGCCTCCCTGCCGGGCTACATGACGCGAATGGACTTGGTGACGTCGACAGGGATCCGTAGGGTGATGGGCGCCTGGGAGTACGACACGGTGGGAAATGTCGTGAAGTCGTGGAAGGGAGATGTCTCCTTCACCGGACCCAACGCCATCGATAAGCTGAGTTACGCGTGGACGAATCCGGTACTCCCCACGCAGCTCGTCGTAACCGATGCCCTTTCCCCGGCGACGGCCTCCACGTACGTGATCGAACGCGACTCGAACAGCTCCAAGCCAAAGGTGAAGAGCATCTCCGGAGATTGTCCGATCTGCGGCGCGGGCCCGAACTCATCGTATGACTATGCCGACGGAACCAACCCACTGCTACCGACGAGGGTGACCGACGGATCCGGAAAGAAGACGGACTTCGTTTACAACGCCAATGGCCTCACGACCGCCAAGACCGAGGCTGCGACGACCACGTCAGCGCGAACGACAAGTTGGGTCTATGGCAGCAGCCTTTACCCCGGCCTGGTGACCCAGATCGATCGGCCGTCGACGGCGAGTGGGAGCTTCGTGCGGCGAACGGAGTACCTCTTGAATGCCAATGGAGATCCGACGACCATCCGCGAGACCGGGAGAGAGGGCGGCGTAGGGTTCATTTACGACACCGGCTTTACGTACAACGGGGCTGGAATGGTCCTGACCGTCGACCCGCCGACGCCAGGAACTGCAGATGTAGTGACCAACACCTACGATCCGCTGCGAGGCGGGCTCATTCCCGTCAAGAGAAGCGAACCGACAATTGGAGGTACGACGCTCGAAACGACGTACGCTCACGATCCCTTCAATCGCAAGATCTCGGAGATCGATGTCAACGGAGTCGAAACCGTGACGACCTTCGATTCCCTGAACCGCATCGACCTCGTGACTCGAAAGGCCGCTGCGCCTGTCGACGATCTCGTCACCGACTACACCTACAACGGTTTCGGCGACCTGGAACTGCTCACGCGTCCGCTGGGAAATCTAGTCGACTACGTGTTCAGCGACACGAACGGGGACCTCGCGAAGGGTCGTTTGACGGCGATCGAGAAGAAGCTCAATGCCTCAACTCCCGGCGAGCGCATCGCGTACATCTACGACAATTTGGGTCGAAAGAGTCGCGAAGAAATGCAGAGCTGGAACGGGTCGAGCTGGGTCGCGGAGTCCTTCAAGGATTATGAGTACTACGGCCGTTGCCAATTGAAGAAGGTCATAGATGCCGCCGGCAACGCGCAAGAGACGCACTACGACTGCGCCGGGAACGTCGACAAGGTCTGGGACGCGGCGCACCCTTCGGCGAGTCAAACGGCGGCGGCCAGTACTTCCTACACCTACGACGCCCTCAATCGGGTTTCGACCGTCTCCCAACCGTGGGCCGGCGCCGGCGGTGGCATCTCCTCGACGACTTACGGCTACGACGTTCAAGACCACCTTACTTCGGTGTTAGAGGCGGTCGGCGGGTCGACGAGCTTTGTTTATAGCGATCGGGATCGGATGACATCGCAGACCTCGGAAGTGTCGGGAGTGACGACTTATACGTACAACGCCCGAGGATCCCTCGCTACCGAGCTGGACGCCCGCGGCGTGCTCGTGAGCCGCAACTACGACGCCATGAACAGGCCGGCAACTGTCGGCGCACTCCCCGCCATTGATTACCCGACGGCAGGTCTCGACGTGAACTATGTCTGGGGTTCGAGTGCAGGCCTCTTTGAGAAGGGACGACTGAAAACGATCTCGAACAGTACGGCATCGGTTTCCTACGGCTACGACCGATTCGGAAGGATGACGCAGGACGGGGCTTTGTCGTTCTCTTTCGACAGGAACGACAACGCTACACAGATCACCTATCCGGGAGGGGTCTTCGCGACCTACTCCTTCGACTTTGCGGATAGGCAAGTCTCTCTCAGCGTCACGAGACCGGGCTTCGCTTTGGAGGCAGTGGTCTCGAGTGCGACCTATCGCCCCTTCGGACCCCTGAAGACATTTGCGTTCGGAGGAGGCCCCACGGTGACACGAGCTACAGACTCGCGGTACCTTGTGGACCGCATCTCGACTTCGAACGGTGTCTTCGATTGGGACTACACGGTCGACCCTGTAGGGAATCCGACCGCGATCAACGACCAAAGCTCGGTGAACCAGGATAGAAGCTTCGGCTACCAGGACTACACCTATTTCTTGACCGCCGGGAGCGGTCCCTGGGGAACCAAGGGATGGACGTACGACAGGATCGGAAATCGACGCACCGAGGTGCGTGGTGCCGTGACCGACACCTACTCTTATACGCCGGTAGGCGGGCACGACACCTCGAAGCTCGCGCAGATCGCCATCGGTGGTGGAGGGGGTACGAAGACGTACAGCTATAACGCTGCGGGGGATGGCACGGGAACGGTGCTGGGTGGATCGGCGACGACCTATGTCATCGACGATGCGCACCGAATGATCGACTGGACGGCCACCGGGGCGACGTCGATGGCCGCGGCCTACGATGGTCGAGGTCTATTGAACCTGACACAGTTTCCGCCGAGCAAGAACAGGAAGGAGTCGAGGTTCACCTTTTCGACCTCAGGGGTCCTCATGACCCGCTCTACGATCCAGCTCCCCGGGCCTCTCGAGATAGAGGACTACTGGTACTTCTCCTTCGCCGGTCTTCCCGTAGCGCTATGGCGAACGAACGCCTTCTCCCACGGTTCGCCAATCGAGACGTTCATCGTCGACCATCTGGGAACGCCGGTCGCCTGGACGACTACGCCGACCACGAACGCCGGCTTCGATCCCTTCGGCGTCGACTACGCCACCAACTTGAACAACTTCGATGCCGACCACATCTTTCCCGGACAGACTGTCGACATTTTCCAACAGCCCAACCCCAGCCTCTATTACAACGTCAATCGCTGGTATGAAGCTGGCACGGGGCGTTATACGAGCAAGGACATTCGACCCAATGCCAAGTGGCTCTCGGACTATGCCTACGGAATGTCGAGGCCGCAGTATTTCTTGGATCCACTCGGATTGGCTGTCATCGAAGTCCCAATCACTTGGCCCGACAGTCGTTGTGGAAAAGCAGCGGGTTGTTCAGGAACCGAGTTCGACATCGAATGCTATTGCCACTGCATGCCGGCGGGCGACTGGTTGGCTACCGTTACTTCTTCGCCAGGCGACACCTACTTCTTCTACGCTACGAACTGTACGACCCCCGCAGCAGATATTCTGGCGCACGAGCGAGCCCATGGAGCGGACCGAGCGAAGGACATTCGCAGGTCAAGCGATAGGGCTAGACTTTTCTCAGGCAGGCGGTACTCGAGCCGGGACGTCTGCGAGTTCCAGTGCGACTTCTTCGAAGCCGACGTAGATGCGGCTGGAGGTCCGACCGCGTTCGAGGAGTTCTTCCACAAATTCTCTGGAGTTTTGCCATGGAACTCTGAGCCGCAATGCCCGTGAGCGACTTTCAGAACTTGCAAGTGCGGCCCTGCCATTCTCAAGTCGGAAGGCTCGGACTGCTACTCGTCGTCCTTCTGCTGACGAACTGTCGGAACGATCAAACGGATAAGGAATTTGCACGTGCATTCCGGGAAATTCGAGAGGGGGATTCAAGGGAAGTCGTTTTGCAACGTCTGGCCCCGTGGCAATTTGTAATCGAAGAGCCGATTCTGGAGGGAGGCTCGACGTGTGGGCCAGATGCCATTTCGCGTTTGTCCTTCATTTCTTCTGAAGGCGGACGGACCGGCTTAGTCTCGCTGGATCGAGCGGGGAAAGTTAGCTGTACCACACTCCTCTCGCGCATGCGGAAACATGGCTAGCGGGTTCAGTTAAGGCTGGCTGAGAGCGATGCGAGACCGGTTCCGCAAATTCTAGCGCAGCCGGTTGTACTTCTCGTACGGATACCAGTAGGGCTTCACCTCCTGCTTCCAGTCGAGGTGGACGTGCTTGGTCTCGCGGAACTCGTCGAGGCCCTCGACTCCGAGCTCGCGCGCGTGGCCGGTCTTCTTCATGCCGCCGAAGGGGCCGGCCTCGTTGTCGGTCAGGGGGTCGTTGATCCAGAAGGTGCCGGCGGTGATGCGCTCCATCGCCGTCATCGCCCACTCCATGTTGTTGGTGTAGATGTTGGCTCCGAGGCCGTACTCCTGGGCGTTGGCAAGGGCGATCGCCTCGTCGATTCCGTGCACCCGCTGGATCGGCATCGTCGGGCCGAAGGTTTCGGTGGCGACGATCCGCATCTCGGGGCGAATGTCGACGAGGATCGTCGGCTCGTAGAAGAAGCCCTGCTTGTGCTTCGCGCTCCTCCGGCCGCCGCAGGCGACGCGCGCGCCATCGGCGACCGCCTCGGCGACGCGCGCTTCGACGTCGGCAAGCTGGCGGGCGTTGATCAGCGGTCCGATGTCGGTCCTGGGATCGAGCCCGTGGCCCAGGCGGAGCGATTTCGTGAACTTCACCGCCCGCGCCACGAACTCGTCGTAGATCTCGTCGAAGACGAAGAAACGCTTGGCGCTGGTGCAGACCTGCCCGGCGTTCAAAAAGGCGGCCCAGACGCCGCCCTTCGAGGCGGCCTCGAGGTCGGCGTCGGGAAAGACGATGAACGGGTCGTTGCCGCCCAGCTCGAGGTGGCACTTCTTGATCTCTCGCGCGCAGAGCTCGCCGATGCGCCTGCCGGTCGCCAGCGAGCCGGTGAGCGCCACAAGGTCGACGCCGGGATGGGTGACCAGAGCCTCGCCGACCTCGCTGCCCACGCCGTTGACGATGTTCACGGTTCCGCGCGGCAGAGCGGAGAAAGCCGCCGCGAGGTCGAGCGTCGCCAGCGGCGTCTCTTCGGACGGCTTGAGGACCACGGTGTTTCCGGCAGCGAGAGCCGGGGCGACCTTCCAGGAGAGCAGCAGCAGCGGGTAGTTCCACGGCACGATCGCCGCCACGACGCCGTACGGCTCCTTGATGGTGAAGTTCACCTGGTGCGGCGCCACCGGCGGGATCGAGCTGCCGCGGGCATCCCGGCCGACCTCGGCGTAGTAGTCGAAGCAGGCCGCCGACCATTCGACCTCGTCGTAGTTCTCGCAGTAGGGCTTGCCGCCCTCGCGGGTCATGGTCGTCGCGAGCTCGCGGTGGCGCTCGCGCATCCGGCGCGCCACTTCGTGGAGCATCGCGGCCTTCTCGACTCCGGGAACGAAGCGCCAGGTCGCGAATGCCCTTCGCGCCGCGTCCACCGCCTTTCCCGCGTCCTCGGGCGTGCCGCGAGCGACGCTGTCCAGGACCTCGCCGGTCGCCGGGTCCATGACCGTGATGGCACTGCGCTTCCCCGCCGCGTCCTTGCCGTCGATCCAATGGCGTCGCATGCGCTCTCCGTTCGACAAAAACGCCGCCCCCGAAAGTGCGGGGCGGCGGGCTTCAGCCGGGCTGGTGCGGCGATCGGCTCCCGCTCAGAAGGTGAAGCTCACCCCGCCGGAGAGGACCGTCTCGTCGTCGACTCCGAGATCGTCGAGCACGTCGAGGGCGATCGACTGCTGCGCCGTGACGTGGAAACCGAACCAGTCGGTGATCTGCACCGGCACGCTGAGGCCGATCAGGACGTCGTTCAGGTCGCCGTTCGACTCCTCGAGGCCGAAGTCGGCGGCGACGCCGTCGCCCAGGTTGTAGCCGAAGTCGAAGCCGACGGCGGCGGAGAAGTCGAGGCTCGCCTTCTCGCCGAGCGGGAAGCTGTGGCTGATGCCGAGCGAGGCGTAGGCCCCTTCGATGGCGTCCATGTCCTGGTAGTAGCTGATGGTCGGCGCGAGCGGCATGTCGAAGGACAGAATGCCGTAGAGCTCGTAGGTGTCCTCGAAGCCGTACTCCTCGAAGGTCTCGCTGCTGTACATGTAGGAGACGATGCCGACCGTGAGGCCCGACTTCTCGCCGAGCGCGAAGGTGTAGTCGGCGCCGAAGTCGTCCTCGTGGTACGACGCCTCCTCGCCGGAGAAGGTGAAGTCGGCCGGGATGTCGCCCAGATATCCGTAGTAATAGACGTTCAGGTTGCCGGAGCTGAACGTCACGTTCGGATTCAGCACCTCGTTGTCTCCGAGGACCGGCACGCCGCGGAACATGTAGTGGTCGTAGTAGTCGACGCTCACGTCGACACTCCAGTTCTTCTCGCCCTGCGCCGTCTGAGCCATGGCAGCGGACGAGAAGAAAGCGATGGCGCCGAACGTCGCGAGTGCCAGGAACGGGATGCGCTGCAGCCTCTTCATGGACATGAGAATCCCCCCTCAGGTTTTTGTGCCGGCATCTTACTGCGCTTTGAGCCCGGTCCAGAACCGGTCGGGAAGCCGTCGGGAAGGCGTCGAGAAACGTCGCCGGCGCAAGGGACCCTGCGGGCAGGAGGGGTTGAGAACTATCCGTCCCGACTCGCGTATCTTGTCGCTGGCGTAAGCTTCGACCGCTCGGCAACTCCTGAGGAGCCCCAAGTGACCTACAACCTTGAACTGCGCGAAGTGCGCAAAGCCTACGGCAATTTCGTGGCGGTCGACAGCGTCTCCTTCGCGGTTCCGCCGGGAGCCGTCTTCGGTCTGCTGGGCCAGAACGGCGCCGGCAAGACGACCAGCATTCGCATGATCATGGACATTCTCGCCCCCGACCGCGGCGAAGTTCTGCTGTTCGGCCGGCCGCGGCAGGAGGGTGACCTGCGCCGGGTCGGCTACCTGCCGGAGGAGCGCGGCCTCTACCGCAAGATGACGGTCGCCGACCACTTGCTCTTCTTCGCCGAGCTGCACGGCGTCGAGCGCCGCCGGGCGAACAAGCTGATCGCCGAATGGCTCGACCGCGTCGAGCTGGGGCAGTGGGCGAAGGCCAAAGTCGAGGCGCTGTCGAAAGGCATGCAGCAGAAAATCCAGCTCGTCGGAACGATCCTCCACGATCCCGACATCCTCATTCTCGACGAGCCGTTCTCGGGTCTCGACCCGATCGCCCAGGGGCTGTTCAAGGACCTGATCAGCGACTTCAAGGCGCGCGGCAAGACGATTCTCTTCTCGACCCACATCCTCGAGCAGGCCGAGAAGCTCTGTGACCACATCTGCCTGATCGCCCACGGCAAGGTCATCCTCGCCGGCGAGCTGGCGGCGATCAAGCGCGAACGCGGCGGCAACGTCTACCGCCTGGGAACTTCGGGCGACCGGGCGACCGTCGCCGTTATCGCCGATGTCTCCGGCGTCCCCGGCGTCGCCGAGGTCCTCGACCAGCCGTCGGGCCTGCGCCTAGTGCTCGCTGCCGGCGCCGATCCGGCGACGGTGCTGCGATCCCTCGTCAAGCACGTCGACGTCACCGACTTCCGCTCCGAAGTGCCCGATCTCGAAACCCTCTTCATCCAGGCGGTGAAGCATGCGAATTGATCCGATCCTCACCATTGCCAAGCGCGAGTACCTGTCGCGCGTCAAGACCAAGGGCTTCTGGATCGCCACTCTGCTCCTGCCGCTCGCCATGGCGGCGCTCACCATCCTGCCGTCGGTGATCGCGATGAAGACGCGCGCCTCGCAGCGCTTGATCATCGTCGACGAGGCCGGCGGCTTCGGCGCGGCACTGGTGGCGAAGCTCACCGAGGAAGAGAAGGCGCAGGCGGCTGCCACCGCCAAAGTGAGCACCAGCAAGAACCCACCGGTGCCGGCACAGTTCGAGGTCGAGCTCGTTCCTGCGGCCGGGGACCGGACCGTCCAGCGGTCGGGACTCGACGCCCGGGTTCTGGCGGGCGAGATCGACGCTTGGCTCTGGATCTCCACGGAGGGGCTGGCGAAGAACGAAGTCGAGTACCACGCCGAGAGCGTCTCGAACTTCATGACCCAGGGGAGGCTCTCGAAAGTGCTCTCGGCAGTGGTCGGAGAGGCGCGCCTCCGGCAGGCCGGGATCGACGCCGCGCAGGTCGCCGAGCTCACCCACGAGGTAGACCTCGAGACGACGCGCGTCCTCGCCGAAGGCAGCCGGCAGGAGGGCGGCATGGCCGGCTTCTTCCTCGCCTACTTCCTGTTCTTCCTGCTCTACATGGTGACGTTGCTCTACGGCCAGCAGGTGATGAACGGCGTTCTCGAGGAAAAGACCTCGCGGATCGTCGAGGTGCTTCTCGCCACCGTCAAGCCGATCGAGCTCCTGGTGGGCAAGCTCCTCGGCATCGGTCTCGCGGGGCTGACCCAGCTCGCCATCTGGTTGACGACGATGGTGACCTTGTCGGCGCCGGCCGTGCTGACGGCGCTGGCGATCGTGCCGGAGGACGTGAAGCTGCCGCAGGTCAGCTTGATGCTGGTGGTGCACTTCCTGACCCTCTTCCTGCTCGGCTTCGCGCTCTTCGCGACGCTCTACGCGACGATCGGCGCGGCGACCAACAACGTGCAGGAGGCGCAGCAGTTCGCCGGCTTTCTGGTGATCTTTCTGGTGGCGCCGATGTTCTTCCTCATCCCGATCATCAACGATCCCGACTCGACCCTGGCGGTCGTGCTGTCGATGATCCCGCCGCTCACGCCGATGCTCATGATGCTGCGCATCGCGGTCAAGACGCCGCCGCTCTGGCAGATCCTGACCGCGTATGCACTGACCGCGGCGTTCGTTGGTTTCCTGGTCTGGATCTGCGCTCGGATCTACCGCATTGGCATCCTGATGTACGGCAAGAAGCCGACCTTTCAGGAGCTCTGGCGCTGGATGCGCTACACCTGAGGGGTTATTTCCCTCGCCGGCCGCCGCGCGGGAGGTTGCCCTGCGACCTCCCGCGACGGCCTGCCTCTGCGCGACCGGCTATCTCTTCTTGGCTTTCAGCAGGAAGGTCACCATCATGATGACGCGGTACTCGACGATCTTCCCTTTCTCGACCTTGACCTTCTGCTCCTTGATCCAGGCGCCCTGAACTTCGTCCAGGGTGGCGTCGACGCGCGCGATTCCGGTCGCGACGGCGTCCTCGAAGCTCTTGGAGGAGGCGGCACTGATCTCGATGACCTTGGCTACGGACATGACTCGGGCTCCTTTCGGGTAGTCCTGCGGGCGAACCGGAAAGCCGCCGAGCCGACGGCAGGGCGGCGCCGATCCGACTCTGTTCCTGCTGACCTACCGGGCACTTCCCTGCAAGGAGCGTTCCGCGCGCCCGATCGCCGCGGCCCGGGACGGACGGCAGTCCAACCTGAGCCTCGGCGCCGCGCCAGGAATCCGTCGAGGTCAGCTCAGCGCTTGCTCGCGTCTCGCCGATCTCCGCGGTGCCGGCCGGGTCCGCCGTCGAAGCCCTTGCCGGGCCGGGTCTCCTGCAACGCCCGATAGCCCGCGCGCTGCGTCTCGCTGAGCGTGGCGGTGAAGTCGGTCTCGAAGCGCTCCCAAGCGGCGCGCATCGAATCCCGGGCGCGATCGGCGGCGATCGCCTGCAGACCCACCGCAGCGGGATCGGGTGACTCCTGTTCGAGCAGCGTCCGCAGCTGCTCGCGGGAGCTTCGCATGGTCTCACCGAGCGGCTCGATGGCAGCTTCCAGCTGATCCTGCAGCTTGCCGAGTTGAACCTGTTGCGCCGGCGAGAGGTCGAGGGCGCGGGTGAGGCGCTCGGCCTGATGCTCGGCGAGGCGCTCCATCCGCTCTTCGTCGAACCCTGCGCCGCCGCCGCGGAAGGAGCGGTGGTGCGGACCGCGTTCGGCGAGGAGGGGAGCGAACGCAGCGGCTCCGAGGAGAAGGAGCGGAAGAATGCGACTTGCCTGACGGATCGACAGAGGAATCATGGGCGGAATCTCCTTGTGCATCCGGGCACCGTTCGTCGAGGCCCGTGCTGTCGACTGAAACCCGCGAGCGCAGCGATTCCTGCGAAGGCCCGGTCGGCTCAGCGTGTGGCGCGCACAACGAACGGCCCGACCCGGGTCTCGCGGCCTCCCTGCATGAGCGGCTCGAGCGCCCGCAGGAGCTCGGCGTGGTCGTAGCCCAGCCGGCGAAGGTACTTCCACGGATTGGCGTCGAGCGGCACCCCGAAGAGGTCGATCGTGACCACCGTGCGCCCGCTCTCCGTGCAGCCGCGGACGCGCGCCAGGAGGCGCGGGACTCCATCCGCCGCCGGCCAGCGGGTGGCCAGGGTGGTGACGGCGAGGAGCTCGGGGGAGCTTGGGGTCGCCGGCAGCGGCGGCAGCGCCGCCAGCGCCAGCAGGAGCTCGGCCTCGTCGAAGCCCGGGACGATCACCAGACAGGCGTCCGCAGTCGCCTGGACCAGGAGCGCGATGCGCTCCGCCCGCGGATAGAGAATCCTCTGCACGGAGACGTCGGCGAGATTCCACGCCAGCGCCGCAGCCCCCAGCGCCATCCAGATGCGGCGGCGCGGAAGCGGCCGCGGGTCGCCTGAGGCGTCGAGGGAGCTCGCCGCGAGGAGTCCGAAGAGCGGCGCGAGCTGGAAGTAGAACTGATCGTCGGAGTTACTCCACAGGGCGCCGAAGCCGAGCACCGGCACCACCCAGACGAAGGTGAGGCGGGCGATCGCCGCGAGCTCCGCCGGAGCGCCGGGCCGCAGGCAGCGGCGAAGGCCGGCGAGAAGCACGACGAGCGCCGCGACGAAAGCCGCTCCGCTCGCCACGGCGGGGGCGGAAGGCGGCCGCCGATCGCGCACCGCCGCCGCAAGCGGGCGGAGGTCGACGAGGGCGGAAGCGGCGCCGTAGCCGGCGCGCATCAGCGCGACTCCGACACCGCGGAAAGAGGGCTCGATGCCGTAGCCCGATTCGCCGCGTGACACCGGCTGGTCGGCCCCGAGCCGGCCGTGCGTCAGCCAGGCGAGACCGCCTGCCGGGGCCGCGTGCGCGGCCGCCACGAGCAGGGGCGGCGCGACGACACAGAACATCGCCAGCAGCAGACCGCCGGCCGCCGCACGCGCCGCACCTCGCTCGGCCGCACCTCGCCCGGCCGGAGCTCGGCGCGACAGCAGAGTGAGAACGAGGGCGCCGCCGATCAGGCCGTTCGAGACGAAGCAGAGCGTCGCGAGCCCGCCGGCGGCGCCGGCCCGCAATCCGGCGCGCCAACCCGGCCGGTCGAGAAGCCTCAGCGCCTCGCCGGCGAGCGCCACGACGAAAGGCATCTGGATCATGTGGATCTCGTCCGACACCCAGAGCCGGAGAAAGGCCGAAGAGAGGGCGACCCAGGCGGTGGCGGAGTTGGCTACCCCGCGCCGGCGGGTGACCTGGGCCACTACGCGCAGGCGGAAGAGCCCCACCGCGATCGCCCCGGCGAGCCCGGCGAGGAGCTTGAGCGCATCGACGCCGGCGCGTGCCGGGTCGAGCTTCTCCCAGAGCGCCTGCCAGACGGCTCCCAACGGCTCGAAGAGCAGGTGATTGGGATTCCACGACCAGCTCCCGCTGGCGAAACCGCGGCTGTGCCAGAAACCGTCGTTCGAGACGAAGCCGATCGGCAGAAAGAACAACAGGGCTGCGCAGCCGACGAACCAGAGGCAGGCGTCGAGACGGTCGTGCCTCGGCGGTGCGGGTGGTGGTGAGGAAGCCAGACGATTCATCATGGATCCGGGACGACGTGAGCTTACTGGAGCGCTTCCACGGAGAGAGAGAGGGGAAGTCATGCACCCCGGCCCACAACGGTCTTTTGTGGAAAGGTCGCGCGGTTCGCTGACAGGAGCTCGACCCACTCCGGCGGCGCTGGTGGCATCCAGCTTGCTCTCTCAAGACTCGGAGGAAATGGATGTCCAGCGAAATGGAAAAGCTGCGCGAGCAGATCGAGGAGTCGAAGGTGGCGATGATGACCACCCGTCGGGCCGACGGTCATCTGGTTTCGCGCGCGATGGCGAATCAGAAGTCCGCGCCGGGAGCCGACCTCTGGTTCGTCACTTCGACCGAAACGCACAAACTGGAAGAACTCGAAGCCGACCCGCACGTGAACCTGGCGTATTACAACGAAGGCAGCCGCGAATGGATCTCGATCTCGGGTCTGGCGAAGATCTCGCGCGACCGCACGACGATCGAGCAGCTCTACGCCAAGGACTGGAGAATCTGGTTCGGCTCGGAGGGCGACGACCGCCACGGCACCGCGGCTGACCCGCGCATCGTGCTCATCGGGGTCGAGATTCACTCGGCCGTCTTCCTCGAGGTGGACAAGCCGAAGCCGGTGGTGCTGTT
>JAYTAM010000424.1:0-5320 GCA_043737505.1 Thermoanaerobaculia bacterium
ACGAGATTGGCATCGACCGGCGCTTCGACCACCGCCGGGGTGCCGCAGAAGGCGCACGACTTGGCGGCGATGCCGGGCTCGAAGGTCTCGACGGCGCCGCACTTCGTACAGCGCACTGCTTTCCTCTCGGCCCCCCAGCCGAGGTCGGCTTTCTGCGCCAGGCCGTCGGCGAGGGCGCGTTCGGCGATAGCGGGAGTCCCGCCCTGCTCGGAGACGGCAGCGCGCGCCCCGCCGGCGACCGCCTGTTCGAAGCCGCAGTAGTCGCAGCGGAGTTTCCGCGACCCCGGGCTCCAGACGACGTCGGCGCCGCACTGCGGGCAGGGAAATTTCCGGGCCTTGGCCCCGATGCCGGCCCCGATGGGGGCCGAGCCGCGCTGCGAGTCGTCGCTCAAGGAGGCGTGGGCGCTTTCGGCAAGTTCGCCGGAATCAGCCCTTCGGCGCCGGGGGCGCCGGTGGCGGCGGAGGCGGGGCCGCATCGCCGCCGCCGAAGCCGGGATAGCTCGTGAGCGGCGCCCAGCCAGAGGAGCCGGGGCTCCAGGCGAGCGTCGAAGGGAGAACCTGGCCGGCGGCAACCATGGTGCGCAGAGCCTCGTCGGTGTACGGGCCGTAGGTCTTGCCGTCGACGGTGAGCGACCAGCGTGCGCTGGCGGCCGGTGGCGGGGGAGCTGCCGCTCCTGCGCCGCCGGGGCCTGCCGCAGCACCTGCAGCTCCCGGCACTCCGGACATCGCCTGCCCCATCATCTGGCCCATGGCGACACCGGCGCCGATACCGACGCCGGCCCCGGCGAGACCGCCCGGGTTCGCCGCAGCGGTGCCGATCGCCTCGGCCGCCTGCAGCTGGGTGTACTGCTGCATCCGGTCGCCGAGTACGCCGAGCTTCGAACGCTGGTCGATCGCCTTCTCGACCTCTTCGGGCAGCGAGATGTTCTCGATGAAGAAGCGGGTGAGCTCGAGGCCGAAGCCGGCGAACTCGGGCGAGAGGACGCCGCGTCCGGCGACCGACAGCTCGTCGTAGTGCGCTGCGAGGTCGAGGGCTGCGATCTTCGATTCGGCGAGCGCGTCGGAGAGTCGCGACAGGATCGTCGAACGCAACTGCCCGGTCACCTCGTCGGTCGTCGTCAGGCCGCGGGTGCCGACGATGTTGTGGAAAAAAGTCTTGGCGTCGGCGATGCGCATGGCGTAGGTGCCGAACGCCCGCAGCCGGATCATGCCGAACTCGGTGTCGCGCATCATCACCGGGTTGGTGGTGCCCCACTTGAGATCGGTGAACATGCGGGTGTTGAAAAAGTAGACCTCGGCCTTGAACGGGCTCTGGAAGCCGTACTTCCAGCCGCGGAGCGTGGTGAGGATCGGCACGTTCTGGGTCTGGATCTCATGCCTTCCGGGAGGGAAGAGGTCGGCCGCTTTGCCTTCGTTCACGAACAGGGCGACCTGGTTCTCGCGCACGATGAGCTGCGCGCCCATCTTGATCTCCTGGTTGTAGACCGGGAAGCGCCAGACCAGCGAATCGGTGGTGTCGTCGAGCCACTCGATGATCTCGATGAACTGCGAACCGAGCTGCTTCTTGATGTTGTCCATGAGACCCATCGTCGCCCCTCCCGAAGTCGATGCGAAAGAAGAGGCATTCTATCTGTCATATCGTCCCGCCAACCGGAGAGAGCCATGATCTGCCCGAATTGCCATGCCGAGTATCGCGAAGGGTTCACCACCTGTGCCGACTGCGAGGTCCCGCTGGTCGAGACTCTCGAGGCGGCTGGCCTCGACGCCCCTGCCGAAGGGGGACAGGACGCCCCCGATCTGGCCGACGGGTTCGCCGGCGGGTTCGGTGCCGGCGCCGGCGCCGGTGGCGTGGGTGACCTCGTGCCGCTGGCCGAGCTCGGCAGCCCGGAGATGCTCGGCGCGCTCCTCGAGCAGCTCGAGGAGGGGCAGATCCCCTACGTCGTCCAAGCCGGTACCGCGCTCGCCCTGGCCTACGGCCGCGACCTCGAGAGCCCGGGATTCCCCGACTCCTGGCTGGCCAGGGTCATGGTCGTGGGCCGTTTCCGGCCGGAGGCCCGTGAGATGGTCGATCGAATCGTCGCGGAGGCCAAGCAGCGGGCGGTTGCGGCGCGCACCGCCGGCCTCCCGGGCCTTTCCGACTGACTCGACCCACCCCCCGGCAGCGCGATAGGATGTTCCGTCCGCTGGCGGTTGAGGCTGGCGGGGTACAAGGCGCGCGCATCCCGGGGCGCGCCGCAGGAGGCAGCATGGCCAAGAGATCCAGCCAGTCCTTCGTGAAGCGGCAGAAGGAGATGGCGCGCAAGGAACGGGCGCAGCTCAAGAATCAGAAGCGCGCCGAGCGCAAGCTGAACAAAGGCGACTCGACCGACGAGGAGCTCCTCGTGCCGCTCGACGGCCCGGTTTTGCACGAGGCCTTCGGGGATGACCCCGTCGCCGAAGTCGAAGAGACCGCCGCCAAGCCCTGAAGTCCAGTTTTCCCCTCCCCGGCCCCGGGGAGGGAGCATCCAGGCCCGAACTTCTCACCAGCCTTCTACTACGCCGCCGCATCTGCCGGCGCCTGCTGCGTTGCGCTCACGACCCGTCCGCTGGACGGGTACCCCGCGTGCTCGACGGGCCGTAGGGCCCGCCTCCGCTCGCCTCGGTCGCGACGCCTTGCAGCCACCGGCATCTGCGCCGCCTCGCGACGAAGGCTGGCGAGAAGTGCGGGCCTAGGCTCCGTCCGGAGCCTGTGGCATGATTTCTCCAGCGCAACTTGCAGTGCCCAGAGATGTCGAGTCTCGCCCGGCGATGTTCGCTGGGCGGTTTCTCATTGGAGGCCATGCCGTGAACCCGAGCCAGCGCATTCTGAGATTTCCTCTCGCCCTAGGTCTTGCCTTGACCTGGGCACTGTCGTCGACCGCCTTTGCCCAGGAGCCGGCAGCGGCCCCGCAGACCGAGGAGGAAAAAGCCAAGGCCGAGGCGGAAGCGGCTGCCGAGGATGCCCCCCTTGTCACGGAAGAGATCACCGTCACCTCGCGACTGCGCGAGGAGTCGCTGCAGGACGTGCCGTTCTCGATCATCGCTCCGATCGAAGAGGTGCTGCGCGCCCGGGGTGTCGAGAACCTCGAGGGCGTGGCCGCGAACGTTCCGGGCTTTACCGTCCAGAGCCTCGGCCAGGGTCAGAGCCAGGTCGCGATGCGCGGCGTGTCGGCCGGCCAGATCGTGCGTGATCAGCCCGGCGTGAAGGAGCAGGTCGGCATCTACCTCGACGATTCGGTGATCTCGCTGTCGCTCTTCACACCCGACATCGACCTCTTCGACATGTCGCGCGTCGAGGTTCTGCGCGGACCCCAGGGGACGCTCTTCGGTTCCGGTTCGCTGTCCGGAACGGTGCGTTACATCTCCAACCAGCCCGAGCTCGGAAGCAACGATTCGGTGGCCGAGTTCTCGCTCAACTCGGTCTCCGACGGCGACCTGGGCGGCAGTGCCAAGGCGGCGATCAACGTGCCGTTCGGCGAAACGGCGGCGATGCGCTTCACCGGCTTCTACACCAGCTTCGGCGGCTTCATCGATGCCATCCAGCCCGACCTGTCGGTGAACGAGAACTACAACAGCAACGAGACGTTCGGCGGGCGCCTGGCGTTCCGCTTCCAGCCGAACGAGCGGCTCACCATCACGCCGCGCCTGACCTACCAGGAGGTCAACAGCGACGGCCGCAACCAGGCCGACCTGTACAACATTCTCGGCAACCCTTTCACCACCACGCGACCGCAGATCGATCCGGACGAGCGCGAGCAGGTCAACCAGTTCGACGAGCCGTTCACCGACGAATTCCTGCTCGTCGACCTGAACATCAGCTACAACCTCGGTTCGATGCTGCTGACCTCGATCACCTCGTTCACCGATCGCGACATTCTCGCGGTCCGCGACGCCGGCGCGCTCACCTCGAGCATCACCGGCGGCAGCATCGGGTTGCCGGCGAGCGTCTACACCCTCGACTCGCCGCTCGACGACGCGACGACCGCCACGGCTTTCACCCAGGAGCTTCGCCTCGCCGGCGGCAACGACACTCTTGACTGGCTGGGCGGGGTCTTCTACAGCACTTCCGAACGCGAATACGCCCAGAGCCTGTTCGTCGGCGGCTTCCAGGCGGCGACGGGGATTCCGACCCAGGGCCTGGCGGCGCCGGTGGACGTCCTCTTCTACTCCGACCTGAGCTACGAGTTCGAGCAGCTCGCGCTCTTCGGCGAAGTCACCTGGAAGGTCAGCGAGAACTTCAATCTGACCGGCGGTCTGCGCTATTACGACTTCGAAGAGAGTCGCAAGCAGATTTTCGACGGCATCTTCGGCAACGACAACAACGGCACCAGCCTGGTTTCCAGCCCCGGTTCGACCAGCGCCGACGGCATCGTGCCGCGCGTCATTGCCGACTTCAAGCTGACGGACACGACCTCGCTCAACGCCCAGGTCTCGCAGGGCTTCCGGCTGGGTGGCATCAACGATCCGCTGAACGTGCCGCTCTGTACGCCGCAGGACCTGCAGACGTTCGGCGGCCACGATGCCTGGGACGACGAAACGCTGTGGAACTACGAAGTCGGTTCCAAGTCCACCATCATGGGTGGCAAGGGAACGTTCAACGTGGCGGCCTTCTACATGGACATCACCGACCTGCAGGCGACGGTGACGGCCGGCTCCTGTTCGTCGCGCGTCATCTTCAACGTGCCGAGCTCGCACAGCGCGGGTCTCGAGTTCGAGTTCGCCGCCGCGCCGACCGACAACTGGGACTTCTCGATCTCGGCGAGCTACGCCGATTCCAAGCTGGACTCGACCCTGACCTCGACCGACGCCAACGGCAACGTCTCGGTCATCGCCGGCATCGAAGACGGCAACCGGCTGCCCACGGTGCCGAAGTTCCAGGGCGTCGCCGCCCTCACCTATCAGTGGAAGACAGGCAGCGACTGGCTCGGCTACACCACCGGTACCTACCAGTACGTCGGCTCGCGCTTCACCCAGATCGGCGACCAGGCGGCCGGCTTCGGCACGGTCAACCTGCGGTCGTTCGGGCCGGTCGGCATCGGCGGCCCCTTCACCCAGAACACCTTCACCTTCGACCCTGAGCTGCCGGCCTACGACCTGATCAACCTTCGCCTCGGCTTCCTGAATCAGCGCTGGGATGTCGCAGTGTTCGTCAACAACGTCACCGACGAGAACGCCCGTCTGTCGCTCGACCAGGAGCGCGGCACCCGGGCGCGTGTCGGCTATCTCACCAATCAGCCGCGCACGATCGGCATCAGCACCCGGGTTCACTTCTGATGATTCCGGAGCGCCGGCGAGTCGAGAG
>JAYTAM010000425.1:0-5285 GCA_043737505.1 Thermoanaerobaculia bacterium
AGTAGAACGGGATCTGCTTCTCCATCACCATCGCACTGTACTGCTCGTCGTTGGGGAACGTGGTGACTTTCGGTTCCGCCCCCTCTTCGAGGCCCTGGAACATCTCGAGATACATCTTCGCCACGCGGCGGTCGGTTTCGCGCAGGTTGTGGTCGGTGAGGTCGAGGCCGAGCTCGCTCAACATCCCGCGGACGTGGCCCGCGATGCGCTCGACCCGCGACTCCAGGGCGGTCCCCTCTGGCGGTTCTTTCTCGGTCATCGCATCGATCCTAACCCAGCGCGCCGGTCGATTTCGATTCGGCCCCCGGGCCGTGCGGGCAAGCTAGAATGAGGGGAATGCTGAACCCCTTCCTGCCGCCGCCGCGCAACCCCGCGGTGGACGAGCTGCTCGGCGAAATCCCCCGCGACCTGTTCACCGACCGGCTCTATCAATCGTGCGAACTGGTGGAGCGCTATGTCTCGGACTGGGCGGTGGCGATCGCCGAGCGCCTGGCGCTCGCGCCCGAGCTCCGCTCAGGCACCACCGCGCAGGCGATCCTGCGCGACCGCGGCTATCCGGCCGAGGCCAGCCCGGCCCTCGCTTGGTTGCTCACACGGCTGGCGGAGGCAGGCCATCTCGAACGCGTCCGGGGCGAGAACGGCTCGATCTATCGCCTGGCGCAGCCCTTCCCCGCCCCGGACCTGGCCGAGCTGCGCGCACTCGGGCTCGCCATCGATCCGGCGAACGCCCCGACGCTCGCCATCCTCGACGCCGCCGGCGAAGCCTTTCCCAAGGTGCTGACCGGCGCCTTGACCGGCGAGCAGGCCCTGTTCACCAGCGCCCGCATGCCGTTGTGGACGGAGTATTTCCACAACGCCAATCCGCTCTACGCCCTGAACAACCGGATGGCCGCGATCGCTGCCTCGGTTCGGCTTCCGGCCCGACCGGCGAAGCTCAGAATCCTCGAGATCGGCGCCGGTGCCGGCAGCGCGGCCGAGGCGCTGCTCGACGAGCTCCAGAGGGCCGGGCGCATGGCGGACATCGCCGAGTACCGCGTTACCGAGCCAAACCCGATGCTGCGCCGCCGCGCGATGCGGTCCCTCGGGGCGCGTTTTCCCGGCCTCGCGCTCGCCGAGCAGGCCTACGACATCGATCGGGAGCCCCTCGGCCAGGGCGTACCGGCGTCGGGCTTCGATCTCATCTTCGCGGTGAACGTGCTGCACATCGCCCACGACCTGCGCGCCAGCCTCGAATGGCTGCGCTCGCTGCTCGCCGCCGGAGGCTGGCTGGTGGGCGGCGAATGTCAGCGCCTCTTCCCCGGGCAGACGATTCCGATCGAGCTCATCTTCGAGCAGCTGGCGAGCTTCACGGACGTTGCCCTCGATCCGGAGGTGCGCACCTCGCACGGTTTCCTCACTCCCGAGCAGTGGAAGCAGGCCCTCGGCGCCACCGGATTCCATGAGTTCGCGGACGTTCCCGACCTGGCGCGGATCCGCGACCACTACCCGCGTTTCTTCTCCGGCGCGATCTGCGCGCGCCGGCCGCCGGCGGCGAGTCCGTCGAACCTCCAAGGAGCCTGAAATGTCGCGACTGACGATCGAATACTGCGTCGTTTGAAACTATCTTTCCCGAGCCGCCGGTCTGGCGGCTGAGATCGCACAGCGATTCGGCCTGGAGCCGACGCTGATCAAGAGCCGCGGAGGAGTCTTCGAAGTCATGCTCGACGGCGAGCTGCTGTTCTCGAAGAAGGAGGCCGGACGCTTCCCGACCGGTGGCGAAGTCGCCGACCTCCTCGCGGCACGCTTGCCCGCCAGCCTTTGATTCCCCCCGTGCCCTGGAGCGCAGCGGCCGGGCTGCTGCTGGGTCTGGTCTGGATCGCCCTCGCGCTGCGTATCGCTCTCGACCGGCGACGCGCGCCGGTCCTGCCTCCCGCGCTCGCCGACTACCCGGCGACGACCGTGCTCCTGCCGGTGCGCGACGAGGAGGAGAATCTGGCAGCGTGCGCGGCCTCTCTTCTCGCGCAGGCCGGCGCACCCGCCCTACGCATCATCGACGACGCTTCGACCGATCGCACCCCGGTGCTGCTGGCGGAGCTCGCGGCGCGGGAGCTACGGGTAACCGCCCTCACGGCCCGACCGCTCCCCGCCGGCTGGGCCGGCAAGGTCAACGCGCTCGCCAGCGGATTCGAGTCGGTCGACACCCCCTGGATCCTGCTCACCGACGCCGACACCCGGCACGCCCCCGACCTCCTCGCCCGAGCGCACGCCGCCGCGGCAGAGCACGGGCTCGACGCCCTCTCGCTCTCCGGCAAGCAAGAGACCAGGGGGTTGGGGGAGGCCCTCCTCACCCCGGCGGTCTTCGGGCTGCTCGACCGGATGCTCGGCGACTGGCGCCCTTACGCCCGCGGCGAGGGCCGAACGCCGATCGCCAATGGCCAATACATCCTCCTCAAGAGCGACGCCTTGCGCGCGATCGGCGGCTTCGCCGCCATCGCCCACGAACCCCTCGACGACGTGGCGCTCGCCGCTGCCCTCCACCGCGCAGGATTCCGCATCGGCTTCCGCCGCGCCGGAGAGGACCTGCGCGTCCGTATGTACAGAGGCCTCGGCGCCACTTTTCGCGGCTGGAGAAGAAATCTCGCCCTCTTCGTCGCTGCGCGCCCCGCCGCAGCGTGGGCCACTGTCGGGCTGGCGCTGCCCACAGCGAGTGCAACGGTCGCGGCCATGGTGCGAAAAGACTTCTGGGCACTCCTGGCCTGCTACTTGGGGGGCGCCATGGCCTCCGCAATGACTCGCAAAGGCTCCGCAAACAGTCCCTTTACTGGAGCCTTTTTTCCCCTCGATGCGCTGCTACTCGCCGCGACGGTCGGTCTCGCCATGCTCGACCGCGCGCGCGGCCGAACGGCGGCGTGGAGAGGCCGCGCAATAGCGATTCGCCGCTAGTGGCGATTCAGGCGCGCTGCGCGCGCGGTGCCCGACCTTTGGTCGGGCGGGGGGCGGCGAGCGAAGCGCGGTAGCGGCACAACTGGCCGGGCGTCTCTTCGATCTCAATCATCAGGCTCTGCACCGCACCGCCTCTCGCCACCTTGGCGATGCGCTCCCACGCCCAACGGGCGAGGAGCTCCATGGTGACATTGGCCAGCGGCAGGAGGAGCACCTCGTCCTCCGGGAAACGATACTCGCGGTCGGCGAAGCGGACGGCGAGCGTTCCCGCCTGGCCGCCCTTGGCCACCCCCGACCGCCCCACCGCCAGGAAGGAGCTGGCCTCGGGCAGCAGCACCTTGTCGTCGAGCGCCGCGCAGGCGGCACGCGCGGCGCGTTTCAGCCGATCGCAGTCGGCGAGCAGTCCGAGCTCGTCCACGGCGTCCCCTACGACTTCGAGGGCGAGGCGGTAGTTGTGGCCGTGGAGAGGCTCGGCTCTGGCAGGGCCGAAGATCGTGAAGTGAGCGACCGAGAACTTGAAATCCTGCTTGGCCAGACGGATCGCGTAGGTAGGCGTCATCGCGCGGCCATTCTACGGGAGCCCAGGAGCGTCTCCTCGATGACGTCGAAGACGCGATGACACTCCTCGTCTGAGATCGCGTACGGCGGCAGAAAATAGATCACGTTGCCGAGCGGGCGCAGCAGAACGCCGCGGTCGAGAAACTCCTGCGCCAGCCGCGGCCCGCGCGCATCGAGATAGCCGCTCTCGCGCTCCCCTGGCCCTCCTGCCCCGCCTACCCCTCCAGACACCGGCTCGAGCTCGACCACCGCCAGGGCGCCCAGGCCGCGAACCCGTGCGACTCCCGGCAGCGCCGAGATCACCGACAGCCGGCGCGCGAAGAGCCGCGACAGCGCCGCGACGCGCGTCAAGCAGTCGGTTTCGGCGAAGAGCGCGAGGCTCTCGCGCGCCACCGCGCAGGCCAGGGCGTTGCCGGTGTAGGAGTGGCCGTGAAAGAAGGCCCGCCCGCGCTGCTCCGACAGAAAGGCGGCATAGATATCCTCGCTGGCGAGAGTCGCGGCCAGCGGCAGGTAGCCGCCGGTGAGACCTTTCGAGAGACAGAGGAGGTCCGGGGCAACGCCCGCATGCTCGCAGGCGAACATCTTCCCGGTGCGGCCGAAACCGGTGAAGATCTCGTCGGCGATGAGCGGCAACCCGCGCGCCCGGGTCGCTGCGCGTACGCCGCGAAGGAACGAAGCCGGATGAATCCGCATGCCGCCGGCGCCCTGCACGATCGGCTCGACGATAACGGCGGCCACCTCGGCATCCGAGCCCTCCGCGCGGTCGAGCAACGCCTCGAGCGCCGCCAGGGCGGCGGCGACCTCCGATTCGCACGCCGGCACCGGCGCCCGTCGAACCTCGCACAGCAGGTCGGCGAAGGCGCCGTGAAACACCGGATCGCCTCCGGCGGCCATGGCGCCGAAGGTGTCGCCATGGTAGGCATGGTCGAGCGCGACGAAGAGCTTTCGGCGCTCCTCACCGCGCTGGCGCCACTGCTGGACCGCCATCTTCATCGCCACTTCGACCGCGGTCGAGCCGTCATCGGAGAAGAAGACCCGCGACAGACCGGGCGGTGCGAGAGCGACGAGCTCAGCCGCCAGCCGCGCGGCCGCTTCGTGGGTGAAGCCGGCGAAGATCACCTGTTCGAGCTCGGCTGCCTGCGCCGCGAGCGCCGCGTTCAGACGCGGATGATTGTGGCCGAAGAGATTCACCCACCAGGAGGAGATGCCGTCGAGAATCCGCCGGCCGTCGGCGAGCTCGAGCCAGACTCCCTCGGCACGAACGACCGGCAGCGGCGGCGGAGCCGTCTGCATCTGGGTGTACGGGTGCCAGACGTGCGCCCGATCCAGCGCGAGCCACTCGGGAGGCGGGCGGAGCTCCTTCACGGCGAGGGCCGGCCACGCACGAAGCCGCCGCCGCCAACGCACCTGCGATTCGGTCTGTGACTCACGGGCTGCATCCTATGGACCTTGTCACGCTTTTTTCCAGTAATGGAAAACACGTCGGCCGAGTCAGGCGCGGAGGAGGTGGCTGCGCAGCTCCCCCAACGGGTCGAATCCGGACGCTGCGGCGGCGAGGCCGGCAACCAAGAGCTCGAACGGCTCCACGCTGGCGACGACGCGAACATCACCATAGTCCTCGATCGCCTGGCGGTTGTCGTCGTTCGCAGGGCCGTTGAGGACTACACCGGCCACCGGGACTCCGCGCCTCCGCAGCGCATCCAGCGAGAGGAGCGTGTGGTTGATCGTGCCCAGAGTCGACCGCGCCACGAGCAGCACGGGCAACTCGAGCAACGCCATCAGGTCGATCAGCAGCTCTCCCCCAG
>JAYTAM010000426.1:0-2281 GCA_043737505.1 Thermoanaerobaculia bacterium
CGGCCGGCTCGAAGCGCTGTTCAAGGAGGGCGTCGTCGGGCGCGCCGACTACGACCGGGCACTCGTGCACGAGGCGACCAGCCGCAAGAACTGGGAGGAGGCGAACAGGGGCTCGCGCAGCCAGGACCGGGCAGCGGCGCGGGCGGCGCTCGACCGGCAGAAGGCGCAGCTCGCCTTTCTCGAGCGCCAGCGCGAGGAGCTGACCGTACGGGCGCCGGTCGCCGGGCGGATCGAGGTCTTCGAGCTCCGGCCAGGCGACCTCGTCGCCCCCCATCAGCCGGTGGCGACCCTGCTCGAACCGAACGAGCTCTGGGTGCGGGTCTTCGTCCCCGAGACCCGGCTGGGGGAGGTCGCGGTCGGGCAGAGGGCGCGGGTCCGGGTCGACAGTTTTCCGCAGCGCGACTTCGCCGGCCGGGTGGTCGAGATCCGCCACCGCGCCGAGTATCTGCCGCGCAACGTCCAGACCCTCGACCAGCGCTCCGACCAGGTCTTCGGGGTCAAGGTGACCTTCGATCCGGCGCCGGAGTTGAGGCCCGGCATGGCGGCGACCGTCTGGCTGGAGGCAAAGGCGGCGATTCCAGCGACCGCAGCGACCTCAGCGGCCGGAGCGACCGAAGTGACCAGAGCGAGCGGCGCGGGCCGACTGGGGGGAGGCGCTTGATCGAGGCGGTCGAATCGCCGCTCGGCATCGAGGTCGACGGGGTTTCACGCGACTTCGGGACCTTTCGCGCTCTCGACAAGGTCTCTCTTTCGGTACCTCGCGGCGAGATCTTCGGCCTGCTGGGCCCCAACGGCTCGGGCAAGTCGACCCTCATCCGGATTCTCTGCGGCCTGCTCGCCCCGACCGAGGGGCGGGCGCGGGTCGACGGCCTGGACGTCACTACCGCCGGCGAGGAGATTCGCCGCCACATCGGCTACGTGCCACAGAAGTTCTCGCTTTACGAGGATCTGACGGTGCTCGAGAACCTCGACTTCTTCGCCGCCGTCTACGGCCTCGAAGGGGACCGGCTCGACGAGCGCCGAGAGTGGGCGATCGGCCTCACCGGTCTCGAGCCGTATCGCGGCCGCCTCGCCGGCAAGCTCTCCGGCGGCTGGAAGCAGCGCCTGTCGCTCGCCGCGGCGCTGATGCACGAGCCGCGGGTTCTGTTTCTCGACGAACCGACCGCAGGCATCGACCCGGTGGCGCGGCGCGAGCTGTGGAACCTCCTCTTCACCCTGGCCGGTCGGGGCGTAACCCTTCTGGTGACGACGCACTACATGGACGAAGCCGAACGCTGCGGCCGCGTCGCCTATCTCTACCTCGGGAAGATGCTGGTGCAGGGGAGGCCCGACGAGCTTCTCGCGCTGCCCGAGGTGACCCCTCAAGGGCACCGGCGCGTCGAGGCGGTCTGTGCCCGCGGTGCCGCGGCGGTCATGGAGCGGGCGCGCGCGCTGCCCTACGTCGAAGAGGTCACGATCTTCGGCAACGCCCTGCACCTGCTGCTCGAGTCCGCCGTGTCCGACGCCCAGGTCGCCGCCGACCTCGCTGCAGGAGCGGGGGCCGACGTCGATGTGCGCCCGATCGCTCCTTCGCTCGAAGACGTCTTTGTCCGCCTGACCCGAATCCAGTCCGAAGAGGGTATCGCCGCCGCAGGCCGCGCAAGCGGTACCGCCGCATCCCAGAAGAGCCGGAGCGCCCAGTCCAGATGAGACCGCGGTCCGGCGTGCTCGCGGTGCTGGTCAAGGAAACCCGCCAGATGCTGCGCGACGGCGCGACGCTGCGCTTCGCCCTCATGGTGCCTGCGTTCCAGCTCATTCTCTTCGGGCTCATCGACAGCAACGTCCGCCACGTGCCGACCGTGGTCCTCGACCAGAGCCGCACCCAGGCGTCGCGGGCGCTCGTCGACGACTTCGTCAACACCAGCCTCTTCGACGTCGTCGGCTACGTCGACTCGCGCGAGGCGCTGCGCGAGGAGATCGTCGCCGGTCACGCCCAGGTGGGCTTCGAGATCCCTCCCGACTTCGCGCGCCGGCGGCTGTCGGGCGAAGGCGCCGACGTTCTGGTGCTCATCGACGGCTCGGACTCGTCGATCGCCTCGCAGGCACTCTCCGCGGCGACGGGCCTCGCCCTCTCGCGCTCGCTCGACGAGCTGATGCGCGCGGCCGCCGCCACCGGGCGGCGCCAACCGCCCCTGGTACCGCACCCGGTGATGCTGTTCAACCCCGACTCGCGGAGCGCGAACCTCCTCATCCCCGGCCTCATTGCCATCCTGCTCACCTTCTCGGGAACGCTCCTCGCCTC
>JAYTAM010000427.1:0-5282 GCA_043737505.1 Thermoanaerobaculia bacterium
GCGACCGAGGTGATCGTCGCCAGAACGGCGAGCCATCGAAGCCGATCGGCTGCGATCGATCGGATCTCTGAACTCCTTCCCGCAAAAAGAGGAAACCCGAATCACGCTACCACGTGAAACCGGGGGAGAGAGAGTTGTCGGAGCCGGGCTATTCGGTCGAGACCTTGCCGCCGCCGGCGAGGGCCGCGACCAGGGTATGCCAGGCGAGCGTGGCGCACTTGACCCGCATCGGGAACTCCTTGACGCCGCAGAGAACCGCGAGCTTGCCGAGCGGCTCGAGGTCGGCCGTCGGATCGCCGGTGACGGCCTTGCGGAACTGCTCGAAGAGCGCCGCGATCTCGCCGGTGTTGAACCCCTGAATGGCATCGGTCATGAGCGAAGCCGAGGCGGTCGAAATGGCGCAGCCAGTACCTTCGAACTTCACCCCGCGAAGAAGCCCCTGGTCCACCTCGACGTCGACGGCGATGCGATCGCCGCAGAGCGGATTGTGGCCTTCTGCATGGCCGGTCGCCGATTCCAGACGGCCGAAATTGCGCGGTTTGCGGTAATGGTCGAGCAGAACTTCCTGGTAGAGCGTCTGCAGCTCGTTCATCGGCGTCAGTGTTCTCGCGGGGCGGAAGGGGCGAACAGCGCACGCGCGCCGTCGAGGGCGCTGGCGAGTGCCGCCACCTCGTCGCGCGTGTTGTAGATCGCGAACGAGGCGCGCACCGTGGCCGGCAGTCCGAAGCGGCGCATCAGCGGCTGGGCGCAATGGTGGCCCGCTCGCACCGCGACGCCGAAGTGATCGAGAACGGTGCCGAGATCGTGCGGGTGAATTCCGTCGAGGACGAACGAAACGACTCCGGCGCGCTCGCGCGGCCGGCCGATGAAGCGGAGGCCGGGGATCGCCTCGAGCGCTTCGAGCGCAGCCTCGACCAGGATCCGCTCGTGGCTCTCGATCGCCGGCCAACCGAGCGCCGTGACGTAGTCGAGCGCCGCCGCCAGGCCGATCGCCTCGGCGGCAGCCGGAGTGCCGGCCTCGAAGCGGCGCGGCGGATCGTCGTAGGTGGTGCGCTCGAAGTCGACGCTGCGGATCATGCCGCCGCCGCTCTGCCAGGGGGGCATCGCCGCCAGGTGCTCGGCGCGGCCGTAGAGGGCGCCGATGCCGGTCGGGCCGTAGACCTTGTGCCCGGAGAAGGCATAGAAGTCGCAGCCCAGAGCGGCGACGTCGAGCGACAGGTGTGGCGCCGCCTGCGCGCCGTCGACGAAGACCGGCACACCCCGGGCGTGCGCCCGGCGGACGAGCTCGGCGACCGGCAGAACGGTCCCGAGGGCGTTCGAAACGTGGGCGAAGGCGGCAAACTTCGTCCGCGCACCGAGCCGCCGCGAGAACTCGTCCGGGTCGACTTCGCCGTGATCGTCGACCGGCACGACGGCGAGCCTCGCCCCACGCTCCTCGCAGATGCGTTGCCAGGGGACGATATTCGAGTGGTGCTCGAGCTCGGTGAGCAGAATCTCGTCGCCCGGGGAAAGCCGCGGGCGCGCGAAGCTCCAGGCGACCAGATTCGCCGCCTCGGTGGTGCCGCGCACGAAGACGACCTCGGCGGGTGAGGCCGCGCCGAGGAACTCCGCCACCCGGCCGCGGGCCGCTTCGTAGAGACGCGTCGCCTCGGCGGAGAGCTGATGCACGCCGCGGGCGACGGAACCGTAGCTCTCGGCGTAGAAGCGCTCCATCGCCGCGACCACCTGGCGCGGCTTCTGGGTCGTCGCCGCGTTGTCGAGGTAGGCGAGCGGGTGGTCGCCGATGCGGCGAGCGAGAATCGGGAAATCGGCCCGCACGCGCTCGACGTCGAGAGTCGGCGCTTGCGCAGCCAGCGCCTCAGACGGCGTCGCGGACGACATCGCCTTGCGGAATCCAGTGAAAGAGGAACTCGCGGAGCTCGCGTGCCAGCGCCGGGACCTTGGCGCGCTCGACCAGATCGCTGGCGAAGGCGTAGGTCAGGAGGCTCTTCGCCGCCTCGGCTCCGATGCCGCGCGAGCGCAGGTAGAAGATGGCGTCGTCGTCGAGCTGCCCGACGGTCGAGCCGTGGGTGCACTTGACGTCATCGGCGAAGATCTCGAGCTGCGGGTTGGTGTTGACCAGCGCGTCGTCCGACAACAGGAGGTTGCGGTTGGTCTGCTTGGCGTCGGTCTTCTGCGCCCCCTTGTGGACGAAGATCCGGCCGTTGAAAATGGCTCGCGAACGGCCGTCGAGGATCCCCTTGTAGAGCTCGTGGCTGTTGCAGTGTGCTGCGACGTGATCGACGCGCATGTGGGTGTCGCAGAGCTGTCGGCCGTCGACGAGATAGAGGCCGTTCAGGGTCGCCTCACTCCCTTCACCCGCCAGCCGTGCCTGGATGTCGTGACGGACGATCGCGCCACCGAGCGAAAACGAGTGCGTCGAAACGTTGGAGCCCCGTGCCGTGGCGACGGCGAGCGCCGACAAGTGGTAGGCCGCGCGGCTGTCGCGCTGAAACTTGTAGTGATCGACGACGGCGGCGGGCTCGGCGACGATCTCGGTCACCGGACAGGTCAGGTAGACGGCGTCGGCGGCGCCGGCAAAGCTCTCGACGATCGTCGCCTGCGACTGCTCGCCGGCGTGGATCAGGGTGCGCGGAAAGCTCGCCCCCGGAATCTCCTGCGCCGTCGAATAGAAGAGCAGATGGAGCGGCTCGGTGACCACCGCTCCCTTCGCCACCTCGACGAAGGCAACCTGCTCGAAGAGCGCCGTCGCGAGGGCGGCGAACGGCCGCGTCTCGATTCCGGCGACGCTGCCGAGGAGGGCCTCCTCGCGGCTCGAACCGGCGTCGAGGGTGACGGTCAAGCCCGCCGGAAGCGCGGATGCCGAGAGCTGTGCGTCGAAGCGCCCGTCGACGAAGATCAGCTCGACCGTACCGGCGAGGCGAAAGTCCGCCACCCCGGCGGCGAGCGCTACCCGGTCGACCGGCTGCGGCCGCCTAAAAGCGGTCTTCACCACCGGTGCGACGTTGGTGAAGCGCCATTCCTCCTGGCGCAGCGTCGGCAACCCCTGTCGGGAGTACTCGCTCCAGGCGCGGTCGCGCAGCATCCGCCGTCCACTCGGCTCGCCGGCGCTCGCGGCAGTCTCAGCATTCTGCGCCAGCGCAGCGCGGGCAAACTCGCCGGCGAAAAACTCCGCCGCCGGGGCCGCGGACACCCCGGATGTCGTACTCGCTTCGCTCACGTCGGTGGTCGAGCTCATCGCCGCCGCCTCAGGACCGCGCGCCGACGGCGGCTTCGTCCTCGAGCCAGGAGTAGCCCCTGGCCTCGAGCTCGAGCGCGAGCTCACGGCCGCCCGAGCGGACGATGCGGCCGTCGAGCAGAACGTGCACGAAGTCAGGCACGATGTACTCGAGCAGACGCTGGTAGTGGGTGATGACGACGAACGAGCGCTCCGGCGAGCGCAGCGTGTTGACGCCTTCGGAGACGATCCGCAGCGCGTCGATGTCGAGGCCGGAGTCGGTCTCGTCGAGGATGCACAGCCGCGGCTCGAGAACCGCCATGTGAAAGATCTCGTTTCTCTTCTTCTCGCCGCCCGAGAAGCCCTCGTTGACCGGGCGCTGCAGGAGCGAGTCGTCGAGGCCGACGAGCTTCACCTTCTGCTTGACGAGCTTGAGGAAGTCCATCGCGTCGTATTCGGTCTGGCCGCGGTGCTTGCGCACGGCGTTGACCGCCGCCTTGAGGAAGTAGGTGTTCGACACCCCGGGGATCTCGACCGGATACTGAAAGGCGAGAAAGACCCCTTCGCGGGCGCGCTCTTCGGGCGCCATGTCGAGGAGATCCTGGCCGTCGAGGAGCACCTTGCCTTCGGTGACGTCGTAGGCGTCCCGGCCGGCGAGGACCTGGGCGAGGGTCGACTTCCCGGAGCCGTTGGGCCCCATGATGGCGTGAACTTCGCCCGGATTGACCTTCAAGTCGATGCCGCGCAGGATCTCGCGGCCGTCGACGTTGGCGTGCAGATTCTGGATCTCTAGAAGCATGTTGTCCTCATTCCCGTTCAAACTAAAAAGAACTTCCGCTTCGGCCGCGCCGTCGTCGTGGCTGAGTTTTTTGGATCGCCGCTGCGCGTGCTGTGGCCGCTGACGCGTCGATTCCGGATTCTCGAACCGTCGGTGGCGCGGTGGCGCGCTGTCACAGCAGATCGTCGAGCGAAGCGCCGGTGCCGCGCTCTTCTGGAGCGGCTCCGCCCCGGAAGATACGCGCCCCGCGCTCGCCACCGAGCCAGGCGCGCGACCCCTCCACCCGGATCCAGGCGCGCTCGCGCAGGCCGACGACCGCCGTCGCGTTCTCCTCGTGGAACTCGGCGAGCCGCTGCTCGCGGGTCTCCCCCATGTGGGTCGAATCCACCGGATTGTCGAGGAAATGGGGATTGATCTGGAAGGGGACAAGCCCCAGCGCGTCGAATCCGTGCGGCTCGACGATCGGCATGTCGTTGGTGGTGCGGATCGTCGGACCGGCGAGGTTGATGCCGGCCGAGGCACCCATGTAGGGCATGTCGGCGAGCGCCCGCGCGCGCAGCGGGTCGAGGAGCTCCGCCTCCTGGAGCGTTTTCAACAGGCGGAAGGTGTTGCCGCCGCCGACGAAGACGGCCTGCGCAGTCTCTATCTGACGGAGCCCGGTCGCGTCGGCCACCAGCTCGTCGACTCCTCGATCGAGCTCCGCGAGCCGGGTGCGGAACTTCGCCGTATAGGCAGCCCGGTCGGCGAGCGCGAACGGCACGAAGAGGATCCGCTGCCGATCGCCGAGCAGATCCAGCATCTCTTTCGCGGCATGAGCGAGATAGCCCTCGCCGTGGTTGGTCGAATTGGAGAGCAACAAGAGTCTGGCCATGGCGGGCGGTTCCCCTCTAGCGTTTCAGCGTCTGGAGATCGCCTCGCCGAGACGATCGACGTCGGCGAGGTCGTTGTAGATCTGGATCGCCACTCGCGCCGCGAGCCGGTCGCCGCGGTCGGCGATGTGGAGCTCGATGCGCTCCTCGAAGAGCAACAGATCGCGCAGGCGCGCCGCAGCGGCGGCGCCACCGCCGAAGCGCGCCGGCAACGGTACCGAGACCATCGAGGCGACCATCGAGCGCGGGGTGCGGAATTCGGTCCCCCAGCGCGCCGCCAGGCGCTCCCCGGCCTGGAAGGCGAGGTCGTGGTTGTAGGCCATCACTTCGTCGGCGCCGAATTCGGCCAGCAGCTCGAGCGCCGCCGGCGCCGCCAGCCAGGGCGACGGATCGCGCGTGCCGACGAGATCGAACTCGG
>JAYTAM010000428.1:0-12146 GCA_043737505.1 Thermoanaerobaculia bacterium
GTCCCCGCAAGGTGTCCCCGGATGTTGTTTTACGCTAGATTTGCGCTCCATGAGGAAGATCGTCCACGTCGACATGGACGCCTTCTATGCCTCGGTCGAGCAGCGCGACCGGCCGGAGCTCAGGGGGAAGCCGGTCGTGGTCGCATGGACGGGGCCGCGGTCGGTGGTCTGTGCGGCGTCCTATGAGGCGAGAAAGTTCGGCATCCGGTCGGCGATGGCCGCGATCACGGCGCAGCGTCAGTGCCCGCAGGCGATCTTCGTTCCGCCCGACTTCGTCCGCTACAAGGAGGCCTCCCGGCAGGTGCGGGCGATCTTCCTGCGCCATACCGCTCTCGTCGAGCCACTGTCGCTCGACGAGGCCTACCTCGACGTGACCGAAGAGCTGACGGGCATCACGACGGCTACCGAGACGGCGCGCGTCATCCGGCGCGAGATCCGCGAAGAGACCGCCCTCACCGCCTCGGCCGGCGTCGCGCCCAACAAGTTCCTTGCCAAGATCGCCTCCGACTGGAAGAAACCCGACGGCCTCTTCGTCATCCGCCCCCAGGAGGTGGAAGCCTTCCTCGCGCCGCTTCCGGTCGGCAAGCTTCCGGGGGTCGGCAAGACCACCGGCGAGGCGCTCACCACGATGGGCATCGCCACCGTCGGCGACCTACGGGGACGCTCCCTGCTCGATCTCGAGCTGCGCTTCGGCAAGTTCGGCCGCCGTCTGCACGAGCTTAGCCTGGGGATCGACGACCACCCGGTGGTCAGCGAGCGCCCGGTGAAGTCGATCTCCGCCGAGACCACCTTCGAGAACGACCTGCCGATCGAAGCCCTGGCCGTTTCGCTCGAGCGCCTCGCGCTCAGGGTCTGGGAAGCCGCCCGCCGGCGCGAACGGGTTGGCCGGACGGTCACGGTGAAACTCAAGACGGGCGACTTCCGCTCCCTCTCCCGCCGCCGGACGCCCGAGTCCCCACCGGCCGATGCCCGGGAGCTGGCGGGCTTCGCGATCGCGCTCCTCGACCAGTTCGTCGAGAGCGCCGGAACTCGCTTCCGCCTCGCCGGAGTCGGCCTGTCGAACTTCGTCGACGAACTGCCCGAGACCCCCCAGACGGAGCTCTTTCCAGAAGCAGAATAGAATGGGCGGGAATGCAAGAAGCCTCCCTCCCTCAACATCCGGTTCCAGAGACCTCCCGCTCCTTCGATGATCTGGGTATGACGGACGAGCTGCGGCTCGCCGTGGCGGAGCTCGGATGGATCCATCCGACGCCGATTCAGGCCGCGGTCATCGAGCAGGCGATCGCCGGACGCGACATCCTCGGCCTGGCCGAGACCGGGTCCGGCAAGACCGCCGCCTTCGCCATCCCGCTCGCCCAGCGCATCCAGCCCGGAGGCGGGATCCGCGGGCTCATCCTCTCGCCCACGCGCGAGATCACGCTGCAGACCAAGGCCTTTCTCGACTACTTCGGCGCCAGCCACCGGCTGCGCACGGTGTCGCTGATCGGCGGCCTCAACATCAAGCACCAGATGGACGAGCTGGCCAAGAAGCCCGGCATCATCGTGGCGACCCCGGGAAGGCTCCTGGATCATCTCGAGCGTCGCACCGTGCGGCTGGACAAGGTCGAGGAGCTGGTGCTCGACGAGGCCGATCACATGTTCGACATGGGCTTCATGCCGCAGATCAACGCCATCCTGGCCTACCTGCCGAAGGTCCGGCACACGTTGATGTTCTCGGCCACCATGCCGCCGCCGATCGAGCGCTTGGCGCAGAAGTTCCTGCGCGATCCGCTGCGCATCGACATCATCCCGCCGGGGCGCGCCGCGGCCGGCATCTCGCACCGTCTCTACCTGGTCGATCCGGACAACAAGAAACCGTGCATCCTGTCGCTCCTCAACCAGGAGCTCGGTTCGACGCTGGTCTTCGTGCGCCGGCGGACCGATGCCGAGTGGCTCTATCGGGCCCTGCTGCGGGAAGGGCATCCGGTCGATCGCATCCACTCCGACCTGTCGCAGAAGGAACGGATCGCCTCGCTCGACGGCTTCCGCGAGGGCCAGCACCGGATCATGATCGCCACCGACATCGCTTCGCGTGGCCTCGACGTGCCGGGCATCCAGCACATCATCAACTACGACCTGCCCGAAACGGTCGAGGACTACGTCCACCGCGCCGGACGCACGGCGCGCGGCAACGCCACCGGGCTGGTGTCGTCGATCGCCAGCTGGATGGAAAAGGAGAAGATCCGCGATATCGAAGCGGCGATCACCCAGCCGCTGCCGCGCTGCACCACGCCCGGGGTCGAGCCCTACACCGAGCGCGCCGGCGCCGCTCCGTCGTTCAAGCGCACCCGCAAAGCGCGCTGGTAAGCGCGCTGTCGGATTGACGCGCTGGTAAGCGCGCGGTGGGATGGACGCGCTGGTAGGAGTCGGAGCTACTTCGCGCCGAGGACGTTTCCGGTGCGCAGGTCGAAGCGGTCTCCGGCCACCAGGATCCGCGTCAGCAGCTCGTCCGTGGCGAGCTTCGGCTGAATCGCCGCGCCGGCGCCCGGACTCCCATCGCTCTGGTCGACACGGCTGCTGCGGTCGCTGCGTACGACGGATTTCCGGGCATCGAAGATCATCACCCAGCCCTCGCCCATGACCTCGAAGGTGCGGTCGGGGCGGATCCAGATCGAGGTCCGCTCGTCGACGCCGATCCCCGGCAGCTCCGGATGCTCGAGGACGACGGAGATCAACCTGTTCTGCCGTTGACGGGCGACGAAGTGCTGATCGAGGATCGCCTCGGTGACGTAGCCCAGACCCTCTTTGGTCTCGACGTTTCCCCCGCGAACCACCGTGAAATCCCCCTCGCCGGTGAGCATCACGCGGCTCATGCAGGCGAGTCCGGCGGAGCTTCCGGCGAGCACGCCGCCGTCGTCGTAGACCTTGCGGATCGCCGCTTCGGCCGGCGTGCCGAGAATCGCGGCGGTGATCCGGCTCTGGTCGCCGCCGGAAAAGAAGATGACCTTGGCCGCCGCGAGCGCGGCGAGAAACTCCGGCTTCGAAGCGTCCTCGCGCGTGCGGAGCTCGATCGCGCGCATCCCCGAAGCACCCATCGCCTTCAACTCGTCAACGTACTCCTGCCCGGTCTCGGCGCGCTCGGAGGCCGTCGGCAGGATGACGATCGCCGCATCCTTCCCGCCCGCCAGCTCGAAGATCCGCGGCCAGAACGGATCCGACTCTCCCCCGCCGCCGTTGAGGACGAGATGGCCCTTCGGCAGCGCCGAAGGAATCTCCGAGGACTCGGCGCTCGCGCCCACCATTGTGGATCCCAAGGTCGCGAGGGCGAAAAGAATCCCGCCGAGGCGGCTACCCGATCTGGCAGTTCCGTGGCTCCTGCGCATCTTGCTCCCCGTGCAAGGCTCCGATGAAGGGTCCGCGCGCCGATCCTCTCAGCCCGCGCAGAATCTCAGAAAGAGGATCATAGCGCCGGCGCCAGGGCCGGTTGGGCGGCACAGGTGGCGAACCTCCCGGTATCGCGAATGAGGGGAAAGGCTGTGCCGACGGCGCTGGGGTAAACCTCGGTCTCGTCTGCCCAAAGATCCCGAACGGTGAGCTCTACGCCCAGGTTCGTCAGCCCGGCGGCGAACATCCAGAAGTGGTCGAACTCGGCGCACGCGTCGACGATCTTCACGAAGAGCTCCAGGTTCTCCGGCGCGAAGAACCAGAACATACCGCTCTCCGCGGTGAGGGAGACTGCGCTGGCAGGGATCGCCCCACCCGTCCAACTCTGAAAGGTCGCCGCCATCTCGAAGCGTCCGTCTGCGAGGCGAAGGGTCGTCGAGTCCGGCGAACAAGACTCTCCGCCGACCGGGAGCCGGCCGGCGGAAAAACTCCTCGAATGCGAAGGGAACGAGCCACCGCTGGGCTGCGGTCTCGTTTCGCGAGCAAGTGAGACCCTGCCGTCGGGACAGCCCGCCAACGCCTCGATGTCCTGAAGAGGAGCGAAACCGGTCTGCCAGGGGTTGACACGAGCCCAGATCTCGCCGGTCTCGGTGTCCGTCACCGAGAGGTGCACCTCGACATCGGTCAACCCAGCCGCATAGACCCAGTGGTGCCCGTTCGATCCGCACCCGTCGAGCACCTTGACGATGACTTCGGGATTGTCGACAGCGAAAAACCAGAATCCGCCGGTCTCGTCGCGGATTGGGAGCGAACTCCCGTCGCGGGTGCGTTCGTCACGCACCCACCAGTCCGTATGCACCCGAAATCGCCCCTCGGACAGGCAAAGGGAAGTTGCCGACGGCGAGCACGGCAGCACGAACTTGCGGGCGAAGATCTGCTGCACCTGGCTGGACGGCTTTCCTTCCCAGGCGACGACGAAGACTCCGGCGTCGTTGATTGAAACCGAAGGGTGACCGGTGAGCCAGAACAGGTCCGGAGGCCGCGGCTCATCGACCCTCACTGCAGGACCATAGGCCGAGCCATCCGCGCGAAAGGCACGGACGTACAGGTCTTCCAGATCCAGGGAAGTGCCCAGGTCATGCTTCCAGGCGACTACGAAGTCTCCTTCCCGGTTCATCGCCAAATCGCAGTCATACTGCGCGCCAGCGCTCTCCGTCGGCACCCGGAACGGCTCGCCCAGAGGGATGCCAGCTGAATCGAACCGGCGCGCGTATAGGTTGACGCCTCCTTCCGCTTGCGGGTCGCTCTGCTCCCAGGCGACGACAAATCGCCCCGTGGAGTCCATCGCGACGTCGCACAGGAATTGCGGACCCGCATTTGCCGAGGCCACCCCCAACTCCGAGCCGACCAGTGCCCCCTCTCGGGAAACGAGACGCCCCCTGACCACCGGCTCGATTGTCCGGTCGTAGTCGGCGAGCCACATGACGACCGATCCTCCGAGCGGGCTGGTCGCGGCGCGCACGTCAGAGTAGTACCCGAACGTCTCCTGATTCAGGCGCTGCGGTGGAGCCAAAGGGATCTCGCCTTCGAAGACCTGAACATGAGCGGAAACGTCGATCCCATTCGGCTCGCCGCTGACCCAGGCAGCGATCCAGCGCTCCGTCCCCGATACCCCTACCGCCGGCGTAAAGGCATCGCTCTGCACTGTGTGCTCTGCGCCGGACGGTTCACCTTCGCGGGACAGCCTTCGCGTACGAACACGGTTGTTGGGTACCCCGCCGTAGCTCGTCCAGGCAACTCGATAAACTTCGCCTCGCGGATCGAAGGAGATCGATGGGCTTGATTCGTGAAAAGCTTCCGGAGAACCCTCTTCCATTTGTACTGCAGCCGCTCGAGGCTGCCCGTTCGGATCGTAGGCTCGACCAGAGAGCTGCGTTCCACTAGACGAACTCTCCTGCCAGGACACGAAGAAAGACCCATCGACCGCAACGCCCACCTCGGGATCGTGAAGGCCTCCGGAGGCGATCGGCGAAAGCACGATCTCGTCGCCGAGGCGTAGCTGGCCCATCGAGGCGGTCGCCGTGAGCAACCCCGCAACCAGAGATGCAGACAGTGCCCTTCTGGAAACTCTTGGGCCGCGCGCCCGCATGGGTGTCAGCTGCCCGGCGTGAGCTTCAGCCGCGAGACCGTCGCGCGTTCGATGGCGCCGTCGGTCCAGGGGACGGGGCGGGTTTCGAGGCGGAGGTAGAGCGGCAGCTGGTCGGCGTAGTGGGGGTCCCAGGGGTGACCGGACTGGCCGCCGGGGAGGATCGAGACCGCGCGGTCGGCGTCGCCCAGGTCGTTGACCAGCCGCATCGAAGCGCCGTAGTCGACGTCCAGCGCATCGCCCACCCACGGTCCGCCGAAGGCGAGGACCGTCGTCGACGAGCCGGGGAGCGGAAACGGACCGCGGCTGAAGGAGCGACCCACCAGGGGGGCCGAGCTCAGGGTGTGGTCGAGCTGCAGATTGTGGATGGCGGCGTAGGGCCACTGCGCGACGTCGACGCCCCAACGCTTCGAGCCCTCCTGCCAGGCGGCGGCGAGCGCCTCCTCGACCGCTGCCGCGCGATCTTCCTTCGACGGCGTCGAGACGTCGTCGAACCAGTCAGCCGACATTTCGCCATCGAACAGCCGGATCAGCCGCCAGCGCGTGCCGAAGCGCGCCAGATTCGCGGCGGTCGCTTCGTCCTGAAAGACGATGCGCTGGAGTTGGCGCTCGACCAGCGCGAAGAGCGCCGGCGCGCCGCGCTCCCCCATCTCGCCATCCCAGCCCTTGAGCGCCACCCACGCCTTCGCGGCGTCACCGCCGTGATCTCCGGCGAGGCGCGCCACCAGCCACCTGGCCCACAGCGAGGTCGCATCCCCCTGAACCGCCGCGAGAGTCGCCGGCGTCCAGTCGTTCTTCATCGTCAGCAGCTCGCGGATGCGATCGGCCCGGAACGGCGTGTCGAACTCGCCCTGGAACCAGGCCGGCAGCGGAACCGGCAGGAAGCTGTTGGCGGTCACGATCGCTTCCGCCGGCGGATCGATGAGCACGGGATTGTCCGCCGCCGGCAGGAGCCCGGCCCAGCCGACCTCGCTCTTCCAACCCGGCGCCGGGAAGCGGCCGTCCCAGCCGAAGCGGTTCGGCGCCCGGCCGATCGGCGTCCACAGGATGTGGCCGTCGCGGTCGCCGACGACCAGGTTCTGCGGCGGAAAGGAGTACGGGGCGACCGCGGCCGGCACTTCGGCGATCGACTTCGCGCGGGCGAGATTCATCAGCGCGAGCAGCTGATCGGCCGGCTCGTAGCCGGACCAGGCGACGCTGCGCGCCGGCAGGCCGTGGATCGGATCGGGCTCGAGCAGTGGACCGCGGTCGGTCGACCGGATCTCGAAGCTGACCTCTTCGCCGTCCTCCAGGCGAACCGTCGCGCTTTCGACGGCGATCGGCACGAATTCGTCCCCGCGCTGCACCTTCGTGCCGGTGACGTCGAGCCGTTCGACGAAGAGGTCGACGTCGTCGACGTAGAGGTTGGTCATCGCCCAGGCGAGATGGGCGCTCCGCCCCAGGACGACGCCGGGCACGCCGGGAATCGTCATCCCGGAGGCCTCGTAGTCCGGAGAACGCAGCGACGCCTGGTACCAGACTCCGGGAAGCCCCAATCCGAGGTGCGGATCGTTCGCCACCAGGGCCGAACGCGAAGCGGAGCGCCCCGGCGCGACCGCCCAGTTGTTGCTGCCGAGACCCGAACCTTCCGGATTCGCCGCCGCTGCTTCGCCGGCGGCGGGAGTCTCGTCGGCGAGGCGCTTGACCTCGTCGAACACCTGCGCCTGCGGCGTCCCGGCGAGCTCACGCGCGCGATCGGCGCCGAGCTCGCGCAGGAAGCCCATGAGCTCCTCTTCATTGGGCTCGAAGATCGCCGACAGCTGACGGGCCATGAGAAAGACGATGCCCATCGAGTCGGCCGGCTGCCACACCTCGGGCCTCGCTCCGAGCAGCCGGAACTCCGGCGGCAGGTTCCCCTCGTGAGCCTCGATCCACGAGTTCACGCCGCGCGCGTAGGCGGCGAGGAGCTCGCGGCTCTCCGGCGAGGCCGCCTGCACCAGCTTCTCCGCGGAGGTGTAGATGCGCAGCCGTCGCACCTTCTTGTCGAAGGAGAGCGCGCGCTCGCCGAACAGCTCCGAAAGCCGCCCCGCCGCCGCGCGCCGGGAGATCTCCATCTGGAAGAGCCGGTCGTTGGCGTGCAGCCAGCCGAGCGCCGTCGTCGCGTCGGCCGCCGACTTCGCTTCGACGTACGGCATCGCCCAGCGGTCCCAGCGTACGTCGACCGGCGCCGTGAGGCCCGCCAGCGCAGCCGCGCCCGCTCGCTGCGGCAGTCCGCGCGACTTCAACCAGTAGAACCCGGCGACGAGGAGCGCCGTCGTCACCAGCACGACGACGAGGACAAAGCGCAGAAGCTTGCGGAGGAACATGGCGGCGAACTCTACCGCGGGGCGCCCGGGTACGACAGGCGACCTATTCGTCGCGGCGGGCGAGCCGGACGAGGCTCTCGAGCGTGCGGAGCTTGCGGTCCTTGGCGGCGAACAGGCGGGCAGCGAAGAGCGCCGACGCGGCGTGCGCCGAGAGCAGATCGAGTAGATCGCGGTCGTCCGGCCGCAGCACCGGCTTGTGATCGAACAGCTTGAGGATGACCAGGGCACCGACGACCTGATCCTGGATCTTGAGGGGAACGGCGGCAATCGTCTTCGACCCCGGGGTCGGGCCGAGCTTCAGCGCGCCGTCCGAAAGGGCTGCGTCACAGATCGGATCGCCGCCGGAGTAAGAGGCGCCGCCGAATCCGGGCGTCTCCTCGGCCGTAGTCCCCTGCGAAAAGGCGATCTCGAACTCGGGGCCATCGTCCCGCAGCAGGAGCAGCGCGAAGCGCTCCGCACCGAGGAGGTTGACCGCGATGTCGGCGATGGCGGATGAGACCTGGCGCGGATCGAGAAAGGCGTGCAGCTGGTAGGTCGCGACGTAGAGGCTCATCAGCCGGTCGAGCTGGTGCTCGGTATCGACGAGGCGCCCCGAGATCTCCTGCATGTCGACCCGCACCTCGTCGAGCTCGCGCTCGAGCCGGTCGGCGACCGGCGGCGCCTGGGGCTCCGAGAAGAGCTCCGCTTCGCCCCGCGCCGCGGAGGCGAGCGTCGTCGACAGCCGCGCCACCAGCTCGCTCGCGCGTCCCAGGGCGTCGCGCAGCTGATCGACGAGCGGCTCGTGCGCCGCGGAGGCCGGCTCGGGCTTCACGCCGGCTCCGGCAACGCGGCGATCGCGGCGCGTACCTCGTCGGCGCGGAACGGCTTCGTCAGGTAGGCCGCAGCGCCGGCAGCGAGGCCGCGCCGGGCGTCCTCGTCGCGGCCCTCCGTCGTGACGACGATGACGCGCAGCGCCGGCACCAGGCCGCGTAGCCCGAGCTCGTGCAGCACCTCGAAGCCGTTCATCTTCGGCATGTTGATATCGAGCAGGACGAGATCGATCTCGGGATCGGCAACGATCGTCGCCAGGGCCTCCTCGCCGTCGCGCGCGCCCACCAGTCCGCCTCCGCGGAGCATCACCCCGTACATGCGGTGCATCAGGTCGGAGTCGTCGACGACGAGGATCTTCTTGGGCTTCACGGGACCACGCCAGTGTAGACGAACGATGGCGGGCTTTCAACCGATCGCCGCGACGATGGCGGGCCGCCGGCCTTGCATCCACCGGCGTTCTGGGCGACGATGCGAGTTCTTCGAAGGAGCCTCGACCGTGGAATCTCGCAGCGGATCGACCTCGACCCGGCCAGGGGTCGCATGAACCGGGCGACCGGAACGCGGTTCGAGTCCGGGTCGCTGCTCGTGCCCGCGCTGTTGCTGGTCGCGGTCTGGGCGGCCGGAGGGTGGCTCCTTGCCGGCGCGAGTCGCGCGGCCGGGGGCGCACTTCTGCTGGTGCTCTTTCACTCGTTCGCCTTCGCCTGCGCCGCGCTCATCCTCGCTTTCGAGCTTTCCGCCCGCGCAAGCGACCCGCGCACGGGATTGCGCGCCCGCCTCATCGGGGTCTTCCGCCAACTCGGAGACGGAGACCTGCTCCGCGCCGGCGAGCTCGCGCGGACCCTCGACTCCGACCTCGCCGCCGCGGTCGCGCGCTCGGTCGCCGGGCTCGCGACACGCGTCGAACAGCTGCAGGCGAACTCGCACTCCGTAGCCGGAGCGGCCGAAGGTGTCGAGCGCGGCTCGACGCTCCTCGCGGCAAGTTCGGCGCAGCAGGCTGCCGCGGCCGGCGAAGTGACCGCCGCCATGGAGGAGCTCTCGCGCACCGCCGCCGAGATCTCGGAGCATGCCGAGCGCCAGAACCAGCTGGTCATCACCGCCGAGAGCGAAGGTGCCGCAGGTTCCGAGGCGGTCGCCGAAGCCGTTGCGGGAGTCGGCGCGGTCGAACGCCGCATCGCCGACGTCACCGTCCGGGCCGACACGCTCGGCACGCGGTCGCGCGAAATCTTCCGGGTTCTCGAGTTGATCAGCGATATCGCGCAGGAGACGCATCTCCTGTCGCTCAACGCGGCGCTCGAAGCGGCGGCGGCGGGCGGCAGAGGGCGCCGGTTCGCGATCGTCGCCGGCGAAGTTCGCGTTCTGGCCGAGCGCGTGCGCGACTCGGTGGCCTCGGTGCGCAGTCAGGTCGAGGAGTTCGCGAGCGCCATCCGCTCGACCGTCGTCGCCACCGAGGAGGGCGGCAAGGAGGCGGCGCGGGTGCTCGAAGAGGCGCGCGCGGCGACCGGAGCGCTCGCCACGCTGCGCGCCTCGCTGCGCGCGAGCTCCGAGGCCGCGCAACAGATCTCGTCGGTGACGCGACAGCAGACCTCCGCCACCGAGGAGGTCCTCTCGACGTTGCGCGAGCTCCACCAGGTCGTCGAGCGGATGTCGCGCGACCTTTCGCAACTCTCCGCCACCTCTGGCCGTCTGCGCGGTGTCGGCCTCGACCTCCAGCTACTGGCGCAGACCTTCCACCTCGACTCTCCTCGCTCGCTCAAACGGATGGTGCACAGCTGGGCTGCCCGCGTTCCGGCCTCCGCCGGGAGCAGCGCGATCGGCGAAGGGAGCGCCCAGGAGCTGATCGACGAGCTCGTCGGCGCCGCCCCATTCGTCGAGTGCGGCTGCATCGTCGATCCGACGGGAAAGGTCGTGGCGACGCAGATCGCCCGCGACCTCCGGGAGACGAGCGCCGAGGCGCTGCAGGAGCTGCGGCGCCGCAACCTCGCTGACCGCCCGTGGTTCCGGAAGGCGATGGAGAGCTCGCGCGCGGTGGTCACGCCGCCGCAGCGCTCGGTGATGTCCGGCGAGCCGTGCATCATGGTGGCGATCGCCCGCTGCGACGCCAGCGGAAAGCCCGTGGCGGTGGTGCAGTTCGATGTCAACGTGCGGCACTGGACGGAGATCGGCGCATGAGCGCCTCCACTCCCTATCTGCTCGTCCGGGTGGGCGACCGGATCGCAGCGCTGCCGGCGATCGCAGTGCGGCGGGTCGTCCGCGGGGCGAGGCTCCATCCGCTGCCGGGAGCCGGGCCCGGCCTGATTGGCCTGGCCGAGTTCGCCGGCGAACCGCTCGCCGTTCTCGACCTGGCGCAGCTACTGGGCCAGCCCCGTCACGGCTCGCGCCCGCTGGTGACCGTGGTGACCTGGCTCGGGAGCGGCGAAGAGCGCGAGCTCATCGGCCTGGGGGTCGACGACGCGATCGAAGTGACCGAGCTCGACTCCTCTGCGCTCGCGCTCGGCCAAGCCCTGGTGGGGGGGCGCCCGGTGCTGGTCGTCGACACCGAGCAGCTGGGAGTCGAAGCATGACCGGCGGATTCCTGGTCGTTCGACGCGACGGAGTTCTCTGGGGCCTCGACGCGGCGGCAGTGGCCAGCATCGTCAAAGTCGCGCCCAGTTACCAGGTGCGGCTGGCGAATGGCGGGAGCCTCGCCGTCGACGCCGTTCTGACCCTCGCCGGAGAGCTCCAGATTCGCCCGCTCTCCCGACGACTGCGCCGCTTTCTTCCGCGCGGTTCGAGCGGGCTGGCGATGCACGGCGGCGAACCGATCCTGCTCATGGCGCAAGCCGGAGGTCCGCCATGATGAATCGCTACGCCCTGCGCAGCGCCCTGCCTCTCGCGCCGGTGGTGCTCGCGTTCCTCGCCGTGGTCCTCGTCGCCGTCGCCGAGGCGCGCTCCGCCACCTCCTGGCGATCGACCGCAGCGCTGCTGCTCGCGGCGGTGGTGGTCGCCGTCGGCATGCCGGCCATCCGGCGCAGCTTCGCCCTGCGGGCGACGAAGCAGGCCGACCGCGGGCGGCTCATCGCCTCGCTCGACGAGCTCGCGGCGGCCGACCTGGTGCGCGCCAAGGCGATCGCCGTTGCCCTGCCGCCCGCCCTCGCCGTGCCGCTGGGCGAGGCGCTCGCGCCGCTCGAGGTGCTGGCGTCGCGGATCCAGAGCTCGTCGGTCGAGGTCGCCGGCGCCGCCGGCGCGGTCAAGCGGATCGCTTCCGAGCTTGCCGCCGGCTCGTCGCAGCAGTCGGCCTCGGTGGTCGAGATCACCGCCGCCATGGAAGAGCTGGCGCAGACCGCCACCCAGATTGCCGGCAATGCCGAAGCGCAGGCCGAGCTCGCGCGCCTGGGCGAGGCCACTGGCAACGAGGGCGCCGCCGCCGTGGGCCGGGCGGTCGCCGGAGTCGAACGTCTGCGGGAGCGCATCGCGGCGATCGCCAAGCGCTCCACCGATCTCGA